>CACMRE010000047.1:0-2015 GCA_902616025.1 uncultured Pelagibacteraceae bacterium | reverse complement strand
TGAATTAAATTTTAAACCATCTAACCTATTTTGACTTAAACCATGACTTGAAGCTTCCAGTATTACATCTTCTACTTTCTGATTTTTAAGATAATTTAATATCTTCCCCAATTGAATTGGGTCGATGGTTGTATTGGATAAATTAATATATTTGTAGTTTGATTTAACACCCAAAGTTCCAATTGATGCAACTTTTCTTTTATTAAATTTTAATATTTGATAATAAAAATCAGCTACGGAAGACTTTCCATTAGTTCCTGTAATTGCTATTAAATTTGATGGTTTTTTTTTATAAATTTTAAATGAAACTTCAGCTAATAATTTTCTCACATTTTTTGAATGAATAATTAATACTCCATTTGGAAATTTTGTTATTTTCTTTTCAGTTACAATAATTTTTGAGCCTTTGTTTATTGCATCTAATATGAAATTATTTCCATCAATATTTGTGCCTTTAATTGCAAAAAAGACATTATCTTTTTTTACTTTTGAACTCTCAAAACAGATGTCAGAAAAAAAAGTCTTTTCATATTTTTTTCCAATATTTGGGAAATAATCTTTAAGTAACATTTAGAAATTAAATTCACTATATTTTGTGGCTAAAATAGGCCCAATTTTTTCAACAATTTGACCCGTAGCTTCAACTGTTGTCCATCCAGCAGTATTAAAAGGTGTCCCTTTATACTTTATGTTTGATCCATCTCTATAATGATAAATATAGTTTTCATTTATTTTTGGTTCATCCAACATAACGGCTAAAACAAATTTTGGTTTAGATGTTGGAAATACTGACACAAAAGAATTAATCTTCTTATTTGAATACTTTCCATCGGCACTTTTTTCGGCTGTTCCTGTTTTACCACCAATTTCATATCCATTTACATTTGCCAGTGATGCGGTTCCATCTTTTGTTGAAACAATTTTTCTCAAGATTGGTAAAATTTCTCTTGATAAGTTTTGACTTAAAATTTTTTCTTTTTTTTCATTGCTGTTATTTTTGACCAACTTTGGTTTTATTTGATAACCCCCATTAACAACAATAGAATAAGCTTTTGCTAATTGAAGCAATGTAGTTGTAATGCCATGACCAAATGATGCTGTAGCAAGTGGACATTTTCCCCAATTGAATTGTATTGGTTTTCCTACTTCCTCAATATCAAAGTCAATTTTTTCTAAAACACCAATTTTTGATAAAAATGACTTAAATTTTTCCTCGCCCACTTGCTGAGCAATTCTAACTGAGCCTATGTTGCCAGATCGAACTAATATTTGTTCAGCAGTAAGATTGGATGGGATTTTTTTGTCGTATTCTCTTATCGGAAATCCTGCACACTTAAGAGATTTTGGCAAATCAACATATTCCGTTTCAGCATTAATAATTTTTTCATTAAGAGCAGCGGCCAATGTGAAAGTTTTAAATACAGATCCAAATTCATACACACCTTTAGTGACTCTATTTATATAATTTGAATCTGAGATTTTCTCTCTCTGATTTGGATCAAAATCAGGAAGAGAAACTAAAGATAGTATTTCACCATTATTTACATCCATCAAAATTGCAGCGCTTCCAATGGTATTAAAAATTTTGTTAAATTTAATTAACTCTTCTCTAATTAAAAATTGTAAGTCTTTATCTACTGTTAATTGGATAGGTTCTTTACTATTTCTTAAAATTTTGTCTAATGATTTTTCCAGACCTGAGACTCCGTTATTATCATTATCAATTTGACCGAGAATATGGCTGAATAAGTTTTTTTCGGGATAAATTCTTATTAATTTTTCCTCAGGTTGAATTGATTTGTCACCTAGTTTCATTACCTTTTCATAATTTTCTTCAGATATTTTTTTTTCTAAGTAAAAAAATTTTTTATTTTTCAATTGATTTTGAATTTTGACAAAATCTTTATTGGGAAAAATATATTTTAGATTAATTAACAACTTTTTTTTATCAATAACTTTTCTAGTG
Organism: uncultured Pelagibacteraceae bacterium; assembly: GCA_902616025.1. Classification (GTDB taxonomy): domain Bacteria; phylum Pseudomonadota; class Alphaproteobacteria; order Pelagibacterales; family Pelagibacteraceae; genus Pelagibacter. The sequence goes on along the minus strand of CACMRE010000047.1, from coordinate 49 downwards.
CTTATGCCAATATCAATTGAACTTACTGTCTTACTTAGGTATTTTCCAT
>CACMRE010000046.1:0-2160 GCA_902616025.1 uncultured Pelagibacteraceae bacterium | reverse complement strand
TTTTTTTTGTGCAGTTGTTGTACCAATCTTAACTAAACTCCACGATCTTAAAATATATTCTTGTATTGAAGCTTTGATCCACCACATCGCGTATGTGGCTAATCTAAAACCTTTTTCAGGTTCAAATTTTTTTACCGCTTGCATTAAACCAATATTCCCTTCAGAGATCATCTCATTTACTGGTAATCCATATCCTTTATATCCCATTGCAATTTTCGCAACCAATCTCAAATGACTCGTTACTAATTTTTCTGCTGCTTTGATATTACCAGTTGTTTTCCAATTTTTTGCCAACATATATTCTTCTTCTGCATCAAGCATAGGGAATTTTTTAATCTGTTCCAAATATGCAGATAGACCACCTTCATTACTTAAAATGGGCAAGTTATTATTTATTGCAGTATTCATAAAGAGTTTATCTAATTAATTATTTATATTTTTCAATGATTTATTTATTAGTAATTCTTAGTATTTTTAAAATATTCTCAAGTTCTAAAGGTAAATTTGAGCTGAAAACCATTTCTTTGCTTTTCGTGGGGTGAATGAAGCCTAGAGTCTTAGCATGAAGAAATTGTCTATTAAGACTATTTAAATTTTGCTCTATCAATGGATTAATATTTTTAATTTTCTTAAACTTTTTTTTATATTTATCATCACCAACAATACTATTTCCTAAAAAATTCATGTGAACTCTAATTTGATGGGTTCTGCCCGTTTCAAGTTTGCATTCTACTAAACTTAAAGTTGGTGTGTGTTTATTTTCAAAAATTTCGATAGTTTTATAATTGGTAATCGCTTTTTTTCCTTTAGTCCGACTAACTTCCATCATTTGTCTATTCTTTGAACTTCGTGTTATTAAAGTTTCAATTTTTCCCCTAGAAGGTCTAACTTTTCCCCATATCAATAATTGATAAACTCTTGTTATAGAGTGTTTATTAAACTGATTAGATAAGTTTTCATGCGATAGATTATTTTTTGCTATGACAACTAAACCTGATGTATTTTTGTCTATCCTATGTACTATTCCTGGTCTAAGTTCATCACCAATATTTGAAAGAGAGTCTTTATCGTAATCCACTAATGCATTTACAATTGTATTATCAAAATTCCCAGCACCTGGATGCATTACGATACCTGCTGGTTTGTTAAGTACTATTATATCTTTGTCCTCATGAACAATATCTAATTTGAATTTAAATGGTTTCAGAGAAGCTTTTTTAGGCTCTGGAATTATTAATTCTATAGCATCGTCTTTTAAAACTTTTTTGGCAGGATCTGAAATAACTTTATTATTAATCTTAAGCTTCTTACTTAAAATTAAGTTTTTTATTCTAGTTCTACTTATCTCATTTTCCTTACTATTAATAAAAACATCTATACGCATATTTTTATTGCTTTCTTTTACAATCAAATTTATTTTTTTTTTCATAAAATGATATATTACTATTATATGCGCTTGTAGCTCAACTGGATAGAGCGCCTGACTTCGGATCAGGAGGTTCTGGGTTCGACTCCTAGCAGGCGCACCAATTATTCACCCATGTTAATTAATGTTCCTTTAATTCGAGCTCTCAAAAAAGATAAATAAAATAGGACTATTCCAATGATTAAATAGATCAGGTTTAATAAATATGCTTGTTTCAAATTTGCATAATCAATCGACCCATTTAAAAGTATGTTTCTAGTTTCATCGAAAATATAAACAAGCGGCAAACCTTTTGCTATAAATTGAAATAATTCTGGTAGAATTTCTATTGGATAATATATACATCCTAAAGGAGCTAGCAAAAATAGGGACGACCATGCAATATTTTCAAATGATGGACCAAATCTAATTAGTCCTGAACTCACAAACAACCCAAGTGTTATACCAAAAAGATATAAACTTAGAAATAGGAATAAAAGTGGTAATCCCAATTTTAAAATTGATACACCAAATAAAGGAGAGGTTAGCATTATCGCAGGAACCAATCCTATTAAAGTCCTTATCAAAGCAGTAAAAATTAATGAAACAATAATTTCTTTAAGCTTAAGGGGAGCAATAAACAAATTTGTGAAATTTCTACTCCAGATTTCTTCTAAAAAAAGCATGTTAAAACTAATGCTTGATCTAAAAAGAATATCGTAAAGTATTGCACACGTTAAAATTACTCCCAAAGT
>CACMRE010000045.1:0-2387 GCA_902616025.1 uncultured Pelagibacteraceae bacterium | reverse complement strand
ATGTTTAACAACGAAAATATAACTGATGTGCCTGCTTATGAATTATTTTCAAAAGGTTTACTTAGGACCTTTCAAATTGCACATGAATTTACAAATTTATCAGTTTTAGAAAATTTAATGATGGTTCCTGGTAACCAGTCAGGTGAACAATTGATAAACGCTATATTTAAACCTTCATTAATCATGAAAGAGGAAAATATTATTAAGCAAAAAGCCATTGAGGTTATAGAGTTTTTAAATTTAGGGCATTTAAGAAATGAGTTAGCAGGAAATTTATCTGGTGGTCAAAAAAAATTATTGGAGCTTGGTCGAACAATGATGGTAGATGCAAAGCTAGTTCTATTAGATGAAGTGGGTGCAGGCGTGAATAGAACACTACTGAAAGACCTTGGCACAGCTATTGAAAAACTAAATAAAGAAAAGGGATATACATTTTGTATGATTGAACATGATATGGATTTCATAGGGAGATTATGTGATCCTGTGATTGTAATGGCTGAGGGATCAGTACTATTTGAAGGTTCAGTGGAAGATGCAAAAAAAGACGAAAAAGTAATTGAAAGTTATTTGGGCAGGGGATCAAAAATTAAGGATAATTGATAATGGCATTTTTTGAGGGAAATAAGATGACTGGTGGATATGGAAATGGTCCAGATATTATTAATTCGTGCTCAGTAAATGTCGACAAAGGTGAAATTGTTTCAATCCTAGGTCCTAATGGTGCGGGAAAATCAACAGCAATGAAGGCAATGCTAGGTTTACTAAATTTAAAATCTGGCTCAGTCATCATTGATGGTAAAGATATTACACAATTATCTCCACAAGATAGAGTTAAGTCAGGAATTTCATTCGTTCCTCAAACAAAAAATGTTTTTGCAGGAATGACTGTTGAGGAAAATTTAGAAATGGGGGCTTTCTTAATTGATGAAAGTTATAATTCAGTAATCAATGAGATCTATGAACTGTTTCCAATATTAAGTGAAAAAAGAAATCAATTAGTTGGTGAATTATCAGGAGGGCAAAGACAACAAGTTGCACTTGGAAGGGCACTAATGATCAAACCATCAGTTTTAATGTTAGATGAACCAACTGCAGGAGTTTCGCCAATTGTAATGGATGAATTGTTTGATCATATTGTAAAAGTTAAACGTACAAATGTTGCAATATTAATGGTGGAACAAAATGCCAAACAAGCACTAAGTATTTCAGACAGAGGTTATGTATTAGTTACAGGAGAAAATCGTTATTCAGGATCAGGAAAAGAATTACTAAATGATCCAAGAGTAAGAAGTTCATTTTTAGGCGGTTGATATGGATTATATAAATGCAATTGTACTTTTATTAAATTATATATTTGTTCCAGCATTAGCCTATGGATCTCAATTAGCTTTAGGTGCAATTTTTGTAACGTTAATATATGGGATCTTAAGGTTCGCAAACTTTGCCACAGGAGATATGATGTCTTTTGGAACCATGGTTACAATTTTGTTTACATGGTATTTTCAATCTTTAGGAATAAGTTTGGGAATTTTACCAACTGCTCTAATCGCAATTCCTTTTGCTATAATATTCATGGTTGGTTATATGCTTTTGATAGACAAATTTGTTTTCAAATATTATAGAGTAAGCAAAAGTCCCCCTGTTCAATTAGCAATGGTGAGTATTGGAGTAATGTTTGTCACCCAAGCAGTTGTTCGAATAATAATTGGTCCATCTGATAGAAGATTTTTTGATGGTGAAAAATTTTTGATTAAAGCTGGTGAGTTCAAAGAAATGACAGGTCTTAACGAAGGCCTTGCAATCAAATCAACCCAGGTAATTACTATTGTTGTAACATTAATTTTAGTTTCAGCTCTTTTTTGGTTTTTAAATAAAACAAAAACAGGAAAAAGTATGAGGGCTTATTCTGATAATGAAGATCTTGCATTGTTGTCTGGAATAGATCCAAAAAAGATTGTTATGATTACATGGATAATAGCAGGGGTATTGGCAACCATTGGTGGAGCATTATATGGTTTAGATAAAAGTTTTAAACCATTTACTTATTTCAATAATATGCTCCCAATTTTTGCTGCAGCTATTGTTGGGGGTATAGGAAATCCTTTTGGTGCATTTTTAGGTGGATATGTAATCGCATTTTCTGAAATTCTTTTAACTTATGCTTATAAAAAATTTTTCATGTATCTATTGCCTGAAAGTTTAGAGCCAAATACTTTAGTACAATTACTATCAACAGATTATAAATTTGCAGTATCATTTTCAATTCTTGTCATTGTGCTGCTTTACCGACCATCTGGAATTTTCAAAGGAAAAATATTGTGAGAAAAAATTTAAATGTAATTGCAGCTTATACCATAATGATGGGATTAATTATTCTTGTTGGAATT
>CACMRE010000044.1:0-2442 GCA_902616025.1 uncultured Pelagibacteraceae bacterium | reverse complement strand
AATGAAAGTTATTGGAAGTAAACCCCAAACTTTAAAGTTGACCCAAAATTCCTCAGATTGTGTTCTCCAAACTAATTCATTTAAAATAGCAAGTCCAAAGAAAAAGTATATCCATCTTTTACTTAACAATTCCCAACCTTCGTTTGTAAGCGGTATTGATTTTCCCATTAATTTTTTTAACACAGGTTCATTTGTAAAATACCTTCCAAATATTAAAGCCAGACCAAATAAAATATTAATGATTGTTGGCTTGATGTAAATAAAAACTGGGTTATCAAAATAAATTGTAAGGCCACCAAAAAAAGTAATTAATATTCCACTCAACAAAGGAACTTTGGGTATTTTTTTTTCTAAAAACCAAACAATCGCTAAGGCTATAATTGTCGCAATTATAAATGGTGGAATGGCTACTCTTAAATCTTTTCCACTATCGTAATAGTAGTAAAAAAAAATTACTAAAGGTCCAAAATCAGTAAGAAACTTTAAAAAAGATTTATTCACTGGAAGAATATTAACATAAATAATATTTTCACAAAAACTATAAATTTTTCTTATTGATTTTTATTTTTAAATACCCATACTAATCTAGATGGCAATTCAAAAAGCTAAATTTTCAATAGGCGATATTGTAAAACACAAACACTTTGAGTTTAGAGGTGTGATTTATGATGTAGATTTTGAGTTTAATAATTCTGAGGAATGGTATCAATCTATCCCTAAGAATGTTAGACCAAGAAAAGATCAACCATTTTATCATCTGTTAGCTGAAAATGATGAAATAACTTATGAAGCCTACGTGTCAGAGCAAAATTTATTGACCGATGACTCTGATGAGCCAATCAAACATCCATTAATAGAGGAAATTTTCTCTGGTAAAAAAGGTTCAAGCTATTTTAAGCCGTCAAATTAAGTAAATTCACTTTTTAAACACATTTAGCTCAAATCTTTGTCACAGGGCATTGTTAAGTTTAATTAATTCTGATCAAGAGTGTTAAATTTTACCCTTCGTTATTATCTCCCTCTACATTCTTGATCAGATAATTATTTCGTACTAAATAACCCTAATATTTATTTTAAAAATAAAATTTTATGTTTCAATTACTAGAACCTAATAGAATTTTTTCTATAACTTCTAAAGCACCAAAATACGTTTTATTATTATTTATTTTGGTAGTCTCTATAGGTTTAACTGAGGCTCTAATTCTCTCACCAGAAGATTACAAACAAAGTCACTCTGTAAGAATAATGTATGTTCATGTTCCCGCGGCATGGATCTCACTAGGTATCTTTTCCACTATTACTATTCTTTCTATCGTTGGCTATATATTTAAAATTAAAAATTTCTTTTTAATTTCAAAGAGTTTGGCTCCGTCAGGATTTGTTTTTAATGTAATTGCTCTTGTAACAGGTTCTATTTGGGGAAAGCCCACGTGGGGAACATGGTGGGCGTGGGATGCCAGAATTACATCTATGTTAATATTGGCATTATTTTATTTGATGTATTTAATTGCTTGGAGAATTTATGAAGATAAAGAACAAGTTTTTAAGGTAACCTCAATTATTACAATTTTAGGAATAATAAATGTTCCTATAATTAAATATTCTGTAGACTGGTGGAACACACTTCATCAGCCAGCATCAATTAATATATTATCAAAATCTACTATTCATTCTTCGATGCTCGTTCCTTTACTAATTATGACTGCGGCATTTGCCCTATTCTCATTGCTAATTTTTTTAATGAAATATAATACAGAACTGATAAAAATTAAAAATAAGGGTTTAGACAGATTATGATAAGTGAAATTTTTTACATGGACGGATACGGAATTTATGTTTGGGGTTCATTTGCTTTTACTTTTTTAAGTTTTATTTCATTGTATCTGGTAATTAAAAATCAATATGAAGGAGAAAAAAATAAGTTTATTGTTAAATTTGGAAACCTAAACTCTGAAAGAGCTGCCTCTGCTAGACTACAAAGAATTAATAGAGAGATTCTATCCAACACTTCAACTATTTAACTTTTAAACCATGTATGGTCGTAAAGTTAAACTAAGATTTTTTTTTATATTCTTAATCGCTGTTACATTAAGTTTAACGATATTCCTTATTCTAAAATCATTAGAGGAAAATGTTGTATATTTTAAATCTCCATCTGAAATAAAAACTTTATCTGAAATGCAGCAGAAAAAGATTAGAATTGGAGGAATGGTAAAAACTGACTCAATTTCTATTGTAAATAAAGAATTAAGTTTTGTTATTACAGACTTTAAAAGTGAAATTAATGTTGTTTACTCAGGATTAATACCCAATCTTTTTGAAGAAGGTAAAGGTGTTGTTGCAGAGGGATTTTTAAAAGATGAGAATTTTTTCTCAGCAACGAAAATCTTAGCTAAACATGATGAAAATTATATGCCTCCAGAAGTAAAGGCTGCTTTAGAG
>CACMRE010000043.1:0-2478 GCA_902616025.1 uncultured Pelagibacteraceae bacterium | reverse complement strand
ATACTACCTTGCCACCCATCTTTTCAAAAACCATAGCAACCGATCCTGCACAAAGTTCTCTCTTATCACCTCTATCCACAATTAAGTCAGGATTAGTACAAACCATCTCTTTATCTAAATTTTTTTCAAATAAATCTTTATAATAATTCAAATCTTTATCAAATTCGTCAAATAATCCTGTACATAAAATGTATTCTCCACCATCAATATTGCCTGACTTCATTTTTGCAAAGTCATTAAACAAATCAAAATCACGTGGTGGTCCAACATGAAAAAATTTTTTGGTGGATAAATTTTTTTTGAGATAATTTAATGATGCTTGGCCAGACGTAAAAACGTGATCTCTAATTTCTTTTTCCATGCCCATTTTTTCTAAAAAGGATTTAACAACATCATTGGGTCTTGGAGCATTTGTAAGTAGAATGTATTCTTTGCCTTTTTTTGTGATTTCTTTTAAAACGTTGATTGCTTCTTTGTGAAGGTTTATTCCATTATGAATAACACCCCATAAATCGATATAAAAAAGCTGATAATTATCAACGATGGAGCAGAAACCATCTTTGTCTAAATTTTTAGTCATCAAAATAATCTATAACCCAAAAAATCCACAATTTCCTACCTTTTTTAATAAACTAAATATCAAGTATATCTTGAAATAGTATTACCAATCTCTATATGAACTCCATATTTATATAGGAGAATATATGAAATTTAGACCGTTACATGACAGAGTTTTAATAGAAGTTTTAGATAGCAGCGAAAAAACTGCTGGAGGAATAATCATACCAGATACTGCACAAGAGAAGCCTCAAGAAGGAAAAGTTGTTGCTGTTGGTGGTGGTGCAAAAACTGAAGATGGGAAAAAAATTCCAATGGATGTTAAAGTTGGAGACAAAGTTTTATTTGGCAAATGGTCAGGAACTGAAGTCAAAATTGATGGTAAAGAATACAGCATAATGAAAGAGTCAGACATTATGGGTATTTCAAGTAAATAATATAAGTTAAAGGAGAAAGTATAATGGCAAAAGTTGTAAAATTTGACGCTGAAGCAAGATCAGCAATGATAAGAGGGGTAAATATCTTAGCTGATACTGTTAAGGTAACGTTAGGTCCTAAGGGCAGAAACGTTGTGATGGACAAATCTTATGGTGCTCCAAGAATTACCAAAGATGGTGTTTCAGTTGCAAAAGAAATTGACCTAGAAGATAAGTTTGAAAATATGGGTGCTCAAATGGTTAAGGAAGTCGCTAGTAAGACAAATGATGAGGCTGGTGACGGAACAACAACTGCAACTATTTTAGCTCAAGCGATCGTAAAAGAAGGTGTAAAATATGTTACAGCTGGAATGAACCCGATGGATGTAAAAAGAGGTATTGATGCAGCAGTAGATGTTGTAAAACAAAACTTAGTTTCTTCAGCCAAAAAAGTAAAAGATAGTGATGAAATTGCTCAAGTAGGAACTATTTCTGCAAATGGTGATAAAGAAATCGGAAGTATGATTTCTAAAGCAATGCAAAAAGTTGGTAATGAAGGTGTGATTACAGTTGAGGAAAATAAAGGAATTGAAACGGAACTTGATGTCGTTGAAGGTATGCAGTTTGATAGAGGATATTTATCACCATACTTTATTACGAATAGTGATAAAATGACAACAGAGTTAGACAATCCCTTTATTCTTTTACATGAGAAGAAATTAACAAATCTACAACCAATGGTTCCACTTTTAGAAGCTGTGGTACAAGCTGGTAGACCATTAATGATTATATCTGAGGATGTTGAGGGCGAAGCTTTAGCAACGTTAGTTGTAAACAAGTTAAGAGGTGGTTTAAAAGTAGTAGCTGTAAAAGCTCCAGGTTTTGGTGACAGAAGAAAAGCTATGCTTGAAGATATTGCAATCTTAACTGGTGGAAGTGTAATTTCTGAAGATTTAGGAATTAAACTTGAAAACGTGAAGTTAGATGATCTTGGATCATGTAAAAAAGTTAAAGTTGATAAAGATAATAGTACTATCGTAAATGGTAGTGGTAAAAAATCTGATATCGAAGCTAGATGTTCTTCAATCAAACAACAAATTGAAGAAACAACATCTGATTACGATAAAGAAAAACTTCAGGAAAGATTAGCTAAACTTGCTGGTGGTGTTGCTGTAATTAAAGTTGGTGGTGCTACAGAAGTTGAAGTTAAAGAAAGAAAAGACAGAGTTGAAGATGCACTTAACGCAACAAGAGCTGCTGTTGAAGAAGGTATTGTAACAGGTGGTGGATGCGCTTTGTTATATGCTGCTCAAGAGCTTGAAAAAGTAAAAGCCAAAGGCGAGGATCAAAAAGCTGGTGTTGATTTAGTTAGAAGAGCATTAGAAGCTCCTATAAGACAAATTACTAAAAATGCTGGAGTAGATGGTTCAGTTGTAGTTGGTAAATTGTTAGAACAGAATAAAAAAACTCACGGCTATGATGCACAAAATGAGGAATATTGTGA
>CACMRE010000042.1:0-2491 GCA_902616025.1 uncultured Pelagibacteraceae bacterium | reverse complement strand
ATTTTTCACCAAAGTTCTCAATATCTAAAAGTGTTTTGAATTTTTTAGCTATATCTGTCTCAAAATTATAAGAATCATTTTTCTTTATTACGTATCTGAGTTTTGCTGATCTTGATGGAGTATTTTCTCTTAATTCTTTAACTGATGGTGTAATTGGTTTTTTTTCAACCATACTAAATAATGTTTCAGGTTGATTTATATTTGGCATATACCGGGATATACTTTTTTTTTCGGATAAACTTTTAAAAAAATATTTTACAATTTTATCCTCTAGTGAATGGAAAGTTACAACTGCCAATATACCATTTTTTTTTAATACTTTCGTAGCTGCAATTAAACCATGTATTAACTCACTAATTTCTTTGTTAACAAAAATTCTAAGAGCTTGAAAAGTTTTTGTGGAGTTGTTTGTCTTAAAACTTTTTCTTTTTTTTGATTTTTCCACCAATTCGACTAATTTTTTTGTATCAATTCTTTTTGTCTTTCTTTCTTTAACAATATTAAAAGCAATTCTTTTGGCTTCTAATTCTTCACCAAAAAATTTAAAAATTTTCTCTAATTCATGAGCATCCAGATTATTTATTGCGTCACTTGCAGAAAAATTATTTAAACCCATTTGCATATTTAGATCTCCAACAGAATTAAATGATAAACCTTTTTTTGGATCTTTGATTTGAGTAAAAGAATAACCTAAATCCAAGAGTATCCCTCTGATTTTTTCATTTTTAAGTTTGAGGTTGTCTAATTGACTAAACTTTTTATGCTTGAAAATAAATCTGTTTGGGAACTTTTCAGAAATTTTATCTGCAATTTTTTTACTTTCTACATCTCTATCAAGAGCTATTACTTGGGTATCTTTATAACTTAAAATTTTTTTGGTGTAACCGCCTTGACCAAAAGTACAATCAATAAATGTGCCACCATGTTGAGGGGTAATAATGCTAATTATTTCATTAAGCAATACCGGATAATGTTTTGGAGCATCCGATACCATGGTGGCTTCCATTTATTTTTTCGAAGACCATTAATTTTTTTGTCTTCGCAAAAATGCAGGTATTTCTAAATCATCCTCTTCTTGATCTTCATCTGATGATCCAAGTAAATCATCAGATGTTGAAGCTTGATTTTCTGTATTAAATAGATCTGGTTCATCTGTATCCACACCAAATTCCTTTAAATCATTTGAGGAGTCTTCTTCAGTATTAGATGAACTAAGTGCCTCATGTGAAAAAGAAGTGTCATTGTCCTCTGAAATATTTTCTACAATATTTTCAGCTTCTTGATTTTTTAACAATTCTTCATGATACTGATTGTTCACATCATCAACTGACTGACTCTGAATACTCTCAGATACTATCTCATTTTCTAGCTTAAGTGCAGTTGCACCATCTGAAATAGGGTTTGAGTTTGTATTCTGGAAATTAAAAGAAGTTGTCCCAGCAGTTGTTCCAAAATCAGAATAGCCAGGATTTCGATTTTGAATACGATGTACCATATTAATAACTGATTTTGTTTCTGGTTGTTGACCATCTAAAGATGTGGCTACAATTGAAACTCTCATTTTTCCGTCAAGTTCTGGATCTGTTATAGCGCCAATAATTAATTCAGCTTCAGGATCTACTTCTGCTCTAACCTTATTGACTGCCTCATCAACTTCAAATAATTTTAAATCTTTTCCACCAGTAATATTGACTAATAATCCTTTTGCTCCTTTTAATGTATAATCATCAATTAATGGATTACTAATAGCCATCTCAGCAGCTTTCATTGATCTACCTTCTCCCTCAGCTTCACCAGTACCCATCATTGCTTTGCCCATTGAAGCCATGACAGACTCTACATCAGCAAAATCAAGATTGATCAATCCCGGTCTTACCATTAAGTCAGTGATACTCTGAACACCATGCATTAATACGTTATTTGAAAGATTGAATGATTCTTCAAATGTAGTTTGCTCATTAGCTATCTTAAACAAATTTTGATTTGGAATAACTATAATTGTATCGACATGTCTTCTTAGTTCTTCCAAACCTTGTTGAGCTCTTCTCATTCTTGAAGGACCTTCATATAAGAATGGTAATGTAACAACTCCAACTGTTAAAATATTCAATTCCTTGGCAGCTCTTGCAATAACATGTGCAGCACCCGTACCTGTTCCACCACCCATACCAGCAGCTATGAAAACCATATTCGCACCTTGTAGAATATTTACTATATCATTTAGAGACTCATCAGCAGCAGCTTGACCTATATCAAGTTTTGCACCTGCTCCTAAACCTTTAGTCAAATTTAAACCAATTTGAATTTTAGATTTTGCTTTGCTATGTTTTAAATCTTGAGCGTCACTTACTTCAAAATTATTAAAACATGCAAAAATCAAAAATAGCATGGTCTTTGTTGGTCAGGGTAAAACATTCCAAATATGGGAACCAACAATATTTGAAAAATTTAAGGTCAATGCAAGAAAAAAAGCTAATTTAAATCGAGCAGG
>CACMRE010000041.1:0-2623 GCA_902616025.1 uncultured Pelagibacteraceae bacterium | reverse complement strand
ATATTTCAAAAGTATTCCAAAAGAAATTGAAGACGCAGGCATCATGGATGGTCAAAATTGGTTTGGTATAATTTTAAAGATTATAATTCCTTTAAGTTTGCCAGCTATTGCATCTGTTGCACTTTATGTCTTCATGATAGCCTGGAATGAGTTTCTTTTTTCATTGATGTTTTTAGATAGTCCTAAATCCTTCACTTTATCAAGAGCCATTCAATATCTAAGCGGTGATGCAGAAACACCACGTCAATATTTAATGGCTGGCTCTGTAATCGTTACTTTACCTGTACTTTTTATTTTCATATATTTTGAAAAATATTTAGTCAGCGGTCTAACAGCTGGTAGTGTAAAAGAGTAATTTTTAGTACTATGAAATTAAAGAGTTTTTTAAGATCTTTTATATTTCTAATTCCTTTAATTCTGGTTTTTTCAAAATCTATGGCGGAGCCAACCTTTGTGCAAAGCAAATCAATCGACACAGCCACTTATTATGGACTTACATTTAATAATGATGGAACAAAAATGTATACTTTAAGAAGCGGAGGAACAACGGATGCAGTTATTGAACATATATTAACTACCGCATATGACATTTCAACGGCAACCGTAAATAATACTAAAGTAGTACATGTAAGTGGAGGTAACGACTCTCATGTACCAACACAAGTAGTGTTCAATAACGATGGAACAAAAATGTTTGTTGTTAACCATGCTAATAGAAGGTCAGTAGATTACTGGTCACTAACCACTGCATTTGATGTTTCAACTGCTTCATTTGATGGCTTATATAGTCTCATTGGTAAAGAACAAAGAGCTAATTCAATTGCATTTAATAATGATGGTACCAGAATGTTTATTGCTGGTGTAGGAAATAATTCACAAGAGCGTGTTCATGAATTTTCACTAGATACACCATATGATCTTTCCTCAGGAGTTACACATGTTAATACTGAAGATATGAGTTCTTACCACGACTACATAGACGGGGTTACTTTTAAAGATGATGGTACTAAAATGTATACCATTGATAGTGAGACTGAACAGATTTCTCAGTTTAAATTAACTACACCTTATGATGTTTCTACTTTATCCCTTGAAGGTACCTTTGATGTAAGTTCTTATGATATCGCACCAAGAGAGGTTGCCTTCAGTAATGATGGAAGTAAAATGTTTTTCATTGGTGATACAAACGATAAAGTTTATGAATTTAACCTAAGTTGTAATTGGAGTTTAATTGATAGTGCTTGTGATGACCCTGTTGGTAAATATAAAGGCGGTAAAGATCATTTAGCTATAATTGACTCACAAACAACAACAGCAAAACAAATTGCTATCCATGCCACCACGCCAGTATTAAATCGTATGTTTTGGTTAAGACGTCATAGAAGTAATGACCAATTAAGTAACCAAAATATTAGATTAAATTTTTCAAATTCAATGATGGCCTCATTATCAGAAATGCTCCCGGTATCTAATAAAACTAATGAGGTGTTAGATAAACTATCGGATGAATGGTCATTTTGGAGTGAGGGCAGTATTAGTTTTGGAAGAGCAGGAGATACCTCACATTCTTCGTCAAAAAAAATTGATAGTAAAGGTATCTCGTTTGGAATGGATAAAAAGATAAGTGAAAATAAATTATATGGATACGCATTCCGGTATGGTCGAGATGAAGTGGATGTAGGCTCTTTTGGCACGATTCTAGATACTGACTCAGTTAGTTTATCACTTTATGGAACTTTTCCTCATGATGATGAAAGATTTATTGAAGGTATTTTGGGAGTAAGTAAGTTAAAGACTGATCATGTTAGAAAAGGCGGAGGGAATACTAGAACAGGTAATCGAAATGGATCACAAGTATTTGGTTCAGTTAATTATTTTACCACTTATAAAAAAGAAAAATTCAATATTTCTCCTAATATAAGAATTGATCTTAGCTACACAGAATTATCTAAGTATTCAGAAACGGGAGTAGCTAGTCTTGTTTATAATAAACAAGTAGTTGAAACTGGAATGATATCTTCGGGTTTTAATTTAAGTAATATTATTGACTATAACACATTAACTTTCGAACCAAATGCAGGTTTAGAATTTAGTTTAGACTTTAGCCCTACATCAGATGCAACATATAGGTATATCTCACAAACAACAGAATATACTAGAGGCATAGGTCAAGATTCTAAAAGTATTAGAGGCAATATTGGATTTGATTTAGAAATGGATAATGGTTTATCTCTAATGACGATCTATGAAAGAAGTCAAAGTGAAATTGCTCATAGTGATACTTTATATATAGGGTTTGGCTATGTGCCTGATGAAAGTACTGAGTATGCTATAAAATTAGATAATAATGAAGCAACTTTAAATTATAAAAGAAATTTAAGTGGTTTTGATATCAGCATAAGTTCTAACTATAGTTTGATGAGTGAAATTCCCGAATATGGAACAAACCTTGAATTAAGAAATACATTCTGATTAATATAATTAAAAAAATTTACTTATTCATCTTGTTCAATTATAAATATTAGCATAAACACTCATGAAATTCATTAATGCCCTCGTGGTGAAATTGGTAGACACAAAGGACTTAAAATCCTTGCCGCTTGCGGAGTGCCAGTTCGAGTCT
>CACMRE010000040.1:0-2730 GCA_902616025.1 uncultured Pelagibacteraceae bacterium | reverse complement strand
GAAAACTTTATACATCTCATCAGGCATTGCAGATTTAATAATTTCATCTTCTGATAACCTTTCTAAAGCTTCACCTAGACTCAAAGGAAGTTTCTTAACATCTTTACCTGCCTTTTGAGCTTCATAAATATTTCTAGACTCTGGAGCTGCAGGTTGCATCTTTTTACTAATTCCATGATCACAAGCTTTTAGTAAAGCTGCTCCTAATAAATATGGATTATGCATTGAGTCTACCGATCTGTATTCAAATCTACCTGGTGCAGATACTCTCAATCCACAAGTTCTATTTTGGTAACCCCAGTCAGCATAAACAGGAGCCCAGAAACCTTGATCCCACAATCTTCTATATGAATTTACAGTTGAAGATCCTAATGCTGTCAAAGCTGGTAAATGTTCCATTATACCTGCTATTGATTGTAATCCAATTTTTCCAGGTAATTGCATATCCTTAGTATCTGGCATGAAAGTGTTTGTTCCACCTTCAACATAACCAAAAACTTCTTCAACGCCTGGTAAAGATTTGTGTCCAAGTTTATTTGTTTTAACTTTTCCACCTTTCCATAAAGACATATTAGTATGACAACCACTCGCTGAAACTCCCATAAATGGTTTGGTCATAAAACATGCAATTAGATTATGTTCTCTTGCAACTTGAGCACATATTTGTCTGTAAGTTGATAGTCTATCTGCATTTCTTAAAACGTTATCATATGTCCAATTCAATTCTAATTGACCAGGTGCATCTTCGTGATCACCTTGAATCATATCTAGACCCATTGCTTTTGCATATTCTATCACCTTCATAAAGACAGGTCTTAAAGACTCAAATTGGTCTATGTGATAACAAAATGGTTTAGAAAATCCTTTTCCTGTTGGAGTTCCATCATCATTTTTAGTCAACCACATCATTTCTGGCTCAGTTCCTACTCTTAGCTCTAAACCATGTTTCTTTTGAAATTCATCCATGAAAATTCTTAAATTTCCTCTGCAATCAGAAGTTAAATGACCTCCAGGATTATTTCTTTCTTCTCTGTTTCTAAAACAAGTTACAAAAACTCTTCCAACTCTTTTATCCCACGGTAACTGACAAAAAGTTTCAGGGTCAGGAATTCCAACCAATTCCATTGCCTCTGGTCCATAACCAATATAGTTGTTGTGTCGATCTAAAAATAAGTTTGCAGTTGCTCCGTAAACTAATTGGAAACCTTTTTCAGCTGTTCTTTCCCAATGATCAGCGGGTATTCCTTTTCCAACCACTCTTCCTGTTACAGAAATAAATTGATAATAAATATAGGTTATTCCTAATTCGTTTATTTTTTCTCTGACTTTTTTGACTTGCTTATCTCTACCTGGTCGGTTTACGTGTTTTTCTAGATCCGTCATTTTCCCCTCAATGAATTATAAATTTACTCAAGCGTAACTGAAAAATTTATTAGTGTCTAGGCTTGAAGTTTAGCTCCAAGGAAACGGACTGTTCGAAGTAGGGTGTAATTCTCCCTTCTCGTAACGGTTGAATCTAAATGGTTTTAATAAATCACTTTCAGTACCAAGAATTTCTTTTGC
Organism: uncultured Pelagibacteraceae bacterium; assembly: GCA_902616025.1. Classification (GTDB taxonomy): domain Bacteria; phylum Pseudomonadota; class Alphaproteobacteria; order Pelagibacterales; family Pelagibacteraceae; genus Pelagibacter. The sequence continues at coordinate 1,167 of CACMRE010000040.1, read as the reverse complement.
CACCAGTTCGCCAACACCAATCATTTTGTATCCATGGTTAGCATCAGCAATCATATAAACATTTTCAAAAAATCTATCGAAGATCGGAAAAGAGTCAGGGGTCATACATCCAAGTCCACCTGAAGGACCTTTTCTATACAGGCCTGATTTCCCTTCAAATCTTTTTTGACAATGAGCTAAAGCTGAGCACCACATTTCACTAAAAGCATCAGTTGTTTGATACTCTGGTGACTCAATCCCATATGGATCAACGTTAACTTTATCAAAATGTTTTTTAACAATATAAGGAGAAGTTCCTCCTTGAACACCTAACCCTTCTATATCAGGCTTGTAATAAATCCCCCAAATTTTATCTGTAATTAATTTTTTTGTTTTATCTGAATACAATGGTGCAGTAGAGTCGACATGAACCACAGGCGGTTGTTTGCCATCATTTGTTTTTAAAAAATCTGGTTCTACTCCAATAACACCCTCTTGAAGCATCCAGTAAGTCCACATATCAGTAACATGCATCTTACCATCTTTGCCTTTGATGTTTGCAGTTTTTGGTAGCTCTAACATGTTCCAAAAATCTCTTGCCCAAGGTCCCGCTCCAATTACGACTTGTTCACAATCAATTGTCCCTTTGTCTGTTTCTACTCCAGTTACAGCTTTACTATTACTGCCTCTTTTAAAACCTGAAACTCTAACACCCTTCATCACTTGAACACCATTTGAGGTAGATTTATTTTCAAGTGCTTTAATTGAATCTTTATTAAAAGCATATCCACCTTTTTTTTCATGCAGAATAGATGTGATTCCTTGAGCTTGCCAATCATCAAAGATGCCCTTCATATAATTCATGCAATCTTTTTCACCTTCTATAAATTCAGACTCATAACCAATTGCTTTTTGTTGTTCATAAATACTGGCGACATCCTCATGCATAACTTCAGGTGATATTTGTAAATAACCAACTGGATTATATTTAAATGCTTTTGGATCACTCTCCCAAACTGAAACTGAATGGGCCATTAATTCTCTCATTGCTGGTTGAAAATAATTATTTCTAACAACACCACAAGCTATGCCGCTCGCACCTGCCGCAGTATCTTTCTTTTCTAAAACAACAATATCTCCAGGATTTTTATACGTTTCGGATAGTTTCCAAGCAGTACTTAATCCGTG
>CACMRE010000039.1:0-2751 GCA_902616025.1 uncultured Pelagibacteraceae bacterium | reverse complement strand
AAAACTGACCATAAGGATCAAATGGATCTATGTTGAGCCAAAAATTTTTAAGCAATTCTTCGAAAGATATTAAACTTGCATCATAAATTACCTCTACAACTTCGAGGTGACCTGTATTTCCATAAGTAACTTCTTCATAGGTTGGATTTTCAGTTTTTCCTCCAGAGTATCCTGAAATCACTTTCTCAACACCTGTTAATTTTTCAAAAGACTCTTCCATGCACCAGAAACAACCACCAGCAAAATATGCTTTACTTTTTTCAGATGCCAATACTGAATTTGTAATTATTAAGTTTAAAAATATAAATAATAAAAATCTCATGACTAAAAATTTATACAAAAATTGGGAATTGAGTCTAGATTATTAAAGGTAGCTACTTTTAAGTAGCATACCTTTAATAATTAAAAGAATGATTTATTTTTTCTTATATTTAGCTGCCTCTTCAGAACCACCTGTGGCAGATCCTTTACTATATGAGTGGGCTCCCATTCCAGCCAATTGTCCATCTTTGACGATAAGATATTGATCTCTAATTTCTTTTCCTTCAAAGAAACATTCTAAGATTTCTCTTACACCATCAGCATATCTTGTTTGAGCTGACAAAGATGTTCCAGAAGTATGAGGTGTCATTCCATGGTTAGGCATTGTTCTCCATACATGATCATTTGGAGCTGGTTGTGGAAACCAAACATCTCCAGCGTAACCACTTAGTTGACCACTCTTCAATGCTTTTGCAATAGCATCACGATTACAAATTTTACCTCTTGCAGTGTTTACAATATAAGCACCTTTTTTCATTTTGCTTATCATTGCATCGTCAAATAAGTTCTCAGTCTCAGGATGGAGAGGACAATTTATAGTCACAACATCACAAACCTTAACCATAGACTCTACTGACTCATGAAATGTTAAGTTTAATTCTTTTTCAACACTATCTGGTAATTTATGCCTATCAAAATAATGTAAGTGTACATCAAATGGTTTCATTTTTCTTAATGCATCTAAACCGATACGGCCAGCAGCAACAGTTCCAATGTGCATACCTTCAACATCATAAGATCTTTGCACAGCATCTGCTATGTTCCATCCACCTTCATTAACAATTCTATGTTGGTTGTGATAGTCCCTCACCATTGATACAATCATCATCACAATGTGTTCAGCAACAGATCTTGAATTACAAAAAGTTACTTCAACTACATCAATTTTGTTATCCATAGCTGCTTGTAAATCAACGTGATCAGAGCCAATTCCGGCTGTAATAGCCATTTTTAAGTTTTTAGCTTTAGCAATTCTTTCTTTAGTTAAGTAGTAAGGAAAAAAAGGTTGAGAAATTACTATATCAGCGTCAACGATATGCTTATCAGCCTCACATCCATCTCCATCTTTACTATTAGTAACTACTAACTCATGTCCATTACTTTCTAAAAATTTTCTTAATCCTAATTCTCCTGAAACACATCCTAACAATTCTCCTGGATTAAAATCTCTACCTTTTGGTGAAGGTAAGGTCATCCCATCTGGATATTTTTCTAGTTTAGGAAGATCTTTAAGTGGATATGACTTAGGCATTCCACCTTTTGGATCATCATATAATACACATAATATTTTCATTTATTCTCCTGCGTTACTTTCGATCATTAATTTATTTTGAGACATCTAACATTATTTTAATGTCGCTAGCAAACAAATTATTTTGTTTTTGGATAACTCTTTTTAAGTATAAATTTATTAATTATAATAGCAAAAACCAGAATAATTATTGATCCTGAAATTATTGGGCTTAACAAATAGTCTAGTGAGACACTACCCATAATAACTATAATTGGATTTCCGCCTGCTGGTGGATGTGTTACATTTAACAATATCATTAGACCTACTCCAAAACCAACTGCTAATGGTATAATTATAAATAATGGCAAAGGAATTAAATATAAAAAAAACATTCCTACTGTTGCAGTTACCAGATGCCCAAAAAAAACATTTTTGGGTTGGGCAAAGGGGCTTTCGGGATATCCATACAACAAAACCATTGATGATCCAAAAGATGCAATAAGAAAAATTCCAAATTCAGTTTTGTAAGTTAATAAAGTTAAAATACCTATAGTTATAATTGAAAATAATCCTGCGATAAAAGATTGTTTTAAATTACCCATGAAATTATTTTGATACTATTTTTTTTATTGTTTTAAAAGGCAATAAAATACATTCTTTACGAGATAGATTTTTATCATTAAATATTTTATTAAGCGATTTCCATTTTTTTTCAATATTTTCAACGTTTCCCTCAAAATAATGTTTGGCATCGTTGCACAATTCATTAATTTTAGATTTATTTTCATTAATTGAAATTTTTGAAAGTAAGCTTGCTGAAGCCTGACAATAAACACATGACTTACCTTGATAACCAAAATCTACAATTTTATTTTTTTTGATAACCAAATCTATTTGCATCTCATCACCGCACATTGAATTTTTCAATTTTGAGTGGTGTGTATAGTTTTTGATACTTTTGTTATTGTCGGTATCAGAGGCTATTTTAAGAATATCCAAATTCATATTAATTTATTATATTAGTGCTAATACTTTGTATAACAATTTAATTTATGTTGTAGTACTAATCAATTGGATCTAAATATTCGATTATGGTTGAACTTAGAAATGAAAAAATAGCCGTACCGGTCGTTTTATTTGCAGGGATACTTTGGTCGTTTGGTCCCTTGGTAGTGAGATATATGAATGATCCTCAT
>CACMRE010000038.1:0-2767 GCA_902616025.1 uncultured Pelagibacteraceae bacterium | reverse complement strand
CGCCATCTAACTCTACAATTGGGTTTTTAACGCTAATTTTGCTCACTTATATTTTTATCTTAATAATTGAATTTCGCGATTTTATATACATATTAATGACAAATTATCAAATAGAAGAATATGTTTAGTAAGATATTTCCAAAAATTCACGCTGAAGGTTATAAATTTTTAGTTATAGCCGGAATAATCACAATAGTATTTTATATTTTTAGTAATTTCTTAGGTCTTATTGGTTTAGTCTTAACTATTTGGGTTTATTATTTTTTTAGAGATCCAGAGAGAGTTATTATCGATGATGATAATTATCTTGTTAGTCCAGCAGATGGTGAGGTGATTAAAGTTGAAGAAGTTGATGGGCCTAAAGAACTTGGTCTAGAGAATAAAAAATTTAAAAAGATTAGTGTTTTCATGAATGTTTTTGATTGTCATGTAAACAGAACTCCATGTGCAGGAAGAATTGAGGAAATTTTATATAAGCCAGGCAAGTTTGTAAATGCTTCATTAGATAAAGCAAGTGAGGATAATGAAAGAAATTACTTTAAAATTAAAGACCCTCACAACAATGATATTATAGTTGTTCAGATAGCTGGATTGGTGGCACGAAGAATAGTTTGTGAATCAAACAAAGATCAGGAGTTGAAACAAGGAGATCGTATTGGCATGATACGATTTGGTAGTAGAGCTGATATATATTATGAAAATTATGAGCCACTTGTAAAAATTGGTCAAAAAGCTATTTCAGGTGAGACACTACTTGCAAAAAAATAATATGGAACAAAAAAAACCGAATCTTAAAATTATAGCGGATAAAAAAAGCGCAAGAATGATTTTGCCGAATATGTTAACCCTGATGGGCGTATGTATTGGCTTAAGTTCAATTCGATTTGCTTTGGACGGAAGATTTGAAATAGCAATTATTGCAATAATTTTTGCTGCTTTGATTGATGGCTTAGATGGAAGAATAGCAAGACTTATAAAAGGAACCTCAAAGGTTGGAAAAGAATTAGATTCTTTAACGGATGTTATAAGTTTTGGGGTTGCTCCAGCATTCATTATGTATTTTTGGAAATTAAATACCTTAGGTCGATTTGGCTGGTTACTATGTTTAGTTTATGTAATTTGTGTTGCTTTAAGATTAGCAAGGTTTAATGTTAATTCTAATCAGGAAGCTTCATGGAAAGATAACTTTTTTGAAGGAGTGCCATCTCCAGCTGGTGCAATATTATTGTTAACTCCACTTATAATAAGCCTGAGTGGTTTTGATTATATTCAACTAAATTTTAATATCATTGTTCCAATATTTTTTGTGGCAACATCATTGCTTCTCATTAGTAAATTCCCGAGTTATTCATTTAAAAAAATTGTTATACCAAGAAGAACAACAATATTTTTATTATTTGGTATAGTTCTATTTTTTGGACTATTGTTAGTTTATACATTTAATGTAATTGCAATAAGTTCTTTAGTTTATGTGCTTTTATTACCAATTAGCTTTTTTCATTTTCAAAAATTAAAAAAACAACATGAAAATGACAAAATTCAAGAGGATGATGATCTTGAAGACATACTTTAATGAAAAAAAACACAATAGTTTCTCTTGCTGATGCTAACTATTTTCCTTTATTAGAGGAATTAATTAATTCTATCAAAAGATTCAAAGAAAGTGAGAATGTTGCGATCTGTATTTTAGATGCAGGCTTAAACAAAGATCAAAAAGAAAAATTATCTACTAAAGTAGATGAAATTAAATCTGCAGAGTGGGATATTGAAGTTCCTCAATCTAAAATTAAAGAAAAGGAATGGCTTAAAAGCCAAGTTTCAAGAGCATTTTTACCTAAATATTTTCCAAACTATGAAAAATATTTGTGGATTGATTGTGATGCTTGGGTAAATGATTGGAGTTCTGTTGAGCTTTATTTTCAAGCTTGCAACAATGGTAAGTTGGGTATTACACAAACAATAGGACCAGGTTACAAAATTACGTCAAAAGTAAATTGGTTATTTGGAAAATTAGCAATAATCAAATCCCAGAATTTTAAACATGCAATAAAATCAAAAATTGGTACTGATAAAGCTAGAAAACTTGCTTTTGCTCCACATATTAATATTGGCGTGTTTTCTTTGGAAAAAAACTCAAAAGGGTGGAGCTTGTGGCAAAACAATTTATCAGAAACACTAAAGGCTGGGGATATTTTTGGTTCTGAAGGATTAGCAATTAATATGTCCGTTTATATTGATGATCTTGAAACAGAATTTTTACCCTTAAATTGTAATTGGATCACTAGCAATCTTTTACCGAAATATGATGAAAATCAAAAAACATTTGTAGAACCTTATCTTCCCAATTACAAAATAGGCATAATGCATCTTGCAGCTGGAATATGGCAAGATGGTAAAGATATGCGGGTAGATAAAAGTATAAAGATAGAATTAGAAACTTTAGACAATAAAAAGATTAATAAAAGTTTAAGATTTGATACTTAGTTGAAAAAAAATAAAATTTCAAAAAATTGGATTAATAAACAAAGAAGAGATACTTACGTTCGTCAATCCAAAGTGGATGGTTATAGAGCTAGATCGGCATATAAATTAATTGAAATTGATGAAAAGTTTAAAGTTTTTAAAGGTGGAATTTCTGTAATAGATATTGGTGCTGCACCAGGAAGTTGGTCTCAATATGCATCGAAGGTTGTAAAAAATGGGACTATTATCTCAATAGATTTAAAAAAAATGGAAAAAATTAATAACACTATTCAAATTGAGGGTG
>CACMRE010000037.1:0-3095 GCA_902616025.1 uncultured Pelagibacteraceae bacterium | reverse complement strand
CTTGACCTTTGACGGATTAGACTTAAATGAGCCACCTCTACTAGTAAATTTACCAGCTTGTTTTTCGATTATTACAGAATTCTTTCCAAGATTTTTTGCTTTATCTATGTTTTTAATAGACTTTTTGGCTATGCCGCCTGATATGGTTAATTTTGTTTTTTTTTCCATAACTCATCTCTCAATCTTTATAAACAATTTTTCTTGCAGACATGATCAGCTCGTCTGCTTCCTCTTTTGATAAAGCAAAATCCTCAAGATAACCTTGAATTTTTACTCTTTCACCTTTTACTACATCGTATCCACCGGTAAGCTCATCTGATGCTAAATCTGCAAAATCTTGAAGTGTTAAGATTTTTTGATCACCTAAGGTGACTAACATTCCAGGAGTTAAACCTTTTAAATTTATTAGTCCATCGTCTAAACCTAGCTCTTTAATTCTTTCAGAAATATCCTCTTGATCTTTTTGATGAAACTCTTTTGCTCTATCTATAAGAGCTTTTGCAGTCTCTTCTTCTATACCCTCAATTTTTAATAAGCTTTCAGTAGAACTATCTTTTATATCATCTATAGTTGAATAACCTTCAGCGACTAGAAGTTGTCCAAGTGTTTCATCTAATTCTAAATTCTTCACAAAATTTTCTGTTTTTTCTTTGAACTCTAATTGTCTTCTTTCTGAGTCCTCTGCATCTGTCATGATATTTATTTCAAAATTTAATAGTTTTGTAGCAAGCCTAACATTTTGTCCTCTTCTTCCTATGGCTTTACTTAAATTTTCTTCAGTAAGAATCACATCTAATTTTTTTCTCTCTAAATCTACATTAACTCTTTGAACTTCAGCTGGAGATAAGGCATTAGATACTAAAATTGCGGGATCTTCTGACCAATTTACTATGTCAATTTTTTCACCCTGTAATTCATTAACAACTGCTTGAACTCTTGACCCTCGCATTCCAACACATGCACCAACTGGATCCAGTGATGTATCAACTGCTTTAACACAAATTTTTGCTCTACTTCCTGGATCTCTAGAGGATGATTTAATTTCAATCAAGCCATCATAGATTTCAGGAACTTCTTGAAGAAAAAGTTTTTCCATAAACTTTGGATGAGCTCTTGATAAAAATATTTGTTGACCACGAGGTTCTCTTCTTACATCAAAACAATATGCTTTAATTCTATCTCCTGCTTTAATATTTTCTCTTGGAATGATTTCATTTTTTTGAATAATTGCCTCAGTTCTTCCAAGATCTACAATTACATTTCCAAATTCTAATCTTTTTACAATTCCACTTAATATTGAATCTTTTTTATCAATAAAATCATTAAATTGTCTTTCACGTTCTGCCTCTCTAACATTAAAATTTATAACTTGTTTTGCTGTTTGAGCAGCTATTCTTCCAAAATCAAATGATGGTAGTGGTTGTAAAACCTCATCTCCAATTACTTTATCTTTGTTAGTTTCGTTTAATGTAATTGCGTCCTTTAATTTTATTTCTGTGTTTGTATTTTCTGGATTTTCTGTAACTATTAATTTTCTAAAAATCTCAATATCACCATTATCTCTATTTATAATTACTTTAATCTCATTATCCTGACCAAATTTAGCTTTTGCTGCCTTAGCAATTCCAGTCTCCATTGAACTGATAATTAGTTCTTTATCTATCGATTTCTCTAAAGCAACTGCCTCAGCAATTCTTATTAACTCAAGTTTATCTGCTCTTTTATTTAACATAAATTTGTTTACTCCAAAAAAAAATGGGCCAAAGCCCATTTTGATAATTCAACAATGTAAATGAATATATAAAAGTTTTTTTTTATTTTTCAATAAAAACTATTTTAAGAAAATGTTAGATTTGTTAGTATTTTCCCAAGAAAAAGCACCTTCTTTGTCTGGCTCTCTTCCAAAATGCCCATATGCAGATGTTTTTTCATATATAGGTTTATTAAGGCCCAACATCTCTCTTATGCCTCTTGGGCTAAGATCAAAACTTTCTTTGATCTTATCTTCAACAAATTTATTCTTATCCAAGTCATTATCAAAAAGATTTACATAAATAGATAATGGTTTTGAAACACCAATAGCATAAGCCAATTGAATCAAACATTTGTCGGCAATTTTCGATGCAACAACATTTTTAGCGATATATCTAGCTGCATAAGCTGCAGACCTGTCAACTTTAGTTGGATCTTTTCCAGAAAAAGCTCCTCCACCATGTGGAGCGGCACCACCATAAGTATCTACAATAATTTTTCTACCTGTTAGGCCGCAATCTCCATCAGGACCTCCGATTACAAAATTTCCAGTTGGATTTACATAAAATTCATCTTCATTAAAACCTTCCAAAAAATTTTCTGGTATAGAATTTATCAAATATGGTCTCAATAATTCTCTAACCTGTTCTTGGTTAACATTTGGAGTATGCTGAGAAGATATTACAACTGATTTAACTTTTGACGGTTTACCATTTTCGTATTCAAATGTAACCTGACTTTTAGAGTCTGGCTCGATATTTTTTAATCTACCTGATTTCCTGTCTTCTGCCATTAACCTTAAAATTTTATGAGAAAAATGAATTGGTGCTGGCATTAAAACCTCAGTTTCATTACAGGCATAACCAAACATAATACCTTGATCTCCTGCACCCTCATCTTTATTTCCCGAGGAGTCCACACCCATGGCAATGTCACTTGACTGTGAATGAAGATGACTCTCTATTTTTGTAGCTTCTTTCCAAGTAAAACCATCTTGATCATATCCAATATCTTTAATGCATTCTCTTACTTTATTGATTAAATCATCTTTTTTAATTTCTGGTCCTCTAACCTCACCAGCTAATACAACTTTATTAGTAGTTGTAAGAGTTTCACATGCCACTCTCGAATATGGATCGTTAGATAAATAAGTGTCTACCACCATATCAGATATTCTATCCGACACCTTATCTGGGTGTCCCTCTGATACAGACTCACTTGTAAAAAGAAAATTTTTTAAATTACTCATTTTTAATTCTATTAAATGAAAAAGTTAAAATAATATACAACAAAATTAATATGAAAAATATGTTATTTCCATATTTAGAAAACAATGTTGGTTT
>CACMRE010000036.1:0-3409 GCA_902616025.1 uncultured Pelagibacteraceae bacterium | reverse complement strand
TTTACTAACAGACCTGGTTCTCTTACTAACGATTATTTCATAAATCTTTTAGACATGAATACGACTTGGAAAGAGGAAGATAAATCTGAACAAACATTTATTGGTAAAGATAGAAAAACTCAAAAAACGAAATGGAAGGCGACAAGAGTTGATTTAATTTTTGGTTCAAATTCTCAACTAAGAGCTCTAGCAGAAGTTTATGCATGTGAAGATTCAGGTGATAAATTTGTTAAAGATTTTATCGCGGCATGGGTAAAAGTTATGAATTCTGATCGATTTGATTTGAAATTAAACTAATTCTATAAAACAGGACAAAAAAATATGGGAACAGCAAATTTTGAGGACTTCTACGAAGTTCCTAATCTCAATTTTGATATATCAAAGTTAAGAAATGATTTGGATAAAGTTTTAAAAGCTAAAAAATTCAATTCTCCTGGGGTTACCCACTTTGGTGCAATACCATTAAACCAAATTCCAAATGATAGAAGTTCTATTGAGGGAAATAATATAAGAGGAAAATATTGGACAATTGCCGATGAAACTGGAGAAGAAGTTTCTCGAGATGTTGATATAGATGAGTCAAAATATACTCAATTGATTCCTGAATTTGAAAATACTTATTTTAAAGAAGTTTACGACACTTTAAGTAAAAGGTTTAAACTAGGAAGAGTTAGATTATTATTAAAAGAGCCAAGATCGACATTAAGCTGGCATAAAGATCCTGAATGTAGGCTGCATGTACCAATTATAACTAATAAGGGCTGTTCAATGGTAATTGAAAATGTAGCAAAACATCTTCCAGCTGATGGTAAGGTATGGATAACAAATAACACGAAATATCATAATTTTTTTAATGGTGGAGAACAGGCTAGAGTGCACCTAGTTGCTTGTGTGCTTGATAGTCCGTTTAAAAAATAATGGAATTAACAACCGGCATATTCAAAGCTGCTGGACAGATTTACACAAATAATAGAGGTTCAATTTTAAGAACCATTATTTATACGATTGGTCATTTTGCTATAGCTATAACTGTTTTAATGTTTGTTGCTGATGTCAGCTTTATGATAGCACTAACAGACGCAATAGTTGAACCAATAGCTAATTCTATATGGTATTTTATTTTAGATAAGTGGTGGGCGAGTAAATCAAAAAACTCTTAATCTAATACACCCCAAATATTGTCTGTCTTTATCCAACCTTCAAAATCATCCGTATTTATTTTGCACCAAATTCCATTGCATTTTTGAACTATTAGAACTCTTCCACTTTTAATTTTAGCCAATGGTTTAGAAAAATTTGTCGGATTTTCGAATAAAATTTTGTCTTTTGTGGGAATTATTGAATTTATTTTTTTTAATTGAGACCAATGTATCCATCCGCTGTTGTTTTTAAAATCAATTACTCTTCGCCAGTTCTCTTTTTTATCAATTTGCTTTAGAGGCAAATTCACTTTTTTATAAATAAACTTTATAGGAGATTCAAAACTCGGTCCATACCTTACATTCACTTTACTTTTCTTTAAAGACAAGAAAGTTTCTTGAGCATAACTTAATGAGGTAAAAGATAATAAAAATAAAGTTATAAGAAAAAGCTTAAATTTTTTTTTTAACATCTTTTAACTTTTTAAATTTAATTTTTCTAAAATTCAGATTTAATAGATCTATAACCAAAACTTGACCATTCAAATTTTTACCGATAGATAAAATTTTTTTTAAAATTTCATTCGCTTGCATAATTCCTATTATACCAGCTACTGTCCCCAAGATGCCTTCATATTCACAATTTAATATATCGTCTGAAATCTCATATTCTTGATAAAAAGATCTTATACAAGGTGTTTTTTTATTTTTAAAATCAAAACTAAAAATATGACCATCAAATTTACTTATTGCTCCAGTTACAAGAAATTTTTTATATTTTCTTGAAACATCATTAATTAAAAACTTTGTTTCAAAATTATCTGATCCATCAATTATGTAGTCATAATTTTTTATAATTTTTTGATAATTTTTAATATTTAATCTTATTTTATACGCGTTTACTTTTATTTTTGAGTTTATCTTTTTTAATTTTTTTTGAGCAGACTTTATTTTGGATTTTTTTAAGTCTTCAATGCTGTAAAGACTTTGTCTGTGAATATTTGATAAATTAACAATATCAGGGTCAACAATGCCCAAAACACCTACGCCTGCTCTTGCTAAAAACTCAGCCGCAGGACAACCTAAACCCCCCATTCCAATAATTAAAACTTTAGCTCCAATAATTTTTTTTTGACCTAAGCTTCCAATATTTTTTAAAACTATTTGTCTTGAAAATCTCTCTATTTGATTCTTATCTAAATTGATATTCATTTACCTGTTGAACCAAATCCACCTTTACCTCTGATAGACTTAGGTAAATCATTTTTTTCTTCTAATTCCATCTTGACCACAGGTGCTAGGATCATTTGAGCAATTCTATCACCATTATTAATTGAAAAATTTTCATTACCATGATTATAGATGATAACCTTTATTTCTCCTCTATAATCACTATCAATTGTTCCTGGTGTGTTTAACACACTAATATTATTTTTGGCTGCTAAACCTGATCTTGGTCTTATTTGAATCTCGTAATCTTCTGGGAAAGCAACAGATAATCCTGTGGGAATTAAAACAGATGTTTTAGGTTTTAGATTAATGGATTCTTTTATAAATGCGACTAAGTCTACACCTGATGCGCCGCTGGTTTTATATTCGGGTAATTGTACAGCTGGGTCAAGTTTTTTGATTAGAACTTTAACCATTAATTTATTTGAGCAACTATTCTATCTACAATTTCCTCTGAAATCTCTGACTTCTTTTTTAATGAAAGTTTCTCCTTTTTCATTTTTTCATTTTTATAGAAAATTGTAACTTCATTATTTTCATTATCAAAACCACTTTCATCTTTTGAGACGTCGTTAGCTATTATCCAGTCGCAATTTTTATCTTTTAATTTTTGCACAGCATTTTTCTCTAAACTTGTTGTTTCAGCAGCAAAACCTATAACCATTTTTGGTCTCATAGAGTTATGATTAGAAACATAGTTTAAAATATCGATATTCCTTTCCAAGTTTAAAGTTAAATTATCAACTTTTTTAATCTTTTCATTATGTTCATAACTAGCTTTGAAATCAGCAACAGCAGCAGCAAATACAGCTATATCAGTCGGAAGATTTTTTTGAGTGGCCTTAAACATTTCTTCAGCAGTCTCAACTTTGATTAATTTAATATTTTCATCTATTTTTAGGTTTGTAGGTCCAGATATTAAAGTGGTATCAAAACCTCTTTTATAGAGCGATTTTGCTATCTCGTAACCCTGTTTACCGCTAGATTTATTTGTAATAAATCTTACAGGATCTATATATTCATTAGTAGGACCCGCGGTT
>CACMRE010000035.1:0-3769 GCA_902616025.1 uncultured Pelagibacteraceae bacterium | reverse complement strand
AGAAATTAACAAATATAAAAAGTAATATTTTAATCATAAATTTTATCTAAAAAAAAATCTCCCCCAACGTTGTTGGGAGAGATTTAAAAATTTAATAGCTCTTAACCTTATTTAGTAAAAGCTTGCCAAACTTTCTTATTGTCTGCTAACCATTTTTTAGCTGCATCCTCATGAGTCATTTTGTCAACGTCAACTAAAGCTGCCATTGCACCAATTTGACTTGTTGAGAACGAAAGTTTTTTAAATGCCGCTGCTGCTTTTGGATGAGTTTTTGGAAAGTCAGCATTAACTGCTTTTTTCAAATAACCATCTGGCGAACCACATTTTCCATCACCACCATCCTCTGGTCTACAACCAGCTGTGTATGGAGGAAAGTCGATAAATGTAAAACCAGCACCATCAGTAAAGTTTGGTGTCCAGTTAAAGATGATTGTTCCTCTTCCTTCTTTTTCAGCTGCAGCTAACTCTGCCCATAAAGCATCTGCACTTCCAGCAAATTTAACCCACCAAAGATCACCTAAACCTAAAGCGTCAACTCTTTGTGGAATTAAATCACCATGCCATGTTTGTGGACCTTCCAACATTCTTCCTTTTCCATTTGGAGAGTCAGGTGTTGTAAAGTTTTTTGCACAATCTGGATTTTTTAATGCTGTCCAATCTGGTAAACCAGGACATAATCCTTTTTCAGCAACCCAATTAGGATAACCCATATCCTCTAGAGTTCTTGCCTCATGATCTCCCCAATCTAACAAACCACCTTTATCTAAAGCAGTTGTGAATGATTTACCAAAAGCAGATTCCCATACCTCGTGAGATAAAGTTACATCACCAATTCTAATTGACTCGTACACTGCTTGAGAGTCAGCATTAACGTATTTTACGTTGTTACCCATACTTTCGAACATTCCACCAATAACATAGGCCATTACAATTTGACTTGACCAGTTATGTGTCGGAATAACGATGGGTTTTTTACTATCTGCATTTGCTATACCAGCGAAACTTACCGCTGAGATTATCATTGCAGATATAAATGATATTATTTTTCGCATTTATTCCCCTTTCTTAATATTAAGTGTGAATAGTATGTGCCTAAGTAAAATGATAGTCAACTAATAGATATTTATATAATATAATAATAGATATAAAAAATGTCGCTAACTACATTAGATATAAAAGAACCTGGTCTAAATATACTACCACCTGGAGTTGAAAGACACGTTGTAAACGCTGGTGGGCTAACTGGTTTACAAATTTTTCCAGATGACGAAATAGAAATCATTAATGATGAGGGAAATCAGATTTGTGAAATAATTTGTTTCGACAAAGATGGAAAATCTGAACTCGCAATTTTGAATTTGAAAGAAAATAGCAACAAAAGTTTTATTAAAGAGATTTTAAAAAAGAGGGATGAAAGTTCTTTAGCTACAAATTTTCAATTAAAAAAAAGAAATCTAGATTTAAATAAATCGCATTCTTCAATTTTATTTGATGAAAAAACACCTAGTGGTGAAAAAATTAAATTAAAATCTAAAGATAAGTGTTATGTTATTTTCTCTGCACCACAAAATGACATGTTGGTAAGTGAACAAAATCCATCTGGTGATTTAATATTATTTATAAAAAGGGCTAAAATTACAAATGATAAAGAATTATCAATAATTCCTGACCCCGTGTTTGAGCCACATTACGAAAAAAATATTGATAGACAAACTGCTATTTCTTTTCAAGTTAAAGAAGGTGATTACATTCAAATTATTAGTCCAGCAGGTAGACAATGCTCTGACTTTGTTGCATTTGATACAAGAAAACTTGATAAAAAAATTGAAAAAGGACTTGATTGGCAGACCACACGAACCTTCATGGGTAATACTTTTCCTGGGCCAGGGTTATTCTCAAAATTTTATGACACAGATCATGAACCTTTAGTTGAGGTGATTAGAGATACAGTTGGTAAACATGATACATTTAATTTAGCTTGCACATCAAAATATTATGAGGATGCAGGTTATTTTGGCCATCCAAATTGTTCGGATAATCTAAATAATGCCATGGCTGAATATGGAGTTGAAAAACAAAAAGGTTGGCAAGCAATTAATTTATTTTTTAACACCTCAGCGACTGGTTTAAATTCTGTCATTTCTGATGAGTCATTTGCAAGACCTGGAGATTATGTAATGTTTAGAGCATTAAAAGATTTAACTATTGGAACGACAGCATGTCCAAGTGATATTGATGCATGTAATTCATGGAATCCCACAGATATTTTTGTTAGAACCTATGACAAAAAAAAAGAATTTTCAAAATCATTTGCTTTTAGAATGAAAACAGACTCTGAAAAAAAACTTACCAGAAATTCTGGTTTTTATGAAAAAACATCAAAATTGACTAGAAATTTTATTGATGCTAGAGGTTTTTGGCTTCCAAATGATTATACAAAACATGGTGTGGTAGAAGAATATAATGCGTGCAGAGAGAATGCTGTTTTAATCGATTTATCGTCATTGAGAAAATTTGAAATTATAGGACCAGATGCTGAAGAATTAATGAATTATACTTTAACTAGAAATATCAAAAAACTTGCTGTTGGACAAATTGTTTATTCAGCAATGTGCTATGAAAACGGCATGATGTTCGATGATGGCACTTTATTTAGATTAAGTGAAACTGGATTTAGATGGATTTGTGGAGACGAGTATGCAGGAGAGTGGCTTAAAGAAGTTGCTCAAAAGAAAAAGTTCAAAGTAAATATAAAAAACTCAACAGATCAAATTAGCAATGTTTCCATTCAAGGGCCGAAAAGTAGAGAAATTTTAAAAAAAATGATTTTTGCACCTCCAACACAGCCTGCAATCGATGAGTTAGAATGGTTTAGGTTTTCAATTTGCAGAGTTGAAGAACTCCAAGGAATACCATTAATTGTCTCTAGAACTGGTTACACCGGTGAACTTGGTTATGAAATATGGTGCCATCCAAAAGATGCACCAAAAGTATGGGATAAACTTATGGAGTATGGCAAAGATTATAATTTAATACCTGCTGGATTTGCTGCTTTAGATAAATTGAGAATTGAAGCAGGTTTAATTTTGTTTGGAAATGAATTTGATGGTCAACAGGATCCGTTTGAAGCTGGAATTGGTTTTGCAGTACCTCTCAAATCAAAGGAAGAGGATTTTATTGGTAAAAGTGTTTTGAAAGAAAGAAAAGCAAATCCACAAAAAAAACTTGTTGGTCTTGAGTTAATTGGTAAAGAACCTTCGGGTCATGGTGACTGTGTACATGTCGGAAGATCTCAAGTAGGTGTAATTACAAGTGGTTGTTTATCTACTACTCTCAATAAAAATATAGCTTTATGTAGAATTGACAATCAATATTCTGAAATAGGCACTGAGGTAGAGGTGGGTAAAATTGATGGTCATCAAAAAAGAATTTCTGCTAAAGTAGTTGCTTTCCCACACTTTGATCCTAAAAAAACCAGAGTTAGATCTTAATGCCCAAAACAGCAAAAGATTTATTAGAATTTTGGGAAGATCAGATGAAACTTTCTCACATGTCTAGTAACTATTTTTTTAGAAAATCACCTTCGCATTATCATATGATGCTTTTAGTTATGCACGCTTATAAGTATAAAGAAGACTTAACAGTCGAAGAATTAAAGACTAAATTGTTTAAAACTTCACGTCCTAAGTCAGCTTTAATGATTAATGAGGCATGTGAAAAAGGTTTTTTTTTCTTAGAAAAAACTTCTGGAGACCAGCGAAAAAAGCAC
>CACMRE010000034.1:0-4861 GCA_902616025.1 uncultured Pelagibacteraceae bacterium | reverse complement strand
AAAGTCTTATAATTTTAAAGGAAGATAAAGAGTATAAACTTAAAGATGAAAATAAATTTGTGGGTCATAGAGGTGATATAAATAAGCCAACAGCAATAATCATAAAAAATAATAACCTGCATTTTGAAATTATTATTAATCCAAAAGCATTTAGCGCTGCTCATGATATAGCCGGAATAAGTGATGTGATAGCAGAGTCTGCGGTTTCTACAATTTGTGACAATGAAGATAGTGTTGCTGCAGTTGATGCTGAAGACAAAGTAGCATGTTACAGAAACTGGCTAGGTCTAATGAGGGGGGATCTAAAAGTACAATTCGAAAAAAATGGAAAAAAATTAGAGAGAAAACTTAATCCTGATAGAAGCTACATTTCTAAAGAAGGAAAAGGTCTTAAATTACATGGAAGAAGTTTGCTCTTAATAAGAAATGTAGGCCACTTAATGACCAATTCATCAATAATTTTAAATGATGGTAGCGAGGTGCCAGAGGGAATAATGGATGCTTTTATAACAACCACTGCTGCATTACACGATTTTAAAAAGAAGAAGAATTCAAGGACTGGATCAATCTACATTGTAAAACCAAAAATGCATGGACCAGATGAAACAGCATTTACCGACTTAATTTTTTCCAAAGTTGAGGAATTACTCGGCTTACAAAAGTATACTTGCAAAATTGGTATTATGGATGAAGAAAGAAGAACTTCTTCAAATCTAAAGGAGTGTATAAGAACTTTGAAAAATAGAGTTTTTTTTATCAATACTGGATTTTTGGATAGAACTGGTGATGAGATGCACACCTCCATGGAAGCTGGACCAATGATTAAAAAGGGGGATATGAAATCATCCAAATGGATTACTGCTTATGAAAATAATAATGTTGATATCGGTCTTAAATGTGGTTTTTCAGGCAAAGCACAAATAGGTAAAGGTATGTGGGCAATGCCAGATAAAATGAAGGAAATGTTAGATGAAAAAATCAGTCATTTAAGAGCTGGTGCAAATTGTGCCTGGGTTCCTTCACCAACTGCAGCATCATTGCATGCTCTTCACTATCATCAAATAAACATTTTTGATGAACAAAAAAAAATTATGAAGCGTGAACAATCTAAATTAGATGATCTATTGACAATTCCTGTGGCTGATAGACCTAATTGGTCAGTTGATGAAATCAATAAGGAAATTACTAACTCGGCACAAACACTGCTAGGTTATGTTGTCAGATGGATTGACCAAGGAGTGGGTTGTTCAAAAGTCCCTGATATAAATAATATTGGACTTATGGAAGATAGAGCTACATTGAGGATATCGTCGCAACACATTGCTAATTGGATACATCACGGGGTTACAACAAAAATTCAAGTTATGGAAATCATGAAAGCCATGGCAAAAGTTGTGGATAAACAAAATGAGAACGATAGGAACTATATAAGAATGTCAGATAATTTTGAAAATTCTTTAGCATTTAAAACAGCTTGCGACTTAATATTTAAAGGAAAAGATCAGCCATCAGGTTATACAGAGCCTCTTCTGCATTTAAACAGAATAGAAAAAAAATCTAGCTTGAATTGATTTCAGATCTGTTTTTAAAAGCAGAGAATAATGTTCCATCATCAAGAGTTTCTATTTCACCACCAACAGGTAAACCTTGTGCTAATCTTGTAATTTTAGCTTTTGTTTTTTTTAGACTCTCTTGAATATAAAATGCTGTTGTTTGGCCTTCAACAGTAGCACTAGTTGCTAAAATTACTTCTTCTATATCATCTCTTTTTACTCTCTCAACCAATGAATTAATTAGTAAATCCTCTTTTCTTTGTGTTGAAGACGAAATTGTTCCTCCTAAAATATGAAAATATCCTTGAAATATATTTGAATTTTCTATTGACCACTGATCAGCAATATCCTCAACTACACAAATCTTTTTGAAATTCCCCTTTGGATTTACACAATTAACACAATCTTGAAGACTAGATTTTAAAGATCCACATGAATTACATCTTGTTACATTTTTATAAATTTGAACTAATACGTTGGCCATAGGTTTTACAAGTTCATCTTTATTATTGATTAATTTTAGAACAATTCTCTTTGCAGATTTAGGTCCAAGACCAGGGAGTTTTGATATTATCTTTATCAGTTCATCTATCTCATTTACATTTTGCATACTTATAGTGGCCACTTGAAGCCAGGGATTCCAAATCCTCCAGCTGTTTTAGAAATTTCTTCGTTGGTTTTTTCTCTCAATTTTGATTTTGCATTATTGTGAGCAGCAGTAATTAAATCCTCTAAAACAGATTTATTTTCTTTTAATGTTTCATCTGAGATTTCTATTTTTTGCATTATGCCCTCTCCATCCAAAATAACTTTTACTGAATTAGCTCCTGATAAACCTTCTACTCTAATCTTTTTTATATTTTCCTGACTTTCTTTCATTTTTGCTTCAAGTTCTTTAGCCTTATCTAATATTTTAGTAAAATCTGTCATCTAATCATTTTCTTCTTTTGGGTTGACGTCGATTAAATCTGCATCAGGAAATTTTTCTATTAAATTTTTATATAATTTAGATTGTTTAGCGGAATTAATACTTTTAATTTTTTTATTTTTTTGCTTGTCTTTTATTGATAACTCACCTTTTGACTTACTTAATGTGATAATCCATCTGCTTCCAGTCCATTCAAAGAGTTTTAAAGATAAATCTTTAATAAAATTTTTATCTAGATTATCATTAAAAGATATTTCAATACGATTGTTTTCAAAATGAACTAAATTTACATTTTTTTCTAGTTCATACTTAAGTTTAATCTCTTTTTTTTCATTGCAAATTTTTAAAAGTTGGTCGAATGAATTTACATTTAGCTTTTCCTCTGCTTTAATTCCTTTATTATTTTCAATTTTTACTTCTTGCTCTTGTGAAATATTTTTAACCTGATTAATCGTTTCATTCTTTTTTTCGTTCACGATGATTTGTTTTTCATCTTGCTTTTTAAATTGATCAACTTTATTCTTGATCACAGGTGAGTGTTCTTTATTTGCTGAGGACTTTAAATACATTAATCTAATTAGAAACATTTCAATTGATAGATTTTGATTGTTAACAATTTCTAACTCCCCAAGAGTTCTTAAAGTAAACTGCCAAAATAATATTAATGTCTCATCGTTAACTTCGTTAGTAATTTTTTTTATTTTTGAAAACTCCTCATCATTCAAAGTAAAATTGGTACTCTCCATATTTAATGAGTTAATATTTTTAAAGTAATAAACCAGCTCTAAAAAATCATTTATAAATACTTTGGGCTCAACCCCTTGATTATAAATTTTTCTGTAAATTTCTATGGCTTTTTTTTCTTCTCCCCTTAAGATTAATTCAAATAAATCAATCAATTGTGATTTATCAAAATATCCAAAAATTTTTTGAGCAGAGTTTAAATCTAGTTCTTTATCTTCATCCAAACTTAATAAAGCTCTATCGAGTAAAGATAATGCATCTCTAACAGACCCCTCGGAAATTTTTACAATTAGTCTCAAGGCATCATCTGATATTTTTCCCTTTTCTTTGTTTTTAATTTTCTTTATAAATTCAAACAATTCAACTGATTTAACTCTTGATAAGTCAAATCTCTGACATCTGGAAACCACAGTAATTGGAATTTTTTTAATTTCTGTAGTAGCAAAAATAAATTTTAAACCACCTCCATTCTCATATTGAGGAGGTTCTTCTAAAGTTTTTAATAAAGCGTTAAATGCCTGCTTACTAAGCATGTGCACTTCATCAATTATAAATATTTTATACTTTGATGTACTTGGACCATATCTTGAGAATTCTATGAGGTCTCTTACATCATCGACACCTGTTTTACTAGCAGCATCCATCTCTAGGACATCAATGTGACTGGAATTAGTAATTGCCTCGCAGTTATCGCATAAATCATCTTTACATATTTTATCTATACCATTTGTACAATTAAGAGATTTAGCTACAATTCTAGCAATCGTTGTTTTACCAACACCACGAATACCAGTGAAAAGATATGCATTAGGCACTTTGTTTGCTTTAATTGAATTTATGATGGTTTCAGCAATAACCTCTTGTCCTATCAATTCAAAAAAATTTTGCGGTCTGTACTTAAGGGCTAATACTTTAGAATTTTTATTCATAATCAAATGAGGAGACTAGACCCGTTCCACTTTTAGTTCGGCTGCTGAATTTCTTCCCTGACCGGTTTCATGAAGCAAACGCCCTAGCCCCCAAAACTATTATAGCAGGTATAATTTCCAGTCTACAAGAAAAGATTATTTTTATTTTCCTCTTATTTTGTCTGCCTCAAAAACACCTAAGACGTGAAAATCTTGGCAATGTAATCCTAATTCCTCTAGGGATTTTTGAACTTTTATATCTTCAATATGACCATCAAGATCACATAAAAAAAAGAAAGAGTCGAATGTATTCTTTTCTGGATAACTTTGCAGTTTTGTTAAATTCACTCCATTAATAGCGAAACCACCTAAAGATTGGTATAAAGCTGCAGGTTTACTTTTAAGCTTGAATAAAAAAGATGTAATATATTTTTTATTTCCAAATTCTGGTTGAGATATATTTTTTCCCATAATTAAGAATCTTGTTAGATTACCTTTTTCATTTTCAATATTTTTTTTAATTATTTCTAAATTATATGTTTTAGCACTCAAAGATGAAGCTATTGCAGCTTTTGTCTTGTCCTTTGTTTTTGAAACCATTTCAGCAGATCCAGCTGTATCAGCTCTCACATGCTCAATCAAGTTATTTGATTTTATAAATTTAGAACATTGAGAAAGCGCTTGTCCATGAGAGTAAACATCCTTTATGTTTGAAATTTTCGTGCCCG
>CACMRE010000033.1:0-5020 GCA_902616025.1 uncultured Pelagibacteraceae bacterium | reverse complement strand
CACCCCCTAAAATTAGTGCCCTCATATTCAATTAATATTTGATACCTAAACATTTGATAACTTTGAGCCCTTTTTAATTTGAGATCCCAACATGAATTCGCTAATTTTTTGGGGTCTTTTTCCTTGTCTTTGAATTTCGAGAATCTTAATAGATTGGTTTTTATTACATGCTACTTCCAACTTATTTGAAATAATTTCTCCTACTTGACCTATGCCATTACCTATTTCGGCTTTCAAAATTTTATATCTTTCGCCGTTAAAACTAAAAGAAGCACCTGGGGAGGGAAATAATCCATTTATTTTTCCAATAATTTTAGAGGCATCCTCGTCCCAATCAATCCGTGACTCCTCCTTATCAATTTTTTTTGCATAAGTTGCTTTAGAATGATCTTGATCAATAAACTTCGCTTTATCTTCAAGTATATCATCCACATTATCTAAGATTTTTTCAGCAGCTAAAGTGGATAGTTTTTCTGAAATTTCTTGAGCATTTTGGTTTTGATCTATTTTGATTTTATAAATATTACTAACTGGTCCGCTATCCAATTCTTTTTTGATCTTCATAATACTTATGCCAGTTTCTGGATCTAAATTCATAATTGATCTCTGGATCGGCGCCGCCCCTCGCCAACTAGGAAGGATTGAGGCATGAATATTTACAAAACCTTTTTTGGTTAAGTTTAAAAAATTTTCAGGAATAATTTGTCCATATGCACACACTATTGCAAGATCGGCATTTAACTCTTTTAAAAATTCGTACTCTTCTTGATTATCTTTAAGTGTCTTAGGTGTTCTATAATCTATATTTAAAGTTTCAGAAATACCCTGAATTGGACTCTTGTTAATTTTTTGTCCTCTATGAGATTTTTGCGGTGGTTGAGTAAAAACCACAGAAATATTATAACCATTTTGATATAAAGATTTTAAAATAGGGACACAAAATATTGGTGTACCCATAAAGATAATTTTATTTGCCATCTTTAAACTACTATTCTGTCTGGATTTTTTTTAATTTTTGAAATCTTTTTTATAATAAAATCTTTCTTTAATTTTGATAAATGATCAATAATTAATTTTCCATCCAAATGATTTATTTCATGTTGAATACAAGTAGATAAAAGTCCATCACATTTAAGATTTTTCTTCTCTCCCTTTTCATTGATATATTCCACCTCACAAATTTTTGGTCTCTCAATTTCAATAAAAGTTTCAGGTATTGATAGACAACCCTCTTCGTACACTGATGTCTCTTCGCTTAAGTTTTTTATTACAGGATTGATTAATGCAATTGGTTGATTTTCTTCATCCTTATTTGAAACGTCAACAACTAAAACTCTTTTTAGTATACCTACTTGAACTGCAGCAAGACCAATTCCGTTGGAGTGGTACATTGTTTCAAATAAGTCTTCAATTAATTTTTTTTCATTAATTCCAACTTTTTCAATTGGATTAGATATTTTTTTTAATATTTCATCTGGAACAGTAACAATTTCTTTAAGCATAATAAATAATTAAACTAATTTTTAAACTTTTAAAGGAAGAACTTTAAGTAATATCTTATTTCTCATCCAATCAATATTAAGCTTATTAAGAGCTGTTATTATAAAATAAATTGTATCTTCATCTATTCTGTCAATTTCATCTTGTCCAATCACTTCAGCAATTCTCAAAAGTGCTAAACCAGTTTCACTATTATTAATCATAATTTGTATATCTGTAGGAATTTCATTTTCATCAATTTGATACAAATCATCGTATTTTTCTGAAATTTC
Organism: uncultured Pelagibacteraceae bacterium; assembly: GCA_902616025.1. Taxonomy (GTDB): domain Bacteria; phylum Pseudomonadota; class Alphaproteobacteria; order Pelagibacterales; family Pelagibacteraceae; genus Pelagibacter. Next base: position 3,248 of record CACMRE010000033.1, on the reverse strand, counting down.
GATTCCATCATATCTTAACGACTCTAAAAATATAATATCTTTTTTAGATAGAAAATATTTTTTGTCTTTTTTTATCTTTTTTAAAAAATTATTTGTGTCTTTAGAAATTTTGGAACTAGCATAATCACCGTTAAAGTAATTAATTAGTTTTGATTGATGCATTATATCATTGTTAAACTTAATTTTTTTATCTTCATCCTTTTCAATTTGAATATTTGTATAATAAAAACTTGTTAAATTATCTGGTATATCTACTGGATTAATTTTCTCGAGAAAGATTTTCAATTCTAAATCAAACGCTTTGTCTAAATCATCATCTTTAAAGGAATTTTTTAATACTCTTAATAACTTTAATTTTTCTACCATTTCTGACTCAAGTAAAATTTTCTGATAAATTAGGGCCCTCCCTTCAATTTTAGAGAGTTTTTTATATTCATTTTGAGCATTGAGAAGTTGATTAAAATTAAATTGAAATCTTTTATATAAATTAAATAATTCTTTTTCTGGATAATTTTTTTCATGAACAGCTTTTTCTATAGTTCTTATTTTCTCAATTTCTGAAACATCAATTTGTTTAAATGAACCTAGTAAATTTGCAGATGAAAGATATTTCCAAATTATTTTTTTAGTTTTATCGTTAGGTTCAAAACTAAAATTAGGATTTGTTTGATGGGCTAAGTAAAAATCAAATATTGATTTTTCAGATACTGAATCATCTATTTTTTTTGTGTATTTTAGTAAATAATTTATTTTTTTTTCGAAATATTCATCTTTAAAGCCTGTTTCTTTTTTTAAATCTAAAATTAATTGTGCTTCATCTCTTTTATTATTTTTAATCAAACAATAAATGTTAAATTTGGATAAATACTCATTTGTAATTAATTCATTATTTTTTGAAAAAACACTGCAAGCTTTGTCAATTTTTGAATTAGAGAGATGTTCATCCACAAGATATTTTGTGAGTTCTGGATGTAAATTAATTATTTGATTTTGAATTAAATATTCTTCGATTAAATCTAGGTTTGAGTTTTTTATTAACCAATCTGACTTTAATTTTAGAAATTCGTTATCTGATATATTTTTTTTGGGACTATGAGCATTAATTAAGAGTGAAGTATTAATGATTTCAATTGCGTCATTAGATAGATCCATCTTATTCAGTTTTGTAAACAAATTTTTTAATTGGTCTCCATCTGAGTTAGCCCACATGTCTACATTGAGACCATAGTCCTCAGGGTCATATAATCCAATTATTTTAATTTCTTTTGTGTCAAAATTTTCATCAAGATTAATAATTGATTTTTGATTTTGATTTTGCATTCCAAATACACTTGGCTCAATACTCTCTTGTAATATATTTTCCTCATTTGAAATTTCTGAATTGTTGATTGTATTTTTTTCTTCAATTTCTTTTTTATCAATATTCCAAATATCAACTGGTTTTTCTTCTGCATTAGCAATAGAAGCGAAAAATAAAAAAAATAAAATTAAAAAATTTTTTTTATTTAACAATTTTAAAATTTTCATTAGGAATAGTTTTATCTATATCTTTTTTAGGAGCTGGAAAATCAATCTTGTTCAGTAAAAAAATAATTAAAAAAAAGACAAGCAAAAGTAAAACTAATTTAGTTACAATACCCACAATACTTCGGCTTGAACTTGTTTTTTTTATAAATTGCATATACTTTTAACTAATTTCAAATTAAGACATATTTGTGGTTTTTCAATAAAGAAAATTATGAAATCTAATAGAAATATTGTTTTTTTAGGTATGATGGGATCTGGTAAAACATCTATCGGATTTTTAGTTTCAAAAAAACTAAAATTAGATTTTTATGATGTTGACCATTACATAGAAAATAAGCTTAAAATGAAAATTTCAAATATATTCAAAAACAAAGGTGAAAAATTTTTCAGAGAATACGAGGAAAAAATTACTTTAGAACTCATGAAAATTAAAGGAATAGTAGTGTCTTTGGGTGGTGGTGCTTTTTTAAATAAGAATATAAGAGACGAGGTTTTAAAGAACCACATATCTTTTTGGCTTAAAACTAAGGATGATATTTTAATCCAAAGAATAAGAAAAAGTGCTAAAAGACCATTAGCTTATAATGTTTCTAATAGTGATCTACAAAATATGATAAAAAATCGTAATAAATATTATGCAAAAGCGCAAAATAAAATTGATTGTCATAATAAAACTAAAAAAGAAATTGTAGATAAAATCTTGGATATTATATGAAACCAATTAAATTGATAATTAAGACTAATTCTGAGAAATACCCAATATTTATTGGAAAAAATCTTATTACAAAAATATCAAGTTTGATGATCAATAATTCCATTAAACCAAAAAAATGTTTATTGGTAGTTGACAGAAAAGTTCCTAAAAAATTTATTTCTGAAATTAAAAAAAAACTACGAAATAAAAAAATATTTTTATTCTATTTTAATGCCAGCGAAAAAAATAAGAACCAAACTACTATAAATTCAATTTTAGAAATTTTACTGAATAAAAATTTTTCTAGAGAGGATAGTTTATTAGCAATAGGGGGAGGTATAACTGGAGACGTTGGTGGTTTTGCTGCAAGTTTATTTAAAAGAGGATTACATTTTATAAATATTCCCACAACTCTTTTGGCTCAAGTAGACTCATCGATTGGTGGCAAAACAGGAGTAAATTCTAAGTATGGAAAAAATCTCATTGGTAGCTTCTATCAACCAAAATTAGTCATAAGTGACATAGATACTTTAAAAACACTTAATAGAAGAGAAATTGTTTGTGGGTATGGTGAAATTCTAAAACACTCTATAATCTCTAGAAAAAAATTCTTTAAATATTTAGATCAGAATTTGGACAGCATTATCAAACTTAAATCTCCATATATAGAAAAGGCGATATTTGAGAGTTGTAAAATTAAAAAAGATGTAGTTGAAAAAGATGAAAAAGAAAGCAACTTAAGAAAAAAATTAAATTTTGGTCACACTTTTGGTCACTCATTTGAAGCTTCATTAGGATATTCTAAAAGATTAAATCATGGTGAAGCTGTCATTTTAGGAATGATGATGGCTGTAAAATTTAGCAATAAGAATAAATTCCTAAATAATAATGATTATAAATTGATTTCTGATCATTACAAAAATTCAAAATTGCCCTCGGATATTAAAAAATATTTTAAAAGTAAAGATCTTGATAAAATTATTAAATTTATGAAAACTGATAAAAAAAATAATTCTGATAAAATAAA
>CACMRE010000032.1:0-5581 GCA_902616025.1 uncultured Pelagibacteraceae bacterium | reverse complement strand
TTTAGTTTTGACCCTTTTTTTGCTACAGATAAGTTTACTTGTTTACCCTCTTTTTTTGAAAGAGTTTTTTCAATCAAATTTTTTTCTTTAATTTCTTCAGAAATTATTATCGATGAAGGCACACTTTTATTTTCATAAAATTGTGAAACAAAAGAATTAAGTATATTACTTAGACTTTCATCTGGATCATGTTTTGGAAAAAATGCCTGGTTACCCCAATTTTGTTTTGAACGATAAAAAAAGACCTGAATACAAGTTTTTCCAGACTCTTTATAACCTGCAATCACATCAGCCTCGATTAAATTTGCTTCATTGATTCTTTGGGAAGATTGAATAATATTTAATGATTTAATTCTATCTCTCAAAATTACAGCTTTCTCAAAATCTAAATCTTCACTAGCTTTTTCCATCTGATCTGAAAGACTTTTTTGAATTTTTCTTGATTTTCCTGAAACGAATTCTATCGCATCATCAACAGTTTTCTTGTAGTCTTCCTTTTCGACATATCCAACACAAGGTCCAGAACACCTTTTAATTTGATAAAGAATGCATGGTCGTTCTCGATTTTTGAAAACTGTATCATCGCATACTCTTAAATGGAAAATTTTTTGTATCATTTTTATAGTCCAATTTGCTGAACCAGCTGATGCAAATGGACCAAAATAAAAACCTTCCTTGGTTTTTTTTCCTCTGTGTCGTCTTATCTGAGGCCAGACATCTTTATTACCAATAAATATAAAAGGAAAAGATTTATCATCTCTAAGTAAAATATTAAATTTTGGTTTGTGCTTTTTAATTAAGTTAGCTTCAAGCAATAAAGCCTCACTTTCATTCGAAGTAGTTGTAATCTCAAGTTTCTTTGTTTGAGATAACATTCTCTCTGTTCTTATAATATGGTTTTTTTCTGCAATATAACTCTTAAGTCTATTAGGTAAATTTTTTGCTTTACCAACATAAAGAATTTCTCCTTTGTCGTTAAGCATGCGGTAAACACCAGGTAGTTTAGGTATTAATGGCAGTTCTTTTTTAATTACTTCTTTTCCAATTTCAGAACTTATCATGACTTCTTTTTTTGGTAATTTGTATACCAACTGATGAGCATTGTTTTAAAATTTCTAATTTTTCAATTTTGAGCATTATTTTTGCAATCCTTTTATCCTTAAACAATTCATCAAAAACAGACTCTGCAAGTGTTTCTAAAAAATTATAATGTTTCTTTTTTACTAGTTTTGTAATTAATTTGACAATTGTGCTGTAGTTGACAATAGATTTAATATCTTTGTCATTTGAAGGTTTTTTATCTTGATAGTCAATTTCAAGGCTAAACTTAACTTTTTGAGGTTTTTCTTTTTCAAAATCATAGTATCCAAGTTTTAAATCCAAAATTAATTCATTAATAAGAATCTTTTTCTCATAATTAAATAAGCTTTTAGACTTATCAATTTTTACAATTTTAAGATTATTTTTTTTCACTCTTTACCTCTCATTATATCCGGTGTTTGCCAGTTTAAACTTTGACCGCTATCTATAGCTAAAATTTGACCAGTAATAGAGCTGTTTTTGATAAAAAAGTCAACTGCATCACAAATCTCTTTTACATCAACTTGTTTTTTTAGAGGTGTTGCTAAATATTGATTTTTAAAGTGTTTTTCAGATTGTCTTTTATTTTTGATTGTTGGTCCTGGTGCTATACCGTTTACCCTTATATTAGGTGCTAAACTCATAGCACCAGTTTTTGTAAGAGTATAAAGTCCGGTTTTACTTATTGTGTATGAAAAAAAATATGGAGTTAATTTAAATACTCGTTGATCAATAATGTTAATAATATTGTTATTTTTTCCCCTGATATTTTTTGAGAATTCTTTTGATAAAAGGGCGGGAGCTTTAAGATTTGTTGAAATATGATTTTCCCAACTTTTTGAACTAAAGTTTTCTAGTTTATCATTTTCGAATAAAGATGCATTATTAACTAGACAATCAAAATATTTTAATTTTGATTTAGCAAACTTCACAATTTTCATGACATCTTTTTCTTTACTAAGATTTCCTTTTACCAAATAAATTTTAGACCCATATTTTTGAAGTTTCTTTTTTAAATTTTCAGCTTTTACTTTTGATTTATTATAATGAATTATAATTTGTTTATTTGGTCCTGATAATTTTTCAGCTATTGCAGCACCTATTCTAGTTGCTCCACCAGTAATTATTATCCTCTGTGCTTCCATTTTTTATCTTTTTTTTTAGTAACCTTAGTTCCCGGCATTCCCATTGTCGATCTACCTTTTGGATAAAGTTTATTTTTTACATCATATTGTCTTATTTTTGGATTTAATGTGATCTCTAGCTCTGTACTTTCTAGTTTTCTAATCTCATCTCTAATTTTGGCTGCTTCTTCAAATTCTAGATTTGACGCTGCTTCCTTCATTTTTTTGTCTAAAGCTTTCAAGTGTTTTTTAAGATTTCCTCCAACATTTGAGCCTTCGCTAATTTTAACGTAATCTTTTTCATAAACACTTTCCAAAATATCATTAATCTCTTTTTTTACAGTTTTTGCATCAATTTTATGTTTTTTATTATAATCTAATTGAATTTTTCTTCTTCTTTCAGTTTCTTGAATTGCTTTTTTTATACTTTTAGTTTCTTTATCTGCATAAAGAATTACTTTGCCATCGACGTTTCTAGCGGCCCTACCTATAGTTTGAATTAATGAAGTTTCTGATCTTAAAAAACCCTCTTTATCTGCATCTAAAATTCCAACTAAAGCACATTCTGGAATATCTAAACCTTCTCTTAATAAGTTAATTCCTACGAGAACATCAAAAACTCCCATTCTTAGATCTCTCATGATCTCTATTCTTTCAAGGGTATCAATATCGGAATGTAGATATCTTACTTTTACACCATTTTCATGAAGATACTCTGTTAAATCTTCAGCCATCTTTTTTGTAAGAGTTGTCACTAAAACTCTATGATTATTTTCAATCACTTTTTTGCACTCATGCATTAAATCATCAACTTGGTTTTTTGCAGGCCTTATTTCTACAGGTGGATCAATCAAGCCTGTTGGTCTTATGACTTGGTCGATAAATTTACCTTTCGTTTGTTCTAATTCCCAAGGTCCTGGTGTTGCAGAAACAAATACTGTTTGTGTTCTCATTAAATCCCATTCCTCGAATTTAAGAGGCCTATTGTCCATACATGATGGAAGTCTAAAACCATATTCTGCTAAAGTGCTTTTTCTTGATCTATCTCCTTTATACATTCCATTAAGTTGTGGAACAGTTACGTGACACTCATCGACAAAAATTAAAGTGTTGTCTGGAAAGTACTCAAATAATGTAGGAGGTGGTTCACCTGGTTTTCTCCCTGATAAAAATCTAGAATAATTTTCTATTCCCGCGCACGAGCCCGTTGCTTCAATCATTTCTAGGTCAAATTTAGTTCTTTCCTCTAATCTTTGTGCCTCTAGTAATTTATTTTCAGATTTATGTTTTTTAAGAGTTATATCTAATTCTTTTTTTATATTTATTATCGCTTGTTCAATAGTGGGTTTTGGAGTGATATAATGACTATTAGCGTAGACCTTTACGAGGCTTAAGTCCCTAACTTTATCTCCAGTTAATGGATCAAATTCTTCAATTTGTTCAAGTTTATCTCCAAATAAGCTCAATCTCCATGCTCGATCTTCTAAATGAGATGGAAAGATTTCTAGATATTCACCCCGAGCTCTAAAGGTGCCTCTATAAAAATTTTGATCATTTCTTTTATATTGTAATGCAACTAAAGACTTAATAATTTGTTCTCTGTTATAATCATAATTTTTTTGAAGTGTTAAAGTCATCTTACTATAAGCTTCAACGGAACCTAGCCCATAAATACATGACACACTGGCTACAATCAAAACATCATCTCTCTCCAAAAGAGATCTTGTTGCGGAATGTCTCATCCTGTCTATTTGTTCATTTATCGATGCTTCTTTTTCAATGTACGTATCTGATCTAGGAACATAAGCTTCTGGAGTGTAGTAATCGTAATAAGATACAAAATATTCTACAGCATTATCGGGGAAAAAAGTTTTCATTTCACCATATAGCTGTGCAGCAAGTGTTTTATTCGGAGCTAAAATTAATGCTGGTCTGTTAGTGGCCTCAATTACCTTGGCCATTGTAAAAGTTTTACCCGAACCGGTAACCCCGAGTAATACTTGATTAAACTCTTCTTTATTTGCACCACTAACTAATTTTTTAATCGCATCGGGTTGATCACCTGCAGGTTTAAAATCAGATTTAATTTTAAATTTTTTACCACCTTCAAGTTTTCCACTGATTTTAGGGTTTTTACTCTGAATATCTGTAATTAAATCTTGATATGTATTTTCCATATATTAAAGAACGTAGTAGAATTAATTTATATTTCAATGAGCATAATATCAGATAGTTTAAAAAGAATTAAGCCATCGCCAACAATAGCTGTTACTCAGAAAGCAAGAGAGTTAAGAGCAGCCGGAAAAGATGTAATAGGTCTTGGTGCTGGGGAGCCAGATTTTGATACTCCATTAAATATAAAAAATGCAGCGATCAAAGCTATCAAAAGAGGGGACACAAAGTACACTGCTGTTGATGGTACGCCTGAACTTAAAAAGGCTATCATCAAAAAATTCAAAAGAGAAAATAAACTGAACTACTCTTTAGATCAAATAACTGTTGGCACAGGTGGTAAACAAGTTCTTTATAATGCTTTTATGGCAACTCTAAATAAAGGAGACGAAGTAATTATACCAGCACCTTTTTGGGTATCATATCCTGATATGGTTTTATTAGCAGGTGGAAAACCAAAAATAGTAAAATGTACAGCAGCTGAGGGTTTTAAATTAACTCCAAAAAAATTAAAAAAAGCAATATCTAAAAAAACTAAATGGATAATTCTTAATTCTCCATCTAATCCAACAGGAGCAGGGTATTCAAAAAAAGAAATTTATGATTTAGCTAGGATTTTAATTCGAAATAAGAAAATTTTTATTTTAAGTGACGATATTTATGAGCATGTTAGGTATGATAACTTTAATTTTTTCACGATAGCTCAAGTTTCAAAATTGAAAGATAGGACACTTACCATGAATGGAGTAAGTAAATCATACGCAATGACGGGATGGAGAATAGGTTATGCTGCTGGTCCTAAAGAAATAATTAAAGCAATTGGAAAAATTCAATCTCAATCTACTTCAAATCCATCTTCAATAAGTCAGGCAGCAGCAGTTGAGGCATTAAATGGAAAGCAGGGTTTTATAAAAACTAGAGCAAAAGCATTTAAAGAGAGGAGAAATTTTGTTGTTAAAAGTCTTAATAATATAAAAGGAATTAATTGTTTGACTCCTAATGGTGCGTTTTACGTATTCCCAAGTTGTAAAGGATTATTAAATAAAAAAACAAAATTAAAAACAGACTCTCATTTTGTTCAAAAATTACTTGAAAAAGAGAATGTTGCTGTCGTTCAAGGATCAGCTTTTGGCTTAGATGGTTATTTTAGAATTTCATATGCTACGTCAATGAATAATTTAAAAAAAGCTATGTTGAGAATCAAA
>CACMRE010000031.1:0-6390 GCA_902616025.1 uncultured Pelagibacteraceae bacterium | reverse complement strand
AGACTGAAACAAGAAAGAAAACTTTGGGTAAAAAGTAAAGTAAAATCCAATTTAAAAATAATGAGTAGAGGAGATGTCATCAATTTTATGCAGACATATCAAAGAATAACCCAGAATATGTTTAAAAATATGCCTAAATATGCATCTATAATTTTTAATCTAAATAGTAACCATCAGATCAAATCTGCAGTATATAAAAGTAAATGAAGAAAATAATTTTAATTTTTTTTGGAACATTCTTTTTATCTGCTCAAGTAGATGCTGAGACCTTTTCTAGTGCTTTATCAAAAGCATATAAAAATAATTCAGAGCTTAACGCAGAAAGAGAAAATATTAATGTTTCTGAACAGGATCTAAATATTGCAAGAGGATCTTATTTACCCACGATTACTCTTGAGGGAACTCAAAGTCAGGAAGATACAAACAAACTTACTAATCAAAGTGGGGGAGATGCTTCAATTAGTGATGTGGATCCATCAACAAGATCAGTTTCAATTACTCAAACTTTGATAGATTTTGGTAGAGGTGCAGATCTTGCAAAAAATAAGATAGGTATTGATCTTGCAAAAGCAAAATTATTAAAAAAAGAACAAGATATCTTATATAAAACTACAGAGGCTTATACGGGGCTAATTTCGGCAAATGAAAAGTTGGAAATTAATAGAACAAACGTTGAGCTTTTAAGCAGACAAGTTGAAACTGATAGAATTAGACTTAGTAGAGGTCAAATTTCTTTATCAGATGTTTCTCAATCAGAGTCCTCTTTAGCAGGCGCTGAGGCACAATTTATTAAAGCACAAAATGATTTATTAACTAGTAAATTAAATTATGAAAATATTATAGGTAGTATTAATGATGTGCAATCATTAGATAAAAGTTCAATTATTAATTATGAACTTCCAGGAGATCTTAATTCAGCAATTGAGCTTTCAAAGAAAAATAATCCTGATTTAATAATTGCAAAGTTAGAGTATGAACAATCTATTAAAGACAAGTCTATTGCAAAATCAGATTTAGCACCTACTGCGAAATTATCTTTTGAAAGATCATATACTGAAGATTTAAATACAACATATGATGAGAGAGAAAAAGATACTGTTAAAGCAACTGTTTCGTGGCCTTTTTTTTCAGGTGGGAAAAACATTGCTAAATATAAAAAAAATCAAAGTTTAGAAAATAGAAAAAGATTAATTTTAGATAGTGCTGTAAAACAAAATCAAACTGATGTAGCTAGCGCCTGGTCTAATTATCAATCTAATAGAAGTTTACTTAATTCTGTTCAATCCCAAGTTAAAGCTGCTGAAATTGCTAATGAAGGAATTACAGCCGAATATAATAGTGGTGCAGGAAGAACAACTTTAGAGGTCATTCAATCCAACTCATTACTTTTGAATGCTCAAATTTCTTTGGCAGATTCTGAGAGAAATTACATTTTATCCCAGTTTAATTTGTTAAAGTCCTTAGGATTGCTAAACAGCAATTATCTAAAAATAAGATAATTATTGGTTTTTTGAGGAAAAATAAAATATCTTGCCAATGAGAACAAAATGTGTACATTTATTTTATGATTCGAGTGTTAAAAAAAGTAAGAAAAGAGGCAAAAAATGACAAAAAATAACTTAAAAGTAGTTAAATCTACAAAAGATCAAGAATTGGATATTAAAGAAAAAAACAAAGCATTAGATGCTGCGATTAGCCAGATAACTGACAATTTTGGAAAAGGTTCAGTTATGAAGCTGGGCGAAAAAAGAGCGATGGATATCGAGTCGATATCTACAGGTTCTTTAAGTTTAGATTTAGCTTTAGGAATAGGTGGTTTACCTAAAGGAAGAATTATTGAAGTTTATGGACCAGAGAGTTCTGGAAAAACAACATTAGCATTACAAGTAGTTGCTGAAGCTCAAAAGGCGGGTGGAATTTGTGCATTCGTTGATGCGGAGCATGCTTTAGATCCAGTCTATGCAAAAAAATTAGGAGTGAATACTGAAGAGCTTTTAATTTCTCAACCAGATGCAGGAGAGCAAGCTTTAGAAATCGCTGATACGTTAGTAAAATCAGGCTCTATTTCAGTTATCGTAATTGACTCTGTTGCAGCTTTAACTCCAAAAGCTGAAATTGAAGGTGAGATGGGTGATCATCATGTTGGTCTTCAATCAAGATTAATGAGTCAGGCTTTAAGAAAATTAACTGGTTCAATTTCAAATACAAACACAATGATGATTTTTATTAACCAAATTAGAATGAAAATTGGAGTTATGTTTGGAAGTCCAGAAACAACATCAGGTGGAAATGCGTTGAAGTTTTATTCATCTGTAAGAATGGATATTAGAAGAATTGGTGCTATCAAAGATAAAGATGAAATTATCGGCAATACTACAAGAGTAAAAGTAGTTAAGAATAAAGTTGCACCACCATTTAAAGTTGTTGAGTTTGACTTAATGTATGGCAGAGGAATTAGCAAAATGGGTGAGTTAGTTGACCTAGGTGCTAAAGCTGATATTATTGAAAAATCAGGAGCATGGTATGCTTATAAAGGTGAAAAAATAGGTCAAGGTAGAGAAAACGCAAAAACTTACCTTGCTCAAAATCCTAAAGTCGCTGCAGAAATAGAAATGGCGATTAGAGAAAAAGCAGGTGTGATTTCAAAGAAAATTGAAGGAAATCCATTAAGTCCTGAAAAAATTGAAAAAGAGAAGAAAGTAGCTGAAAAAGAAGAGGCTGCAAAAGAAGCTACTCCTTCTAAAAAGAACTAAAATTAAAGGTCATCTTTAAATTATAAAAGGCGCTTGTTATAAGCGCCTTTCCCCCTTTATCCCTAACTAGACATAGAATAAAAAAGCTGTATTTTAAAGTATGGCGGATAAATCATTAAATGAAATAAGAAGTAAGTTCTTAAAATATTTTGAAAAGAATGATCATAAGATTGTTGAGTCTAGTAATTTAGTTCCAAATAACGATCCGACATTAATGTTTGCTAATTCTGGAATGGTTCAATTTAAGAATGTATTCACTGGTTTAGAAAAAAGAGATTATCAAAGAGCAACCACTTCTCAAAAATGTGTCAGAGCAGGAGGTAAGCATAATGATTTAGAAAATGTTGGTTACACTCCAAGACATCATACTTTTTTTGAAATGTTGGGAAATTTTTCTTTCGGGGACTATTTTAAAGAAAGAGGAATTGAACTTGCATGGAATTTAATCACTAAAGATTTTGGTTTAGATAAAAATAGACTTTATGTAACAGTTTTTCATGAAGATGATGAAGCCTTCAATTTCTGGAAGAAAATAGCGGGTTTTAGCGATGATAGAATTATCAGAATTTCGACATCAGATAATTTCTGGTCAATGGGTGAAACAGGTCCTTGTGGACCTTGTTCAGAAATATTCTACGATCACGGTGATCATTTAAAAGGTGGTTTACCAGGAACAAAAGATCAAGATGGAGATCGTTTTATTGAAATTTGGAACTTGGTATTTATGCAATACGAACAAGTTTCAAAAGATAAAAGAGTAGATTTACCCAAACCATCCGTAGATACCGGAATGGGATTGGAGAGAATAGCTGCTCTTTTACAAGGCACACACGACAATTATCAAACTGATCATTTTAAGAAATTAATGAGTTCGATATCAGATGTAACTAAAGTTAAACAAGCTGATAATAACATATCAAGTTTTAGAGTAATTGCTGATCACTTAAGGGCAAGTTCATTTCTTTTAGCTGAAGGTGTTCTACCATCCAATGAGGGTCGTGGATATGTCTTAAGAAGAATTATGAGAAGAGGTATGAGACATTCTCATTTATTAGGATCAAAAGAACCTATTTTTTACAAAATTTTTGAATCTTTAAAAAATGAAATGTCTGGAAATTATCCAGAGTTAGAGCGATCTGAGTCTTTGATAACAGAAACATTAAAAATGGAAGAAGAAAAATTTTTAATTTTACTTGATCGAGGAATTAAAATTCTAAATGATGAAATTTCAAAAATTGATAAAGTATTATCAGGTGAAGTAGCGTTTAAATTATATGACACTTATGGTTTTCCTTTAGATCTCACAGAAGACATTTTAAAAAATAAATCATTAAAAGTTGATCATCAAAAATTTGATGAGTTGATGAAAAAAAGCAAAGAACTTGCAAAAAAGAATTGGAAAGGATCTGGGGACAGCTCAGAGGAAGCAATTTGGTTTTCAATTAAAGATAAAACTGGTCCTACAGAATTTTTGGGTTACGAGTCTAATCAAACTCCTTTTTATGGTGAGTCAGGAGGACAACTCGGGGATAAAGGCACAATAGTTTCTGGCAATTCAGTTTTTGAAGTTGAGGATACACAAAAAAAACTTGGAGATTTATTTGTTCATTATGGATCAGTTAAAACTGGAGAATTTAAAATTAATGATGTAGTTGAAATGAAAATTGATATTGAGAGAAGAGACAATTTAAAAGCTTATCATTCTGCAACTCACTTACTTCATGAGTCTTTAAGAAGAACTTTAGGTAAGCACGTGATGCAAAAAGGATCATTAGTTGCACCAGATCGTTTAAGGTTTGACTTTAGTCACATGAAACCGATTACTAATGAGGAGTTAGAGACAATAGATAAATTAGTTAACGAATACGTTAAAAATGGTTCTGAAGTGACCACAAGAATTATGACACCTAAAGCTGCAATAGAAAAGGGAGCACTAGCTTTTTTTGGTGAAAAATATGGTGAAGAAGTTCGTGTCGTTTCAATGGGTAAGGAAAAGGATGCTTATTTTTCAACGGAATTATGCGGTGGAACACATGTAAAAAACACCGGAGATATTGGAAAATTTAAAACAGTCAGTCAATCATCTATTGCTGCAGGAGTAAGAAGAGTTGAAGCTTTAAGAGACAAACAGCTTAAAGATTTTATTAAGAATAAAGAAAAGCTCTCAACTTTATCTGTACAAAAAGATGAGGAGACTATCAAAAATTTGTCATCACAAATAATCAAACTTGGAGGTAAACCGAAAGTTGATAATAAAGATTTAAAAGAAATTATAAAAAATCTTTCAAAACAACTTGAACAATTAAATGTTAATTCAGTTCTTCAAGATAAAACAAAAAATATTATTAATGATCAAAAAATAAAAGATATAAAAGTTCGATTTCAAAAAGTTCAAGATTTACCTCCTAAAGATTTGAGAAAATTAGTTGATAGTGGAAAAAAAGAACTTGGTGATGGGATTGTAATTGTTTTTGCAAGTAGTGAAGATAAAGTTGGTTTAGGAGTTGGTGTTACTGAAAAGCTGATTGATAAATATGATGCTGTAAAATTTGCAAAATTAGGTTCGGAAATTATTGGTGGCAAAGGTGGGGGTGGCCGAAAAGATTTTGCCCAAGCAGGGGGACAGGATAAAGACAAAATTGATGAGGCTTTTAAAAAACTAAAGGCTTTAATTTAGCTTCTGTTTAAGATTGTTATCAATTACATCCAGAAATTGATTAGTTGTTAAATATTTGCTTGAAGGTCCAACCAAAATTGCAAGATCCTTTGTCATGGAGCCATTTTCAACACTTTCAATACAAACTTTTTCAATTGTATTTGCAAATTTGATAAGTTCGTCATTACCATCAAGTTTTCCTCTATGTGCCAATCCTCTTGTCCATGCAAAAATCGAGGCAATTGGATTGGTTGAAGTTTCTTTACCTTGTTGGTGCATTCTATAATGTCTAGTTACTGTTCCGTGAGCTGCCTCTGCCTCCATTATTTTTCCATCAGGTGTAAGCAGTGTACTGGTCATTAAACCAAGTGAACCATATCCTTGAGCCATGGTATCTGATTGAACATCACCATCATAATTTTTACATGCCCATATATACTTACCACTCCATTTCATTGCACACGCTACCATGTCATCAATTAACCTGTGTTCATAAGTAATTTTTGCATCCTCAAATTTTTTCTTGAATTCTTTATTATAGACCTCTTCAAATATATCTTTAAATCTTCCATCGTATTTTTTTAGAATTGTATTTTTGGTTGATAAGTAAACCGGCCAATTCTTAATTAATCCATAACTAAAACAGGATCTCGCAAAATCCTCGATTGATTTATCTAAATTATACATTGAGAGTGCAACTCCTGGACCAGTAAAATTAAATACTTCATATTTAATTTCATCTTTACCATCTTCAGAAGTCCATTTTACTTCCATCTTACCTTTACCAGGCACTTTGAAATCTGTTGCTCTATACTGATCTCCAAATGCATGTCTCCCGATCACGACCGGGTCTGACCAAGAGGGTACGAGTTTTGGAATGTTAGAACAAATTATGGGTTCTCTAAATACAGTTCCTCCAATAATATTCCGGATAGTTCCGTTTGGAGATCTCCACATTTTCTTTAATTTAAACTCTTCAAC
>CACMRE010000030.1:0-6448 GCA_902616025.1 uncultured Pelagibacteraceae bacterium | reverse complement strand
AATCAAAATTAGATTTAGTTGTTGCTGGTACAAAAGATGCTGTGCTTATGGTTGAGTCTGAAGCAAGTGGGTTGACAGAGGAAGAGATGTTAAATGCAGTAAAATTTGGTCATGAAGGATTTGTTCCAGTGATTAAAATGATAGAGGAATTGGCTAAAGAATGTAGAAAACCAGAGTGGACTGTTGAAAAGAAAGATTTATCTGAGGTAAAGAAAAAACTCGAGGAAACTTTTACTGCAGATCTTAAAAAAGCATTCGCGACAAGAGACAAACAAGACAGATCAAATCAAATTTCAGAAATTACTGATAAAGCAAAAAAACTTTATGAGGAAGACGAAAACTATACAGATCTTGATGTAAATTCTGAACTAAAAAATCTTGAAAAAACAATAGTCAGAACAGACATTTTAAAAAATAAAAATAGAATTGATGGTAGGGGTTTGTCTGATGTAAGGCCAATCTCATGTGAGGTCGGTGTTTTGCCAAGAACACATGGCTCCGCTTTGTTTACCAGAGGCGAAACGCAAGCAATCGTAACCGCCACATTAGGTACATCTGATGATGAGCAAAGAATTGAAAGCTTAGATGGATTACAAAGAGAAAGGTTTATGCTTCATTATAATTTTCCACCTTTTTCCGTTGGTGAGACAGGAAGAATAGGAACTGGTAGAAGAGAGATAGGTCATGGTAAATTAGCATGGAGAGCTATTCACTCTTCATTACCCTCAAAAGAGTCATTTCCCTATACTTTTAGAGTAGTATCAGAAATTACAGAATCCAATGGTTCTTCATCAATGGCTACTGTTTGTGGAACATCACTTGCATTAATGGATGCGGGAGTACCAATAAAAGAACCTGTTGCAGGTATAGCAATGGGTTTAATTAAAAAGGGTGATGATTTTAGTGTGTTATCAGATATTTTGGGTGATGAAGATCATTTAGGCGATATGGACTTTAAAGTTGCTGGAACTAAAGATGGAATTACCTCACTACAAATGGATATCAAAATTACCGGTATTACTTTTGAAATTATGGAGCAAGCATTAAGTCAAGCTAAAGATGGAAGAGTTCATATTTTAGGTGAAATGAATAAAGCATTATCAGCATCAAGATCTGATGTTGGAAAGCATACTCCAAAAATGGAAAAAATTAATGTTGATAAGAAAGACATTGCCGCTGTCATTGGAAAAGGTGGTGCAACAATCAGGGAGATTGTTGAAAAATCAGGTGCTAAAGTCGATGTAAATGACGAGGGAGTCGTAACAGTTGCAGCTCCGGATGAAGAGTCTAGAAACATTGCTATGCAAATGATTAAAGACATCACCGCCAAAGCTGAACTCAATAAAATTTATTCAGGTAAAGTTATGAAGATTATGGAATTTGGTGCATTTGTAAATTTTTTAGGAAAACAAGATGGACTTGTTCATATTTCAGAACTTGCAGATAAAAGAGTAGCTAAAGTTACCGATGTGGTAAAAGAGGGTGACGAAGTAAAAGTTAAAGTTATTGGTTTCGATAGAGGAAAAGTAAAACTTTCGATGAAACAAGCTACTGAGTAAATTTAAGGGGCGCCTGACAACAAAACGCCCCTGCTCATTAAGTGATATTTTTAGGATCTGGCATTCCAACTTTATTATACCCAGCATCTACGTAGTGAATTTCACCAGTGACACCATTCGCAAGATCACTTAATAGATATAATGCTGAATTTCCAACGTCATGGATATCTACGTTTCTTTTGAGAAAAGAATGATCCTCATTCCATTTATATAAGAATTTTGCATCACCTATTGCAGATGCAGCTAATGTTTTGATAGGGCCTGCACTTATTGCATTTACTCTCATGCCTTTAGCACCCAAATCTCTAGCCAAGTATTTAACACTAGCCTCTAAAGCTGATTTGCAAACACCCATTACATTATAATTTGGAATTGCTTTGGTGGACTCATAAGTTAAAGTTAACAAACTACCACCTCGTTTTATTATTTTTGATGCTTCTTTTGCAACTTCAGTAAATGAGAAACATGATATTAACATACTTCTTAAAAAGTTTTCTCTAGTTGTATTTAAATATTCGCCTGATAATTCTGATTTATCTGAAAATGCTACAGCATGGACAACAAAATCAATTTCACCCCATTGAGATTTAATATCTTCAAATAATTTTACTACCTCTTCTTTTTTTTCAACATCACAACTGAATGTAACTTTTGAATTTAATTTTTCTGCTAAAGGAATAACTCTTTTTTTTAAAGCATCTCCTAAATATGTGAAGGCGAGCTCAGCACCAGCTTCTGCTAATTTCTGCGAAATACCCCACGCAATAGATCTTTCATTGGCAACACCCATGATCAATCCTTTTTTGCCTTTCATTAAACTCATAATTACACTTTCTGAAATATTAAAGCAGCATTAGTCCCACCAAAACCAAAACTATTAGACATAACTGTATTTAATGTTACTCCAGTTTCGGTTTTTGCAACTATTGGAAATTTTTTAGCCTCTTCATCCATTTCATTGATGTTCGCTGATCCAGCAATAAAATTATTTTTCATCATAATTAAGCAATATATAGCCTCATGAACTGACGCAGCACCTAAAGGGTGACCGGATAAAGACTTTGTTGAACTTATTTTTGGAATTTCTTCCCCAAAAGTTTCCTTAATAGCTTTTAGTTCAGTTATGTCACCTACCGGTGTAGAAGTTCCATGAGTATTAATATAATCAATTTTGTTTTTAGTGGTTGCCATTGCCATTTTCATACATCTGACAGCTCCTTCTCCTGATGGAGCTACCATGTCATATCCATCTGAGGTGGCACCATAACCTGTCAATTCTGCATAAATTTTGGCACCTCGAGCTTTTGCATGCTCATATTCTTCTAAAACTAACACACCCGCTCCACCAGCTATTACAAAACCATCTCTAGTTTTGTCATACGCTCTTGATGCTGATTGAGGTGTATCATTATATTTCGACGATAGAGCAGTCATGGCATCAAACATAGCTGTCATTGCCCAATGTATTTCTTCACTTCCACCAGCAAAAACAATATCCTGTTTGCCCATTTGAATTAATTCCATTGAATTTCCAATGCAGTGACCACTAGTTGCACATGCAGAACTCATTGTATAATTAGTCCCTTTGATTTTAAATGGAACTGCCAAAGTAGCAGACGCAGTACTTGCCATGGTTCTTGGAACTATAAAAGGACCCATTAATTTTGGGGTTTTTGCTCTTGTTTTATCCGCTGCTAAAATTACATTTTCAATTGAAGGTCCTCCAGATCCCATGACTATACCAGTACTAAAGTTGCTTATTTCTTTTTCCTCTAAACCCGAATCTTTTATTGCTTCTTTCATCGCAATATAGTTATAAGCTGAGCCTGAACCCATAAATCGAATTGTCTTTCTATCTATGTGATCTTCAAGTTTGATGTTTGGCTTGCCATGCACATGACTTTTTAAATTATGCTCTTTATATTCTTCAGCAAATGAGATTCCTGACTTTGAATTTAATAAAGATTGATGAACTTCTTCTTGATTATTACCTAAACAAGAAACTACTCCTAAACCAGTTATTACAACTCTCCTCATTATTTGAATAACCCCACTTTTAAATTATCTGCTGAATAAATTTTTTTTTCATCTGCTAATAATATCCCATTAGCCAAACCAACTGTTGTACCACCAGGAGACATAATTTTTTTCATATCGATTTCATATTTGACTAATTTAACATTCTGTAAAACTTCTCCTGTAAATTTTACTGTACCAACACCTAAGGCTCTGCCTTTTCCTGGATTTCCAATCCAGCCTAAATAAAATCCTACGAGTTGCCACATAGCATCAAGACCAAGACATCCTGGCATCACAGGATCTTCTTTGAAATGACAATCAAAAAACCAAAGGTCTTTCTTTATATCTAATTCAGCCTTTAAAGAGCCTTTTTTAAAAGCACCATCCTTGTCATTAATTTCTGTAATTCTATCAAACATTAACATTGGTGGAAGCGGTAATTTTGCATTTCCAGGACCAAAAAGACCTCCGTTTCCGCAACTTATAAGCTCTTCATAAGAATAGGAGTTTTTTTTCATAAAATAGATCACCTTAATACTTGATTTTAAACCATTATAATATACATAAAGTTTAGAATTATTATAATTAACAATGTTAAAAAATAGCGAATTTGTTAGCAAATTGAGAAATTCTGGTCTTAGACCCACTAAACAAAGACTTAAAATTTGTGAGGTCTTATTTAATAGAGACAAAACATTTCACTTTACAATTAATGATTTAGCAAAAAACATTTCAGAAAATTTTAATGAAAAAATATCTTTAGCTACAATTTACAACACAGTTCATGCTTTCAAAGATAAAGGATATTTAAAAGAAATTACGATCAGTAGCGATAAAAGTTATTTTGATACAAACATTACTAAACATCATCATTTTTATGATGAGGACACAAATTTACTTATAGATTGTAATGATAATGAAATTGGAAAAGTAAATATCAAAAATAATATTACAGGAAAAAAAATTAGTTCTGTCGAAGTTTTAGTAAGAGTTGCGAGTGATACTCAAAATCAGAATTAAAAAATCTTTCTTTTTAAATTTATATTATAATCATTCTAAACTGTTGACATTTAGTTTAGAACTATTATAAATTAATAAATCTAATAACCATGGGGGAAATACAAAAATTATGAGTACTGAAAATTTCAAAAACAAGTCTTTTAAAGCCAATCAAATGAGCAAATGTCCTTTTACCGGTGCAGGGACACCTGCAAAGTTTTCTGCAGGAAGAGGTCAGACAGTAAGAGACTTTTGGCCAAACAGTTTAAATCTTAAAATTCTCAGTCAGCATTCAAATTTATCTAACCCTATGGATAAAAAATTTAATTATGCAAAAGAATTTAAAAAACTAAATTACAAAGCATTAAAAAAAGATTTAAAAAAATTAATGACAGACTCCCAAGACTGGTGGCCAGCAGATTATGGTCATTATGGACCATTATTTATTAGGTTAGCTTGGCATGCCGCAGGAACTTACAGAACTGGTGATGGTAGAGGTGGAGCAGGAACGGGGAATCAAAGATTTGCGCCACTTAATTCTTGGCCAGATAACGTAAACTTAGATAAAGCTAGATTGCTTTTATGGCCTATTAAAAAGAAATATGGAAGAAAAATTTCATGGGCAGACCTATTTATACTTGTTGGAAACGTAGCTTTAGACTCAATGGGTTTTAAAACTTTTGGTTTTGGAGCTGGTAGAACTGATATTTGGGAACCAGAGGATGATATTTATTGGGGCTCAGAAAAAGAAATGTTAGGTGTGGAAAGATATAGTGGAAAGAGAGATTTAGAACAGCCACTAGGAGCTTCACATATGGGTTTAATCTATGTAAATCCACAAGGTCCTGATGCTAATCCAGATCCAAAACTAGCAGCACATGATATTAGAGAGACATTTGGTAGAATGGCTATGAATGACTATGAGACAGCAGCATTAGTTGCTGGAGGACATACGTTTGGAAAATCTCATGGTGCAGCATCTGAGTCATTCAAAGGACCAGATCCTGAGGCATCAAAACTTCAAGACCAGTCAACTGGATGGAATAGTGGATATAAATCTGGAAAAGGTGTTGATACAATAAGTAGTGGTATTGAGGGCGCTTGGACCCAAAATCCAATTCAATGGGATATGGGTTATTTGGATTGTTTATATGGACATGAGTGGGAACTTACAAAAAGCCCAGCTGGTGCTCATCAATGGACTCCAAAGAAAAATGGGCAAGAGATTAAAATGGTTCCCGATGCACATCAAAAAGGTGTGCTTCATCCACCTATGATGCAAACAACCGACATATCGATGAAAGTTGATCCTAGTTATGGACCTATAACTAAACATTTTCATCAAAATCCAAAAGAGTTTCACGATGCTTTCGCGAGAGCATGGTTTAAATTAACTCACAGGGATATGGGACCAAGAGTTTGCTATCTTGGTAGTGAGGTTCCAAAAGAACAACTTATTTGGCAGGATCCAATTGATAAACCTAAATATAAACTTAAATCAAACGATATTAAAGATTTAAAAAACAAAATCTCTAAATCAAAAATATCAATTTCAGATTTAGTTTCTACTGCATGGGCTTCAGCATCTACGTTCAGAGGCTCTGATAAAAGAGGTGGTGCTAATGGTGCAAGAATAATGTTGGAACCACAAAAAAATTGGAAAGTGAACAATCCAAAAAAATTATCGGCTGTAATTAAAGCTTTAGAAAAAATTAAAAGCAAATTCGATAGTAAAAAGAAAAGTGTTTCAATGGCAGATTTGATTGTACTAGCTGGTGGTGTTGGAATCGAAATGGCTGCAAAAAAAGGTGGCTATAAAGTTCAAGTTCCATTTTCAGCAGGAAGGGGAGATGCAAGGCAAGATCAGACTG
>CACMRE010000029.1:0-6752 GCA_902616025.1 uncultured Pelagibacteraceae bacterium | reverse complement strand
CGACTGGAATAATTGTAAAGAAATTGGTGAATATAAAGCGCCTATTGAAAAGGATAATAGTAAAAAATACAGAATGTTATGTTTAGAACACGTTAAAGAATTTAATAAAAATTGGAATTATTTTTCTGGTATGAATGATGATCAAGTAATTAATTTTTTAAAGTCAGATATGATATGGCATAAACCTACTCAAAGTTTTAGTTCATCTGATAATTTTTTTAAAGTTTTATGGAATAACACCTTAAAAGATGAAATGGATAATGATAAATTTAAAAGTGAATTTAATCATATGCGTCAATTTAAATTTGATCATAAAGATATTAAAGCCTTTAGTATATTAGGTGTTTCGGTAGGTTTAAAATGGCAAAAAGTTCAAGAAAAATTCAAAACACTTGTCAAAAAATTTCACCCTGATATGAATGCCGGGAATAAAAAATATGAAGAAAAACTAAAGTTAATTACTTTAGCTTATACACAACTAAAAAATACATATAGGAACAAAATTGACACCCAATCTTAACATTCAACCCGATATTAAAATTTCATTAAAACAATCATTTGGTATTGATTCTGAGATGGAAGTAGACGCGTTCTCCAAAAAAAGTGAGTATGTTCCAGAAATAGATAAAAATTATAAATTTGATAGAGATACTACACTTGCAATAGTCTCTGGATTTGCACACAACAAAAGAGTTCTAGTGCAAGGTTATCATGGTACAGGAAAATCTACACATATAGAACAAATTGCTGCTAGATTAAATTGGCCTTGTATTAGAGTAAACTTAGATAGCCACATCAGCCGAATAGATCTAATTGGCAAAGATGCTATTGTTCTTAAAGAAGGAAAACAGGTTACACAATTTAATGAAGGTATTTTACCATGGTCAATTCAAAATCCAGTAGCTTTAGTTTTTGATGAGTATGACGCTGGAAGACCCGATGTAATGTTTGTTATTCAAAGAGTTCTTGAGGCTGAGGGTAACTTTACTCTCTTAGACAAGAATAAGGTAATAAAGCAAAATAAGTTTTTTAGATTATTTGCTACATCAAATACAGTCGGTTTAGGGGATACAACTGGACTTTATCATGGAACACAACAAATCAATCAAGGTCAAATGGATAGATGGAATATTGTGACAACACTAAATTACCTCAGTCTAGATAAAGAAATGGACATTATATTAGCCAAAAATAAATCTTTAAATAATCCCAAAGGAAAAGAGAAAGTTTCAAATATGATAAAAGTTGCATCCTTAACTCGAAAAGGATTTATAGCCGGTGATATAAGTACTGTAATGAGTCCGAGGACTGTATTACATTGGGCTGAAAATGCAGAAATTTTTAAAGATGTAGGATACGCATTTAGAGTCACTTTTTTAAATAAATGTGATGAAATTGAAAAAAATACAATTGCTGAATACTATCAAAGATGTTTCGGGGAAGAACTACCAGAGTCACTAGCAAATATTCAAATTTAAATGAAAAATAATAAGGCTGAAAACTTAAGAGAAAAACTTAAGCAAGCTTTAACTTCAACAGCAAGAGTGATTTCTGATGATATCCATCTTAAAAATATTGATGAAAAGAACAAAAAAGATTTGAATTTTGTTGATATTGAAAATCTTAACTCAAAAAGGGATTTCATTAAAGCTAGAGCAGATTCCGACTCGTCTGCTTTAAAAAAAAAATTTTCAGATGATGAGATTTATAAAAAGAATTTACCTTTAAATTCCTCATATAGGTCTCTTTATTCTATCGCAGAAAAAGTAAGATATGAATGCCTAGGCTCAAAAATGTTAAAAGGTATAGAAAAAAATCTTAAAGAAAATTATGATCAAGTAATCCAATTAAAAAGAAAAGACCAATTAAATTCAAAAGAAGATGTTCCAGTTGTGGAAGCTTTTGAATTGTATATGTTAAAAAAATTTCTAAACGTTAAATTAAATCCCTTAACTAATAATATGTTAAATTTTTGGGAAAAAGACTTCGACAAAGTAATGAATAAACACATTGAATTTTTGAAAGATAACCTAGATTTTCAAAATGAATATTCCTCAAAGTTTTCAGAAATATTAGAAGAAATGGATATTTTTAAAAATGAGGATAATGAAGAAACCAGGGAAGAAAACCAAGATGATGGTCAAAATAATCCTTCTAATGATGACCAAGACAACAATTCAGATGACTCTAGAGATGAAAATGACAATGAAGAGACTGAAGCTAGCTTAGACTCTGAATATGACATAGATGAATATAAACTTGATGAGCAACTAATTGATAGTGAATCTGATCAAAAAAATAACGAACAAGTTATTCAAAAAAAATCAATTTATGATTTAAATACAGACTATAAGATCTTTACAACCCAGTTTGATGAAATAACAAAAGCAGAAAATTTAGAAAATTCTGATGAAGCTTCAAAATTAAGGAAAACTTTGGATCAACAATTAATAGGTTTCCAAGATGTCATTACCAAACTTGCGAACAAACTTCAAAGACAACTATTGGCAAAACAAAATAGGGCCTGGGAGTTTGATTTAGAGGAAGGGTTATTGGATAGTTCAAAATTACCAAGAATAATAATGGACCCTTATAATTCATTATCTTTTAAAAAAGAAAAAGATTTAGATTTTAAAGACACTGTCGTTACTCTTTTAATAGACAATTCAGGATCTATGAGAGGACGTCCAATTACAATTGCTGCGATTTGCGCTGATATTTTATCAAGAACTTTGGAGAGATGTTCTGTTAAAGTTGAAATATTAGGTTTCACAACTAAAAATTGGAAAGGTGGAAAAAGTAGAGAATTTTGGAATAAAGAGGGTAAACCAAAAACGCCAGGGAGATTAAATGATTTAAGACACATAATTTATAAAGGAGCTGACACACATTGGCGACAATGTAAAAATAATCTTGGTTTAATGTTAAAAGAAGGATTATTAAAAGAAAATATTGATGGAGAAGCAATTTCTTGGGCATTTAATCGATTAAAAAAAAGAAAAGAAGAAAGAAAAATATTAATGGTAATTTCTGATGGTGCACCAGTTGATGACTCAACTTTGTCAGTCAATTCAGGAGATTTTCTTGAAAAACATTTAAAGAAAATTGTGAAATTTATCGAAGAAAAAACTGAAACTGAAATTTTAGCAATAGGAATAGGCCATGATGTATCAAGATACTATAATCGAGCGATAAAGATTACAGATGTAAATGAATTGGGAGACGTCATGATTTCTCAATTGAGTGAACTTTTTAAAAGTAAAAAAAATTTACATTAAAGATTGAACAAATCTTTATTTTTCCACTTTATTGTCACTTCAGCTCCACTTCTTGTTTGAGAATTCCAACAATTAACAGTGGCAAAATTTTTTTCCAGTAAAGTCTTTCCTATGAATAATCCTAAACCTAATCCACTGTTTTTATCAGTTGATTTGAGATAAGGTTCTCCAATTTTGGATAAAATATCGCTTGGATATCCATCACCATCATCTTCAATGGTAATTTCAGTAAAGTTATTATCGCTTTTCAAATTTATAAAAACTTTGCTTTTACTAAACTTATTTGCATTACCTATAAAATTTCTTAAGCCATAAACAATTTCAATCGATTTATAAATTTTTTTTGAATTTAGATCTTGTTCTAAATTAAGACTAAATTCTTTTTTACTTGTTTCCTTAAATGATGAAATAATTTGTCTTAAATATTCTCTCATTGATAAGTCCTCATCAATAAATTCATCCTCCTGATCAGGATTTAAGGATAATCTTTTTAATATTTCATTACATCTTTCAACCTGACTCGCTAAGAGTTCTATATCTTGTGAAACATCTTTTTGATCTTTTAATTGTTTTGATAATTCCTGGGTAATTACCTTTATTGTTGATAAGGGCGTCCCTAATGAATGTGCGGCAGCAGCAGCTTGTCCACCTAAAGATAACATCTCATGCTCTTTAGCCATGATTTCTTCCATCTTATTTAAAGCATCTTTTCTTAACTTGCTCTCTGCACCAAATATAATTGCAAAATAATTCAAAAAAAGAAGAGCTATTATTAAGGCTAAAGGTATCGCATAGATATAATAGTTACTAACATGAAAATGATCATTCAAAGGTTCGGGTAGATCTTTTGAAATAAAAGTTAACCCCAAAATAGATAGGGTAGTTAATAATACTAACAATGAATTAGTTCTAAAGCTTAAATTTGAAGAAGCAAAAACACTAGGTATTATTAAAAAAATGATAAATGGATTTTTAACACCTCCAGTCAAATAAATAAGTCCACTTAATTGAATTATATCAATTAGTAGATGAATGAACGCCGACCTATCTGTTAATTGCGTTTTTTTGTAAACAAAAATTAAATACAAATTACCAATTACTCCAATAGAAATAAATAAATTTGCGAAAATAAAGTTGAAGTCAAAATCAAAATAAAAATACACAAGATATACTGATATCAATTGGCCTATAATACCAATCCACCTTAAATTTATGTAAATTGACTTTTTTAGAGAATATTGTTTTGAAGTTTCAAAAAACTTCATTTTTAAACATCTAAATTTTGTACATTTATTGCGTTAGATACTATAAAGTCTTTCCTTAAAGAAACATCATTTCCCATGAGTGTATGAATCAAGACTTGATCTTTTTTTAAATCTTTTGAGTACTGAACTTGCAATAAGTTTCTTGTATCTGGATTTAATGTTGTACTCCATAATTCCTCTGGATTCATTTCTCCCAAACCTTTAAATCTTTGAATGTTTAATTTCGACTTTTCGGACTCCATAAATCTATCAAATTCTTTTGATCCCTTTTTGATTTTTTTAAAATCTTTATTGTTATTAATAATATATTGTTCAAGCTCTTTTTCATCCTTGATGTAAATTCCTTTTGATCCTTTATTAATTTTAAATAATGGTGGCTGTGCTAAATAAACATGCCCATTTTCAATAAGTTTATTAAATGGTTTGTTATTAAAAAAGGTTAATAATAAAGCTCTTATGTGTGATCCATCAACATCTGCATCCGTCATAATTATAACTTTACCATATCTCAGATCTTTTAAATCTATTTCTTGAGATTTCGGATCTAATCCTAAAGCATTTATCAATGTCAAAATTTCATTTGATGAAATCATCTTTGATAAAGCTTTTGTTCTATGATCTGAACCATTATTACTATTGCCATTTTTCTTGCCATCATTTGCATCTACGTAAGTGTTTAGAATTTTTCCTCTCAAAGGCAATACAGCTTGATTAGCTCTATTTCTGCCTTGTTTTGCTGATCCACCAGCTGAGTCTCCCTCTACAATAAATAGTTCTGTTCCCTCTTGCTTGCCGATTTGGCAATCGGCTAACTTTCCAGGAAGTCCACTTAATTCTAGAGCACCTTTCCTTCTTACACTTTCTCTTGCTTTTCGAGCAACATCTCTAGCTAATGCAGCTTGAATAATCTTTGCTAAAATAATTTTAGCAATAGATGGATTTTGATCAAACCATATAGAAAGCTTTTCGTTAACTATATTTTCAACTATCATTCGCACCTCTGAAGATACAAGCTTATCTTTAGTTTGAGATGAAAATTTAGGATCAGGGATTTTTGCTGACAACACACAAGTTAACCCTTCTTTAATATCATCACCTGAAATAGTAAATTTGTTTTTTTTTAAGAGGTTATGCTCATTAGCATATTTATTAACAACTCTTGTCAAGGCGCTTCTAAAACCAAGCAAGTGTGTTCCACCATCTTTTTGATGAATATTATTAGTATATGGTAATACATCTTCACTATAGGAAGCATTCCATTTGAGAGAGCACTCTATTTCTACATTTTGTTTTTTACCCTCTATATAAATAGGCTTTTTAAATAATTCATTACCATTTTTATTCTGCAATTTTTCTCTTTTTTCGTCTAAAAAATTAACAAACTCTATTACACCACCATCAAATTTAAAAATGGTTTTCTTCTCTTTTTTATTTGTAAGGTCTGAGAATGTAATTTTTATTCCTTTGTTTAAGAAAGCTAATTCTCTCATTCTTTTTATAAGTGTATTTGAACTAAATTTGATAGATGAAAAAATTTCCTTTGAAGGTAAAAATGTTATCTGAGTACCAGTCTCTTTGGATTTCCCAATTTTTTTCAATGGCGACTTAGCATCTCCCTCTTTAAACTCAATAAAATATTTTTGTCCATCTCTATGGATTTCTAATTGTAATTTTTCTGAAAGAGCATTAACGACTGATACACCAACACCGTGCAGACCTCCTGATACTTTGTATGAGTCATGATCAAATTTACCTCCAGCATGAAGTTGGGTCATTATTACTTCTGCTGCAGATTTTTTTTCCCCTTTATGAATATCTATAGGAATACCTCTACCATCATCTTTAACAGTAATTGTGCCATCAGCGTTCATCATAACATCAATATTTTTACAATAACCCGCTAATGCTTCATCTATTGAGTTGTCAACAACTTCATAAACCATGTGATGGAGACCTGTACCATCGTCTGTATCACCAATATACATTCCAGGTCTTTTCCTTACTGCTTCTAGACCTTTAAGAACTTTAATCGAGTCTGCTTGATATTTATTTAATGTCGCCATTTTTTATTTTATGGAAAAATTAATTATATCATTTTTTACACTAAATTGCTCATTTAATAATTTTATCAATTAACAAAAAATGTCAAATTGACCGCGTAAAATAAAGATTATTTATGGCGGAGAGAATGGGATTCGAACCCATGAAA
>CACMRE010000028.1:0-7047 GCA_902616025.1 uncultured Pelagibacteraceae bacterium | reverse complement strand
ATTCTTCAAGTGATAATGTAAAGAAACTTAATTCTATTAATAGAAGAATGTTCATTACAGGTTCATTAAAATTTTTTATAATGATAGGAATAGTCAGTAGATTATTTTTTTTACAAGTTAAAGAAAATAAAAAGTATTTAACTCTTTCCGACAAAAATAGAATTAGAGAATGGAAATTAGCTCCTGTTAGAGGGGAGTTTCATGATTATTTTGGTAATGTCATTGCAGGAAATTTTGAAGCTTATCAACTCCACGTGATACCAGAACAAGTTGAGGATTTTAGGTATGTTATTTATCGTTTGAAAGATTTACTAGAATTATCAGATACAGAATTTAAAAAAGTATTAAAAAAGAAAAATGAAATAAAGCCTTGGGAAACTTTAATTGTTTCTGATAATTTAAGTTGGCAAAAGTTTTCAAAGATTAATAATCATTTGTATGATTTAAATGGTGTAAAACCGGTTATATCAATTTCAAGAAACTATCCTTTTAAAGAAAATTTCACACACTTAGTTGGTTATGTCAGTCAAGCAAACCAGGATGATATCGAATCAACACAAGCCATAAAAAAGAATTTTGTCCCAGGATTAAAAGTTGGAAAAGTAGGTTTAGAAAAGACATTTGAGGAAAAACTAATAGGAACCAATGATATTGAGAGATATGAAGTGAATGCTTATGGCAGAAGAATAAGTCAATTGGAATTTCAAAAAGGTGAAAAAGGTAAAACTTTAAGACTAACCATAGATACAGAGGTACAAAAGTTAGCTAATGAATTATTAAAAGATCAAGCAGGTTCTATCTGTGTAATGGATATTTATACAGGTGCAGTAATTGCAATGCATTCTTCACCATCGTTTGATCCAAATTTATTTGTATTTGGTATAAGTCAAGATGACTGGCAATTAATTCGAAATGATCCAATGAAACCATTAGTTAATAAAACTTTACAAGGGAATTACTCACCAGGTTCAACGATTAAACCGATTGTTGCCTTATCTGCACTTGAGAATGGAATAGTTAACACAAGTTTTACAGTTAGATGTACTGGTAAAACAGAAATGTATGGCCAAACTTACCATTGCTGGAAGAAAAAAGGTCATGGTTATGTAAGTTTAAGAAATGCCATGAAGCAATCTTGTGACACTTATTTTTATGAGGTTGCCCGTAAACTTGGTGTTGATAAATTAAGCGAAACTGCAAAAAAATTTGGTCTTGGAGAAAAAGTTTTTGGTGATTTATTTGATATTGAAAAAAAAGGATTAATTCCAAATACTCAATGGAAAAAGAATGCTCTGGGGAAAGGCTGGTTATTAGGTGAAACAATCATTACAGGAATAGGACAAGGTTATATTCAAACCACACCAATTCAATTGTGTTTAATGACTGCTCAAATTGCAAACGGTGGTTATAAAATTTATCCACATCTCGTTGTAGATGACAAACTCAAAGATCAACCTATAGATAAATTTACACCGCTTTATAAAAATTCAAAAAATATTAAAATTGTTCAAGATGCTATTTTTGGCTCAACTAATGAAGTGATGGGTACATCTTATCGATCAAGAATTGATAACCCAAAATATCAGTTTGCGGGTAAAACCGGTACAGCGCAGGTTAAAAAAATTACTGAGGAAGAAAGAGAATTGGATCTTAAAACATTCCAGATTCCATACGAGCAAAGAGATCATGCTTTATATGTAGCCTTTGGGCCTTATAAAAATCCAAGATACGCATTAAGTGTCATTGTAGAACATGGAGGAAACGGAAGTACAACTGCCGCTCCAATGGCAACTAAATTATTTAAATTGATTATTGACCGACACAAGATCAGAGAGTCATTGAGAAATAAAAAATATTTGGAGATATAGATGTATCAACATACAAGATTAACAACAAATAGACTTGGTTTTTTTCAAAAATTTAGAAACTTTGATTATATACTTTTGGTTTGTATCTTGTTACTTGGCTTTATTAGTTTAGCAACAATGTATTCTACTGATGGTGGTGAGATTAAATTTCATACCAAAAGCCATTTTACAAAATTAGCAGTATTTACTTTAATGATGCTAGTAATGTCATTTATCAATATCAAGTATTGGTTCTCAATAGGTTATTTAGCTTATGTAGCGGTAGTAGGTTTGTTAGTAGGGACCTATTTATTTGGAATTACCTCATCAGGCTCTCAAAGATGGATAAATTTATATTTCATAAATTTACAACCCTCTGAATTGATGAAAATATTTATTATTGTTTGTTTGGCTAAATTTTTTCATCGAATGAAGTTAGAAAATGTCAATTCAATTTATACAATTTTAACTTCTTTAATAATAATTCTTTTACCAATGGGGTTAGTCATTGTACAACCAGACCTTGGAACTGCAGTTCTTATCGCAATTAGTGGAATAGCAGTATTATGGTTTGCTGGCATTAATTACAAATATTTTATTTATACTATTCTTGGATTTATAATCTCTTTACCTTTCGTCATCGCTTTCTTGAAGCCCTATCAGAAATTAAGAGTGTTGACATTTCTAAATCCTGACAAGGATCCCCTAGGTGCTGGTTATCAAATTATTCAATCAAAAATAGCTGTCGGATCTGGTGGTATATTTGGTAAAGGTTTTTTAAAAGGTACTCAAAGTTATCTTGAGTTTTTACCTGAAAAACATACTGATTTTATTTTTACACTTTTCTCAGAGGAATTTGGTTTTGTGGGCTCTGCGATACTTTTAGTAATTTATGCAATTATTATTTATAGAATTGTTGCAATTGGTGCTAGTTCCAGAAGTTATTTCGCAAAGATTTTTTGTTATAGTTTTGGTGCAGCTATTTTTGTATTTATTACTATAAATATGAGTATGGTTTTAGGTTTACTACCTATAGTAGGTTCTCCTTTACCAATTATGTCTTATGGTGGATCCTCCATGTTAGCAACTATGATTGGTTTTGGAATTGTCATGAGTGCTAGAGTTCACAATCAACAATTGATTGCCTAAGTATAATTTGTCGCTTAACTTATTTGACAGATAGATTGTATATTTTTTTTATGAGTAAAAATTTACATGTGGGAATTGTTGGCTCAGGAATTCAAGGAGTATCCAATGCTTTATTTCTTCAAAAAAAAGGTTTTAAAGTAACTATATTTGATAGAGATAACCCTGGCAGTCCAGCAGCCTCATATGGAAATGCTGGCCACTTTTCACCATATGCTTCATTGTCATTGAATAGAACGGATGTACTTGCTGATGTACCAGCAATGTTATTAAGTTCAACAGGGCCACTTGCTTTAAAATGGAATTATGTGCCAAAAATGCTTCCTTGGTTTTTCAAGTTTATTTTGAATACAACAAAAAATAAAATGATGCATACCGCAAGAAATATGCATCAAATTTTAGATTTAGCTTTACCTGCTTATGATGAACTTTTTGATGAAATTAATTTAGATGGTCTCGTTGAAAATAAAGGAATACTCTACATTTGGAATGATAAAGATTTAAAGAGTAGAGAGTTAGAAATTAAAGTGAGAGATGAACTTGGTGTAAAACAACAACTGGTCAATAAATCTGAAATTCACGATCTAGAACCGAATATAAAACCCTTTTATCATGCAGGAGTTTATTATCCATATGCAAGACATGCGCGAAACCCTAAAAAAATCTTACTTAAATTATTTGAATTATTTTTAAAAAAAGGTGGAAAGTTTGAAAAGAAAAATATCAATGATATTGAGTTTGATACAGAAAAACCAGTTTTTGTAACTGATGGTGAAAGATATACTTTTGATAAAATTGTAATTGCCTGTGGAGCTTTCTCAAAAAAATTAACAGATAATTTAGGTGAACAAATTCCCCTTGATACTGAAAGAGGTTACCATGTTCACTTCAAAGATTGTGATCATCTTTTAAGTAGACCCGTTATTTTTTCTAATAGAGGATTTGGTATCACTCCTATGGAACAGGGATTAAGAGTGGTTGGTACAGTTGAGTTCGGTGGATTAGATAATCCCCTGTCAAAATCTAGAATAAAAAATTTGATTGATAATGCCAAGTATATGTTAGGCGATCTTCCAGATCATGAAGATGAATGGTTAGGTTTTAGACCGACGCTACCTGATTTTTTACCAGTGATGGGACCTTCAAAAAATTATAAAAATGTATTTTATTGTTTTGGTCATCATCATTTAGGATGGACATTAGGTCCAATTTCTGGAAAGATTGTTTCTGGAATGATAGCTAAAGAAAATACTAATCTAAATTTAGATCCTTATAGCTCAGCAAGATTTAGTTAATCAAATGCAAAATACTAAGGCATACATAATGCTAGTATGTGCAACATTATTTTGGGCAGGAAACTTTACATTAGCAAAGCTTGCTTATTTAGAAAATATACCTCCCAACTCACTCGCATTTTTAAGGTGGTGCCTAGTATGGATAATATTACTTCCCTTAACCTATAAAGAGATATTAAAATTAAAAAATCAAATTAAAGGAAATTTATCATTATTTCTTATTCTAGGTTCTACTAGTGTATGTATATTTACTTCTTTTACTTATAACGCTTTAAATTACACGCAAGTAATTAATGCATCACTTTTTAATACCGCAATACCTGTAACAATAATTTTAGTTTGTTTTTTATTAAAAATTGAAAAAACAAATATTTTTCAAATATCTGGATTAGTCATTTCAGTTTTAGGAATTTTAGCTATTATTACTAAACTTGATCTAAATATTTTACTTACCTTAAATTTTAACAAAGGCGATTTATTTATGGTTGGAGCAATTATTGCTTGGGGAATATATTCTGCATATTTGAGAAAAAGAACCTTTGAAGTATCTTTACTTGCTCTTGTCCATATAATTTGCACATTTGGATTAATTTTTCTTTTGCCTCTATTCATTTTAGATATGACACAAGGCAAAATTATTGAGATGAGTAGTAATTTTTTTTATATTTTAGTTTATGTTGCAATATTTCCAAGTATTGGCTCTTACTATTGTTGGGCTGGCGCTGTTTCAATCATTGGGGCAAATCGAGCTGGAATATTTTTATCTTTAATTCCATTATTTAGTACTTTGATGGCGATATTCTTTTATAATGAGCAGTTTCAATTTTTTCACTTGATTGGGGCAATTTTAATTATATTAGGTTTATTTTTATCAAATAAAGAAATTAAAAATGCTTAAAGTTGCAATATTAGACGACTATCAAAATGTTTCTCAACAATTTGTTGATCTTGAAAAACTTGCAGGAAAATATGAAATCAAAATTTTTAGTGAGCCCTTTGAGGATGAGGCCGATGTCATAGATAAATTGTCTGATTTTGAGGCATTATTAGTAATGAGAGAACGAACTCCCATTACTAAAAATATAATAGAAAATTTATCTAAGCTAAAATTTATAATTACCAGTGGATTAAGGAATAAAGCAATTGATCTAGCTGCTGCCAAAAAAAGAAAGATTATTGTTAGTGGAACAGAAAGTAATTTAAATCCAACTCCAGAACTAACTTGGGCTTTAATTCTTGGCTTAGCCAGAAATATTAAAGAGGAAATAGATAATATGTATCAGGGTTATTGGCAAACCACAGTTGGCGTTGAGCTCAAAGGAAAAATTCTTGGATTAATTGGACTTGGAAAGGTAGGTTCTCAAGTTGCAAAAATAGGTAAAGCTTTTGGTATGCAAGTAATGGCCTGGAGTGAAAATCTTAGTCTTGATAAATGTAAAGAGCTAGATGTTTTACCTTGCACTAAAGAGGATTTAATTAAAAATTCTGATTTCTTATCTATTCATGTGCAAGGCGGTGAAAGATATAAAGATTGTATTACTTTAAAAGAACTAGATAAGATGAAAAAAACTGCTTTTTTAATCAATACTTCGAGAGGGCCAATAATTAATGAAGATGATTTAATTATTGCTTTATCCACCAATGAAATTGCTGGTGCCGGAATTGATGTTTACGAAAAAGAACCTTTACCAGAGAATAACAAACTAAGATTTTTACCCAATGCTTTATTAACACCTCATTTAGGATATGTGACTGCAGAAAATTACAATGTCTATTACAGCCAATTGATCGAGTCACTTGAAGCTTGTGCAAGCGGTAAGCCAATCCGTGTAATCGAATAGTTATGGATTTATCAGTTGTCAATCACGAAGATTATTTTGCAAAAATTGGTGACGATCACAAGTTTCCAATTAATAAATTTGGAGAACTCGCAAAATATTTAATTGAAAAAAAGATAGTTAAAAAATTTCATCAACCCTATGCATGTTCAGAAGAAACTTTGAAAAGAGCACATTCAGAAAAATATATCAAGGATGTTAAAAATAAAACACTTGATCAAAATACAATCAAGAAAATTGGGTTTCCGTTAGTTGATAGTGTTATTCAAAGGTCATTAGTTGCTACTGGTGGAACTGTGCTTGCTACAAAGCTTGCAATTAAAAATGGTGTTGCATGTAATACTGCTGGTGGTAGTCACCACGCTAATTATGATGGAGGTGCTGGTTATTGTGTGTTCAATGATGTAGCAGTTGCGGCCCAATACTTATTGGATCGTGGTTTAGCTGGAAGAATTTTAATTGTAGATTTAGATGTTCATCAAGGCAATGGTAATGCAGATATTTTTGCGGATAATAAAAATGTATTTACTTTTAGTATGCATTCAAAATCAAATTATCCAGCTAAAAAATCCATCAGTGATCTTGATGTTGAGCTTGAAGATAATATGGAGGATGCTCAATATATAAAGATACTTGATTTCTATTTAAATCAATTAAACGATGAAAATTTTGATTTTGTTTTTTATATTGCAGGTGTGGATATTCACCATAACGATCGTCTAGGTAAACTAAAAATTTCAGATAAAGGAATTAAAAAAAGAGATGAAATGGTTACACAAAGTTTCTTTTCACAAGGAGTACCTTTGTGCGGTGTACTTGGTGGTGGCTATAATAAAGATTTCAAAAAACTTGTTGAATTACATTCTATTTTACATCAATCCTGTGTTAAATTACTTAAATGAGTAAAAAAAATCCTAATCT
>CACMRE010000027.1:0-8342 GCA_902616025.1 uncultured Pelagibacteraceae bacterium | reverse complement strand
TTGATCACTTGATCGGTTATGCTAGAACAGAGTATCATTGTAAAAATTGTAAAGCTCACCATGGCCATATTTTTGATGATGGTCCTCAACCTACAGGTAAAAGGTATTGCAACAATGGTGTTTGTTTAGTTTTTCATGAAAAAGAAAAGCAATGATTTTAAAGTATATAAGCTTTTTAATTGGTCTTACATGGTCATATTCTTTAATTAAGACACAATCTATTTTTAGTAAAAAAACAGGTTTAATCTTTAAAATATTTATTTCCAAAGTTTCTTGGCTAACTTTTTTAGCAGCAATTTACTTTGGATATAAAAATTTTTCTCTTCAATCCACTTTAATTGGTGTTGCGGTTTCAATTGTAATTGTGCATCTGGGTTTTATGTTTCTTAGTAAATTTTTAAAGTCAAAATTTACTGATAAACAATTAATTTTTTCCAAAAACTTTTTTGAATATTCCTTAATTGTATGGATATTATATTACTTTATATACTAGATAATTACCTATTTTGGTCGCTATCGGATAACTAAATATTGTTTTTTTTAAAAATTATAGATAAAATTTAGCATGTTTGAAAAATTAGAAGAATTAGCAAAAAATAATAAAAAAATATCAGATTTCCACATTAGAAGTGGTTGGCCATTAGCATTTAGGCAAACAGGAGAAATTCATAAAGTACCAGAAGTCATGGTTAAAGCACAGGATCTTCAAGATTTAATATCGACCAATTGTAATGAAGTAGAAATGAAAAGATTTAACGAAACACATGAACTTGACTCGTCAGTTACGCTAAGTGGTTTAAGATTTAGGGCAAATTTTTACAAAACTATCAATGGACCTGCAGCAGTACTTAGAAGAGTTGAAAGTGTCATACCAGAAATGGGACAATTCGATTTACCACCAGTTCTTTATGACATTATTGATATGCACAAAGGACTTGTGTTGGTTACAGGACCAACAGGATCAGGAAAATCAACTACGCTCGCTGCAATTGTTAATGAAATTAATAAGACCCGGACTGCAAATATTATTACTGTAGAGGATCCAGTTGAATTTATTCACAAGGATGCAAAAAGCATTGTCTCTCATCGAGAGGTTGGAAAACAAACACAAACTTTTGCAAGTGCTTTAAAAGCGGCACTGCGAGAGGATCCTGATGTTATTCTGGTAGGAGAGATGAGGGATTTAGAAACAGTTTCTCTTGCATTGACTGCTGCTGAAACAGGTCACTTAGTTTTTGGAACATTACATACCAGTGGTGCACCAAACACAATCAATAGAATTATCGATGTATTCCCACCTGAGCAACAAGCACAGATCAGAGCTCAAATTTCGACATCTTTAAAGATGGTAGTCACTCAAAGACTTCTTAAAACTAAAGATGGTCAAGGCCGTTGTGGTGCTTTTGAAGTGATGAAGTGTACAGCCCCAATTCAAAACTTAATCAGAGAAGCGAAAATTCATCAAATCCCAAGCATCATGCAAACAGCAGTAAAAGACGGAATGATTACAATGGCGAAATCATTAGAGGATTTAGTAAAAGCTGGAAAGATAGATGCTGGGGCAGGCAAAGAACATTAAAGGTTTTAATCTATTAGAACTGATTGTTGTATTAACCATTGTTGGAGTTATATCCGCAGTCGCTTATCCCAATTTTTCCTCATGGAATAAAGAAAGAAAAGTAAGAGCAGCAGTTATTAAAATTGAGACCTTAGTTAGAAACGCTTATGTTCAAACAGAAAGAGGCACTTTCGCTTATGTACAGGTACTTTTTAATAACAACGATGATCAATTAGTTGTCACTTCAAAAGGTATTTCTATGGCTAATTTGGTTACTAAGATGAATGATATGAATGACGAATGGAATACAAATCCACAACTAAGATGTAATGTTAATGATGATAGTTATTGGGATACAGATCGAGATACTACAAGTGATGATATTAGAAATGCAGTTTACTCCATTACCTTAACAGATGTATCAACCAATTTTTCTGGCACACCAAGTGCAGTTTGTTTTGCAAGAAATGGAAAATTTCATGAAGCCTCTGGTGATCTTACAAGTGACCCAGCCACTGGTGTTCCTCACCAATTTGTGTATATTTGTAGGAGAGATAGAGCTAATCCAATTTGTGATATAAATGATACAAGCGGTGATGCTGATGTCTGTCCTGGTGGTGAGATTATGATGAGTAGAGTACATTGGAATAGATTTGGAAATATGCAAGTAAGTAAATTTGTAAATAATTATATATTAAATCCAACATCAAAAGAAAAAGAGTGGGAGTGTGACAACCCCAATTATGTGTATGAATAAAAAAAAATATAGTTCAAAAATTTCTGGGTTATCTCTTTTGGAAGCTCTAATTTCAACAGCGATTGTTGGAATAGGTTTTGCTGCAATATTACAAATGACAAACTATTCTGTTCAGTCTATTTATTCTTCCGGTGAAAGGACTAAAGCAAATTATTTAACCAATGTTATTGTCGAGGATGTCTTGGGACACAAAGAGGTACAGGTAACTGGGAATGATAATTTCTCTGATTTTTTAGCACAAAATCAATTTAATTCTGAATTTTGTCGACAACAAACGGATGCAACACGTAACAATGGCGATATCTATGGTGGTGATGCTCAGAATAATTTTCAGATAAAAACAAGAAAGTGGGAAGCTCTATTAAATAATAAAGACTATTTGAATTGTCGGGGTAATAATGAAACAAGAAATTTTAGAGTCTTTAAAATAGGTAGTAGATGGAGCCAAGAGAATAATATTTTAGTTAATCCATTGCAGACAGATATTGATAATGATGGAAATCCGGATGAACCATATGTAATGGATGACGTGATGTATATTGGAAGAGTACAAATGAATTTAAACGATGGAAGAAAAAGAAAGTTTTTATATTTTCAAACTGATTATGAGCTGAAACAATGAAAAATTATTTAAAACATATTAGTGGATTAACACTAATTGAAATAATGATTGGTATTGTCATTACTACAATTATGATGGCTGCTGTTTACACATCATATTCTGTCGTAAATCAATCGTACTCTCAAGTAAGTGAGAAGGCTAAAATTAGCAGAGCAAGCAGAGATATAGTTTCCATGTTAATGAGAGATGTTCGGATGGCTGGATTTAAATATTATGCTGGGTCACATGAAATAGCTCAATTTGCAGACGACACATCCGCTTGTAATGGTGGAATTGGAGTTGCATTACCAAAGAATAGTTATCTTTATTATGATAATGGATTTATGGATCCATTTGAAAGTCATAATCCTGTAGTGATTAGGAGAAATACCTTGGGTTTTGGAATAACCTCTTCACAAGGATTGACAACGAACACTACTAATACCGCAAGTGCTACTGCTGGTAATTGTTGTGATCAAATCCAAATTGTATATGAAGATTTTAATCAAAGCCACCATCGTGAAGGTGAACAGCCATATAAAAAGTATAGAATAACTTATTACGCTTTACCTAATGATACAGGTGGTTATGCGGCTTGGAAAAGAGTAGAGCATTATTTTCAGCCAAGAGTTGGTTGTTCTTTTTTTACTGGCGCCACTCCACCCCCACAAGATGATGGAAACGATGGAGGTGGCGGAAATAATTCTGAAATATTTAACTTAGACAATCAATTTGGTGTTGGAAATTTTAGCGGTGGAATTGCAAGCAGTGGTGTCAGTGATGATGCAGATGATGTAAATTTGGTTGTTAAAGGAACATGGGCAACTAATTGTAATGCTTGTACACCAGGAACAATGGTCAGGGATAATATTGATGACATGGAGTTTATACCCTTTGATGAGAATGGAAAAATAATTCAAACCGACTCTGGTGTATTTCCTGCTCCAGAGCATATTGGAATAAGAGATAGACTATTAGATATTCGAGGTGTGGACATCAGACTTACTTTTGCATCCAAAGATGATTTTTTTCAAAAAGCAGCTACTACAGATAATCCAAGAGTAGTTCTTGGATTAGCGGGTGGAAATAGAAATAATACTATTGCAGATGGACTAGATAGAAAATTACGAGACTCAGTTATTGTTACAGTTCACACAAGAAATATTGGAGAAACTTTTTAATGAGAAAAGATAATCAAAAAGGATTTGCATTGGTTTTGTCATTAGTGTTGTTATTAGCAATGTCCTTAATGGGCGGTGCTTTAATTGTAATAGCTTCTTCAGACCATCAGAGTAATAATAGCAGCGATGAGTATCAGCAAACCTTTTACGTTGCTGAAACAGCTTTGATGCAAGCTCAGAAAAGTTTAATTAACAAAATGTTAGGACCAATCAATGTTGGTACTGGAAATAGGAATTACGATGCAAGAACTCCCCCTAGAAACCAGTCAGCTGCAGGGGATAATCTATTGGATCAAAACTCACCTTGTTACAGAAGTTTTCGAAACTTAAGTAGAGAAGATACATTTAGAGGAGTTGAACACGTAAAAGAACAAAGTTTTTTTGAATTAATAGCTCCTGTATTTCTTGATGGTGCTGCAGGTTTAGCTCTTGATGCAACTATTGATGATCCTGATGCATTACAAGCAGAGCAGGATAGTATTAGAAGATTTTACTATGAGTTTTTTTCAGTTAATTCAGGCACCTCATCCTTTAAAGGTTCTGGTGTAAGTTTAAAAAAAACCTCTGCTACATCCCAAAAAATGGGAACAGCCTATAAAATCTATGGTTGCGGCATGATGGGGGACCCTGAAAATGATCCAGATAATCCAGAAATTATAGTTCCACTAGAAACATTAATAGTTTTATCTAATTAACATTAACCTTAAAGCTTAAAATGAGCACGTAAGGATGTTGAAAAATAATGTATAAAAATTTATAATTTTATTGTGAAAAGATTATTATTAAAATTTATTTTTTTTCTATTTTTTTCAAGTTCCTCTTTTGCTTGTTCTTTATTATCAGTTGATATTGGAACATCAGTAAGGCAAGCTCAAAATACGTTTGATTTTTTAATGGCCTACAATCCAGAATTATATGGAAAAAATCTTTCGACAAAATACATGGCCTATGCGCTGGACTATTGTGAAGGTTCAAATTTAGAAAACACAGACTTAGAAGTGATAATTCACGACTCTAAAGTCGCAGGTATTAATTTAGTTTCATCCGCCAGTGAAATTAAAAATGAAATTTATGATTTTGTTAAGATTAATATTGGCGACCCTGGCAGTGAAGCCAAGAAAGAAAACTGGAAAGGGTACGTAGATTTAAGTGTAGGAAATCTAATAATAATGTACAGCAAGATAGATATAAGAGGTGAAACTTTTGAAATACTGGAAATTACAACTCCTCAAATGATAGACTATACATCAGGTGAGGAAGTAATAGAATTGCTAATGTAAATGATGATTAAATACTTTAAAATTTTATTTTTTTTATTTGTATTATCTTTAAGTAATAACGTTAATGCAAAGCCTGTACCTCCAGGAGCTGGTGGGGGCGATGTTGCTGCTAATATATTATTTTTAGTTGATAGTTCAGCCAGCATGGGGAGATGGATAGGTGGGGATGGTATAGGGCCTATTGGAGGTGTTACTTATGACTCACAAAATAGAATTTTAATGACACAATACTCAAGAAGAACTGCTGGTTCAGTAATAAGATATTCTGTAAATAATAGTGGAAACACTGTAAGAGATAGAAGTTTTAGACCTATAAGACAAGTTCCAAGAAATGGATGTACTCAATTTAATGATGGTAGAAGGCACAATGGTCAAAGATTAAGAAGAGCTCTTCATATAGAGTTTGTTCAAGATCTGAACTCAGTTAGTTTTAATGAAAGTGTAATTCTTTTACATAGTGGAGAGAGAAGAACAGCAAGTTATATCTTTGGTTATTCAGAAGATGGTCAAAGATGCTTAATTGCATTACGTGCGCCTAATAATATGAGTGTGAGAGCATTTGATGTTAAAACTATTGGTGGAACCCCTTTTTTATTCTCTGCTGGAGGTGCTAGAAGAACTCAAGGCTTCTTTATGTCTTGTAATTTAGAAACATTTGTATGTAACGAACAAATCATTAATGATGGTAGAAACGTTGTAAGATGGGTAAATAGATTTAGTGTTAATAATGAGGGAACATTAGCTTATTTTGCTAATTCTTTAACAAATAATCTTGAAGGATATTCTCTCACACGTTCAGGTGATGCATTTACTTTGGGAGCTAGACAAATAAATTGTACCCCGGTAAATGCCCCAACTTTGACATCAGAACTTGCAATTCCTTTTGGAGTGGAAGTTTCACCATCTGATAGTACAATTATTTATACAAGTTCTGTTTTTTCTCATGCAATACAAAAGATACAAGTTTCAGATACGACTTGTACAGTTGTCACTGCAGTAGGTTCAGGATTACGAACAAATACTTCAAATGAAGGAACTGCTAATGCTTATGATGCAAATTTAGTAGGATTTAACCGACCTCACGCTCTTTATGTGCAAGAAACTGATACAAGATCGAGAGTTTTAACAGGTACAGCAAGAGGCTATGTAGATGAATTTGATGAAGCTCTATTTACTTCAGTCAATAGAAATACAACTTGGCTTGATCAAGTAGGGGGTCCAAGAATTAGAAGATGGGACGGTGTTAAATCTGCTATTAACGCAATCGTAAATGATACGACACTTACCACAGGTGCCTATTTTGGTTTTGGCCACTGGAACGCAGGTGAGCATGGTCGTTCAAGAGGAGCGCCAAGGGGAGGGCGTTATTGTCATAGAGCAAATGATTGCACTTATTATCAAAGTTGGACTGGTCAACACCCTGATGGAAGGAGTACACAATGTAATCGAGACTCTTGTCTAAATGTTGCAATTAGTCCTAGAGGAGCTGATCTTATTATGGATGTGGTGAACCCTTTAGGTATGGCCTGGGGTACCGACTCACATGCATTTTCTCAATTAGCTTTTGATTATTTTACTGACGCTAGTGCGGGGCAGCAACTTTTAAATCCAGATGCTCCGTGTCAGATTAATTATGTGATTGTTATTGGTGATGGTGCCATGAATCAGACTGGAGTTTTAGGTGCTGATGGAGATACTGCCGAAAGGATGGCTGCTTTAAGAGAAATGGGAGTAAAATCACTTTATGTAGCTTATGGAGGGGGAATTACAGGAACAAATTTACGAAGATTTCATGAATTATCAAGAATTGGCACAAGCAATTTACCAGCCGGTACAACTGCGGCAGCTTGTATTGAGGATGAGGACTGTGAAAGAGCAATCATAGCTAATACCCCTGAGGCATTAAAAACAGCTTTGACCGCTAAGATAAGACAAATCATTGCAGACAAACTAGCATTCACTGCGCCATCGATCACAGCTACTATTCAAGAAGGTGGATCTTTATACCAAGCGCAGTTTGGTTATGAACAATATGGTGAATGGAAAGGAAGAATTTTACGTAAAAAATTAAAAGCTGATGGTGAAGTTGAGCATGAGACTGCTCCAGGCAATTCTCATGGTAATTGGGATTCATCTAGAATGCTTAGAAGACATTCCACACCGGGTGGTGAAGATGATAATAGAAATTTATGGACAGCTATGCCTGGATCACCTTATCTTGGAAACTGGGATAACTTTAGTCAAGGCAACTCAACTGCTGTTGAATCTTTAATTAATCGATTAGGATTCGAAGTTAATGATTATCATACAAGTACATCTACTTGTACAGCAGTCGGTAATGATGCGACTTTAGGGAATGAAGTAATAGGTTTAATCAATTTTATGAAAGGCAATGATTACTTTGATTATGATGGCGATTGTGATGTCACAGAAGTTAGAGATCATGTAATGGGAGATGTATATCACTCACAACTGGTAGAAGTAGGTGCTCCTGACTCAAATATTAATTTTAATTCTTTTAATGAAGAAGCCTATCATAGGTCCACAAGAGGCTACGCGCGCTTTAAAGTTGAACAAGCCAATCGACCAAATATTATTTATGCAGGTTCAAACGCAGGGATACTTCATGCCTTTGCAGCTAAAAGTGGAAATGGATATGAAGGTGGACAAGAGGTATGGGGGTTTATACCTCCGTTTATTGCTGGAAAACTTCCGCAAATAATAAACACAGAATATGATAAGGCCTCTGGGGGTGGAACTAATCCAATTTTTGGAGTTGATGGCTCACCAGTAGTACATGATGCTTTTATTCGAGGGTATAATGTTAGGGGAGAACTAGAAGGAAAAAGAAGTTGGCGTACTTTGTTATTAATACCTTATGGAAGAGGTGGCATTGTATTCTAATTCAGATATTCTTCCATTAACATCAGCAACTAAAACTTTATTATTAATTTTGTCATTGTAT
>CACMRE010000026.1:0-9113 GCA_902616025.1 uncultured Pelagibacteraceae bacterium | reverse complement strand
ATAGTCATTAAATTAGGAAAAAATTTTAATAATATCTCACTTCTTGGAGATGATGTGATAATTGCTGGAAGTGCTGTGAATGATAAGTCATTATCAGATTTTGCTGTAAAAAATAATCTCAGCGGATTTGAGTTTTTATCTTGTATACCGGGCACAATAGGAGGTGGAATTAGAATGAATGCAGGTTGTTTTAACAAAGAATTTAAAGATATATTGATATCAGTTCAAGCAATCGACAAATCTGGAAACATAATTACTATTCCAAGCAAAGAAATAAAATTTGAGTATAGAAAAAGTAACTTATCCGATGATTTAATCTTTCTAAGTGCTTCGTTTAAAGGGTCAAAATCTAATTCTTCTCAAATAAAAAATGAAATTGAGAATTTAGTAAAAAAAAAAGAAAAAGCGCAACCTACTAGAATTAAAACTAGTGGAAGCACTTTTAAAAATCCTAAATCACAAACCAATAAAAAAGTTTGGGAGTTAATTAAAGAATCAGTTCCTTTAGACAAAAGTTTTGGGGATGCATGTATTTCAGAAAAACATTGTAATTTTTTTGTAAATAAAGGCAGCGCTTCTTTTAATGATATGAACAATTTGATTGAATTTGTATCAAAAGAGGTTTTAGAAAAAACCGGTATAAAATTAGAAAAAGAAATTAAGATTTTAAAATAAATTGAGAAAAATATTAATAATTTCAGGTGGTATTTCAAAAGAAAGAGCAATCAGCCTTGATACTGGAAGACAAGTAGCTAAGGAATTAAAAAAAAATAATTATTTTGTAAAAATAGCAGAGCCAAATTTTCAGTTATTTAATGTTATTAAAAAATTTAGACCAAATAAAATTTTCAATGCGTTGCATGGTCAGTTTGGTGAGGATGGTTATATACAAACAATATTAGAGAGTTTTAAAATTCCTTATACTCATTCAGGTGTAATTTCATCATCAATAGCAATGGATAAAGTGTTATCAAAAAAGATTTTCATAAAGAATAAAATATTGACCCCAAAATTTTTGACCTTTTCTTTCAGCAAAGATGAAAAAAATATTGTTAGCAAAATTGAAAAAAAACTTAAATTTCCAGTCGTGATAAAACCAATCAATGAGGGTTCGAGTGTAAATGTATTT
Organism: uncultured Pelagibacteraceae bacterium; assembly: GCA_902616025.1. Taxonomy (GTDB): domain Bacteria; phylum Pseudomonadota; class Alphaproteobacteria; order Pelagibacterales; family Pelagibacteraceae; genus Pelagibacter. The sequence continues at coordinate 7,984 of CACMRE010000026.1, read as the reverse complement.
ATATGTACAAAAAAAGATATTAAAAAAAAATTAAAGTATTTAGAAGATTATAAAAAAATAATTATTGAAGAATTTATCCCTGGTAGAGAGATACAGGCTGCAATGATTGGTTCTAAGAAACTTGGTGCAATTGAATTAAAACCAAAAAGAAAATTTTATGATTATCAAGCAAAATATAATCCAAAAGCAAAAACAGAACACATTATACCCGTGGATTTATCTAAAAAAAAATTTGAGCAAATAATGAAAATTTCCTCCAAAGCACATAGTTTAGTCGGTTGTCGAGGAGTTACTCGCTCAGATTTCAAATATTATAGAGGTAAGTTTTATCTTTTAGAAATTAATACTCAGCCAGGAATGACAAAACTTTCTTTAGTTCCTGAGATTGCTGCATTTCGTGGTATAAGTTTTATTAAACTTATTGAATTAATTTTAAAAGATGCTTCAACAAATAAGTAAAAAAATTATTTTTTATATTTCTTTAGTAATCATTCTAGGCACTTTCAACAACAAAAATTTGACAAATTTTGAACTTCCTAAAATTAATATGGTGAATATTGAAGGAATAGAATTAAATGATAATGAATTTTTAGAAATTACGAATTTAATAAAACTAAATAATTTATTATCTATTGAAAAATCTCAGTTAAAAGAAATATTAAATGCTAATAATTTAATCGAAAAATATGAGGTCTTAAAAAAATATCCATCATCTATTAAAATCAAAATTGAAAAAACAAATTTTTTAGCATCTACGAATATAAATGGAAAAAATTATGTAGTTGGGTCTAATGGAAAATTTATTAATACAAAAGATTACTCAAAAAATTTACCTTTTGTTTTTGGAAATTTCAAAACAGAAAAATTTTTAGAATTTAAGGATATTATTCTTCAAACTAAATTAAAATATAATAAAATTAAAAATTTTTACTATTTTCCTTCGGGGAGATGGGATATTGAAATGAACTCAGGAGTTTTAATAAAATTACCAAATAAAGGAATTAAAGAGTCATTAAATTTATCAATTGATTTACTTGATAATATAGAATTCAGTAATATAAAAATTTTGGATATGCGTCAAAAAAATCAAATTGTTATAAATGACTAACAAAGTAGATTTCCAAACATTTCTTTATTTAAATCATAATCAATTTATTATTTACGTTGCTGAAATTTTAACAAATGAGGAAATTTATTCCGAAAAATTAGAAATAGAAGAGATTTCTACAGAATTAAAATTTAGTAAATTGGACGAATTTTTAAACATTAATATATTTAAGATTGAAAAAAAATTAAATAATTTTATTAAAGACGTATATGTTATTTTAAATAGTAAGGAATTTCACTCAATAAAATTGTCAATCAAAAAAGATAATAATGGAAATTTTATAAACTCAGAGACTTTAATTCATCCATTAAATGATTTAAAGAACTTATGTCAATCGAACTTACAAAATCAAAAAATTATACATTTTCTTATAGAAAAATACTTGATCGACAATAAATTTTTTACAACTTTACCAGAAAATGTTAGTTGTAATATTTTTTCTTTAGATACAGAATTTATCTGTCTTTCAAAAAATTTAATTGAAAATATAGAAAAGATTTTAAAAAAATATCATATTTCCTTAAATCAAATTTTAAGTGCTAGTTATTTAGAAAAATTTAAAGAGAATACTGATAACACTATTTTTACAACAGCTAGTAGAATTATTTCAGGCCACAATAGTAATGAGGTTTTGCTGATAGGTAAAATTAACAAAAAACAGGGTTTTTTTGAGAGATTCTTTAATTTTTTCAATTAATTAGTAGTTTATCGTAATATTTGTTGTTTTTAGTTTTATTTCTTAACACATTAAAAACTAGTTGTGTCATTGTTAAGTCAAAAAACTTTAAAAAAAACAGCAACTTTTAGTGGAGTTGGTCTTCACAGTGGTAAATTAGCTAAAGTATTAATTAAGCCCTCTAAACCAAATACAGGAATTGTTTTTAAAAGAGTAGATTTAAAATCAAACAATTATGTTTACCCAAGCTTTACTAATGTAACTAATACATTATTAAATACAACTATATCTAACGAGTACGGAGTAAAAGTATCAACCATTGAACATTTAATGGGTGCTTTATTTGGATTAGGTATTGATAATGCACTTGTTGAAATAGATAATGAAGAAGTTCCGATCTTAGATGGTTCGGCAAAAGAATTTATTAAAATTTTAACTATTTGTGGATTAGAAAAAAGTAATGTTCCTATTAAGATTATCAAAATTCAAAATAAAATAACATATAATCATGGTGAGAAATTCATCTCCATTGAGCCTTCAAAATTGAGTTTGGACATAAACTTCAAATTAAAATTCGATGATTGTTTGATTGGAAATCAAGAAAATAAAGTAAATGTTTATGAAGATGATTTAGTAGATATTTTCAATTCGAGAACATTTTGTTTATTTGACGATGTACAAAAAATTAAGCAAAAAGGACTAGCAAAAGGTGGTAGTTTAGACAATGCAATAGTTGTTAAAGGTAATGAAATTTTAAATTCTGAAAAACTTAGAAATTCTAAAGAATTTGTAAATCACAAAATACTAGATTGTATTGGAGACCTATACACAAGCGGATATAGAATAATTGGGAGTGTAAATTGTTCACAAGGTGGTCATTTCCTTACAAATCAATTATTAAAGAAAGTGTTTAAAATTAAAGAGAATTTTTCTATAATTGAGATTCAAGAAAGAAATCTTCCTCATACAATTCTAAACAAAACCTTATTAAGATCAATTGCCTAATATATATTGATCTTTAAAATTCTAATCTAAGACTATATAAAACTAACATGCTTAAGTTAAAGATTTTATTTTTATCTTTGTTTTTAATTTTAATAACTTCATGTTCCAAAGAACCATTAAAAAAATCAGTAATTAAGGAAAAAAGTTTGGAATTACAAGTAGAGGAAGCTTACAAAGAAGGAATGAAGGCTTTGGAAGGTGGCGATGTATTGTATGCTGCAAAGAAATTTAATGAGGCAGAGATATTATTTCCTCAAGCAATTTCAGCACCTCAATCAGCTTTAATGGCTGCATACTCTTATTATGTTCAAGATTATTATGGTGATTCTATCGCTGAATTAGAGAGATTTGTAAAAGTCTATCCTTCTCATAAAGATTTAGTATATGCATATTATTTATTAGCAATTTGTTATTATGAGCAGATTGTTGATGAAAAAAAAGATTTACAATCAATTATAAATGCTAAAGAAAATTTCAATATAATTATAAAAAATTATCCGAACTCAGAGTATGCTATTGATGCAGAATTTAAAATAGATCTAATAGATGATATTCTCGCGGCTAAAGAAATGTATTTAGGCAGATATTATTTTGATAGAAAAAAATGGATACCTGCAATAAACAGATTTAGAGAAATAATTGATAATTATGATACTACTATTTATGCAGAAGAAGCTCTACATAGATTAGTTGAAGTACATTATACAATCGGTCTAATTGCCGAGGCTGAAAAATACGCACAATTATTAGGGTATAATTATCAATCTTCAAAGTGGTATGAAAATTCATACAGTTTATTTGATAAAACTTATGAAAAAAGAAAAAAAGAGAGATTTAAAACTTATAAGAAAAAGGGCGGAGGTCTTTTAAAGAAATTTAAAACTCTTTTAGAATGAGATGGAAAGAAATAAAATCAAAAAAGAATATAATAAAAAAATCAAAAAATTAGTTCAACTAAACAAATATTATTACGAGTTAAGTAAGCCTCTAGTTAATGATCATGAGTATGACCAAATTAAATCAGAAATATTATCTCTTGAAAAGAAATATGATTTTTTAGAGAGTGAAAATTCACCCTCAAAAGTAGTTGGTTTTAAACCATCTAAAACTTTTAAAAAGGTTTTACACAGAGTTCCTATGCTTTCACTTTCAAATGCTTTTGATGAGGAGGATCTAGTAAATTTTGAAAAAAAAATAAATAATTTTTTAGACCAAAGAAGTTTTAACGAATTAGAGTATAGTGCAGAACCTAAGATTGACGGTATTTCTGCCTCGTTAATTTTTAAAAAAGGAAAATTTATAATGGGACTTTCTAGGGGTGACGGTAAAGAGGGAGAGGATATTACAAATAATTTAATGACAATTAATGATATTCCTAAAAATATTTCAGCTGTAAATTTTCCTGATGAAATTGATATTCGGGGTGAAGTATTTATTCAAAATAAAGATTTTAAGAGCCTTAAAGATAAGTTTGCTAACCCAAGAAATGCTGCATCTGGATCATTACGACAAAAAAATCCTCAAGATACAAAGAAAATTCCTTTAAAGTTTATTGCTTATACATTCGGGTATGTAAATAATATGGAAATAAAAAATCAAAGCAACTACTTAAAACAATTAAGTGAGTGGGGTTTTAAAACAAATCCATTTAACAAAACTATAAAAGGTATCAAAAATTTAATGAAAAATTATCATGAAATAGAAAAAAAAAGAAATGAAATCGATTTTGACATTGACGGTATCGTTTACAAAATAAATAGTTTTGATTTACAGAAACGTTTAGGCAATGTTGCAAATTCACCTCGTTGGGCTATTGCGCACAAATTTTCTTCTAATAAAGGCATTTCAAAGATCTTAAATATTGAGATTCAAGTTGGTAGGACAGGGGCATTGACGCCTGTTGCAAAAATAAAACCAATTAATATTGGTGGTGTAGTTGTATCGAATGCAACACTTCATAATGAAGACGAAATAATAAGAAAAGATATAAGGATAGGGGATATAGTTGTCGTAGAGAGAGCAGGAGATGTTATTCCACATATAATTGAGGTAGATTTAAAAAAAAGAAAAAAGAACCAAAAAAAATATATTTTTCCAATCAAGTGTCCATCTTGTGGAGCCAAAACAATCAAAGAATACAATTCGATTACTAAAAAAAATGATGCAGTAAGAAGATGTTCAAGTGAGGGATATGAATGTGATAAAATGACAATAGAAAAAATTAAGCATTTTGTATCAAAAGAAGCTTTTAATATTGATGGTTTTGGAAAAAAAATTGTAGAAAATTTTTGGAAACTAAAAATAATTAGATTGCCACAAGACATTTTTATTTTAGATTATGAAAAAATAAAAACATTGGATGGATGGGGGCAACAATCTGTCGCAAATTTAAAATATGCAATTGAGGAAAAGAAAAATATTTCTTTTGAAAAATTTATATATGCTCTTGGAATAAGACATATTGGTTTTGAAAATGCTAAATTAATTGCGAAAACACTTAAAAGTCCTAAAAAGTTTTTAAATCTTTCTAAAGAAAACGAAATTGACGATTTGTTAAATATTGATGGGATCGGTGAAACTCAAACAACTTCACTAAAAAAATTTTTTTTGAATAAGACTAATTTAATGGTAATTCAAGATCTCCAAAAAATTTTAAACATCAAGGAAACAAAAGAAAACAAAACTAATGGTTTATTAAGAAATAAGATATTTATGTTTACTGGAAAATTAACAGGTATGAGTAGAGCAGAAGCCAAGTCCTTAATAGAAAAAAATTCAGGAACAATAATAAGCAATGTTTCAAAAAAACTTGATTACCTGATAATTGGAGAGAAACCCACTAAGCGGAAAGTTGAAGCCGCGAAAGAGCTTAAAATTAAAATTATAAATCAATCAGAATTAAATAAACTATTGAATAAAAGTAGCTAACCATCTTTTTTCACTTGTGCTTAAATATTTATGAAGTTTTGTGTAAATATCTAAATTATATTTCCAAAGGTAACTTTTTTCAGCATTTGTCAATAAATTAAAATTTATTAAATCTTTATCAATTGGAGCTAAAGTTAGATTTTCAAAGTACAGCTTATTTTTATTTTTTTTAACATAAATCAAATTTTCTATGCGTATTCCAAATTTATCTTTTTTATAATACCCTGGTTCATTACTTAAAACCATTCCTTCCTGTAATTTTACTTTATTAAATTTGGATATACTTTGGGGGCCTTCATGTACATTCAAAAAAAAGCCTACACCATGTCCAGTTCCATGTTGGTAATCTAAGTTGATCTCTTTTAAAAATTTTCTTGCTCTCAAATCTATAAGATTACCAGAAGAATATTTATTTAAATTAGTTTTTACCACTGCAATATGACCTTTTAATACTCGTGTAAAAATATTTTTAATATTCTTTTTGGGTTTTGAAAAACAAATTGTTCTAGTCACATCTGTAGTACCATATCGATATTGTCCACCAGAATCACATAAGAAAACATCTTTTTTATTAATTTTTTTTGTATTTATTTTTGTTGCTCTATAATGAACAATAGCACCATTCCCGCCAGTACCAGCAATAGTATTAAAACTTGGATATAAATACTCTTTTTTTTTTTTTCTAAAATTTTCTAATTTATTTTGTGCCTCAAACTCAGTAATTTTTTTTTTGTTAATATTTTTGATCCAATAAATAAATTTTGTTAAAGCAACACCATCTAAAATATGACTTTGTAACATATTCTTTATTTCTGTTTTATTTTTCAATGATTTGAGTAAATAAATTGGATCTTCTTTTTTTAAGATTTTAAACTTTTTTTTTATTAAATTTTCAAACAAAATTGAGCAAGTGTTTCTGTCAATTATTATTTTTTTACCTTTAAGAGTTGAGATAAATTCATTAAAATTCTCTGGTTCAATTATTTGATTAGATTTTAATTTTTTTTCCGCAATCAACCTTGAAGCTTTATTTTTATTAGTAATTAAATAAAAACTATTTTTATTATCTATGATTAATTGACAATTAGGAATAGGACTATTTGGATTGTCATGTCCCCTTATATTAAGAAGCCATGCAACATTTTCAGGTGCTGAGATTAACAAATAATCTGATTTATTTTTATTTAAGTATTTTCTTATTTTTTTTATTTTAGTTTTATAGTCTTCTCCAACTACTTTGTTGTTAAGAGAAAAAAAAGGTTTATTTAATTTAACTTTACGCTGATAAATTTGATCAATTAAATTTGGCTCAATGCTTTTTACTTTATTGTTCTTATAAAAGAACTTCTTTATTTGTATAGATGTAAAAAACTTTGGGTCAAAACCGATTGACAAATTTTTGAACAAATTACAATTAATAATTTTGTGGAAATCTATAATTTGAAAGTTTTTACCCGCCTCTTTTTTTGCTTGGATAGTGTATCTTCCATCCACAAATAAATAATTTTTATTTTTTAGAATTATTGAATAACCAGCAGAGCCAGAAAAGTTTGAGATAGCTTTAAGCCTATCATTTGCAGAATATTCTGAAAAAAATTCGTCATTTTTGGGAATAATATATCCATCGATATTGTATTTCTTAAATTTACTTATTAGTTTTTTTATTCGATTATTAATCATTTAATTCTTTTTTGATATCTTAACCATCCAGGACTATTTATACCGCTTTCATTTTCAATATCTTGATTAAATTCAAATTCTTCTATCTCTTCTTTGGTTTCATCAAAAAAAGAATTTTTTTCTAAATATTTGTCTGGTAGTTCGTCAATAAATCTTGATGCCATACTATCTATCCAGTCACCCTGGTAAAACCTATTCATCGAAAAAGATACTATTACTTTTTTTTTAGCCCTGGTTAAACCGACATAAGCCAGCCTTCTTTCTTCCTCTAAACCACTTTGACCCTTTTCTTCGATAGATTTTTGGTGGGGAAAAAGTCCCTCTTCCCAACCAGGTAAAAAAATTACATCAAACTCAAGACCTTTTGCAGCGTGCATAGTCATCATATTAACTTTTTCACCCTCCCATTCTTGATCAATTGAAGTTGCTAGTGAAACATGGTCTAAAAAACTCTCTAGATTATCAAATTCCTTCATTGCACTTAATAATTCTTTAATATTTTCAAGTCTATTTTCATTTTCTAGATCTTTTTTATTTTTAAGCATCGCTGAGTATCCAGATTCATCAAGAATAGTTTGTAATAATTT
>CACMRE010000025.1:0-9867 GCA_902616025.1 uncultured Pelagibacteraceae bacterium | reverse complement strand
GAGGATCTTTCAGTACTATCTGGATTTGCAAAGTTTAATGGTTTATCAGTTTTAGTTATTGGACAGGAAAAAGGAGAGGATTTAGATTCGAGAATCAAAAGAAATTTTGGCATGATGAGGCCAGAAGGTTATAGAAAGACTATTCGGTTAATGAAGCTGGCTGATAAATTTAATATACCAATCATATCATTTATTGATACTCCGGGTGCTTATCCTGGTGTTGGTGCTGAGGAAAGAGGTCAGGCAGAGGCCATCGCAAAATCAATAGAATGTTGTATGAAATTAAAAGTTCCAACGATTGCAATTGTAATTGGGGAAGGTGGCTCGGGAGGTGCAATTGCTCTTGCATCATCTAATAAAGTTTTAATGTTAGAAAATGCAATTTACTCAGTTATTTCTCCTGAGGGATGTGCAACAATTTTATGGCGAGATCCAAAAAAAATGCTTGATGCCGCTAAAGCGATGAAGCTTTCAGCTAAAGATTTATTAGAACTTGAAATAATAGATGAAATTATACCAGAGCCATCTGGAGGTGCGCATAGAGACAAAGATTTGATACTAGAAAATGTTAGAAATGCTTTAAATAAAAATTTAGAAAATTTTAAACAAATGTCTCCAGAGGAAATATTTGATGGTAGAAAAAATAAATTTTTAAAAATAGGTAGAAGTAAAGGATTTATGAGTAATTTAAATGAATTAAGTTCACTAAATTTAGAAAAAAGTAGTTTTAATCACTTTTTAAAATCCAAAAAAATATTTGTTGCAGGTGCTGGACTTGCAATTTTTGTTATAGGATTAATTCTCTACTTTTTATAAAGCTCCACAGCATCGCTTATATTTCTTGCCAGAACCACATGGGCAAGGTTCGTTTCTACTTATTTTTTTATCAAATGCTTTTTTATAATTCTCTTTTTTTTTATCATTATCTACCTTTTTAGTTTGTGATTGAACTAAAGTAAGATTCATTAATATTGTTGTAAAATCTAGTTTTAATCTATTTAACAAGCTTTCAAACAAGTGAAATGCTTCTTTTTTATATTCCACTAAAGGATCTCTTTGACCATAAGATCTTAACCCGATAACTTGTCTTAGTTGTTCTAAATACTGAATGTGGGATTTCCAATTTATATCAATAGTTTGTAAAAAAATTCTTTTTTCTATATCTTGAGATTGATATTTACCTAACAATTTTATTCTTTCCTCCCTGGAGTCTTGAAATTTCTTATTTAATGACTCCCTTAAGTCTTTATCACTACAATTTGTAAGTTCCTCTAGGTATGAATATATAAAATTCTTTCCTAAAATTGATTTAAGTTTATTTTCAAAATCAGTGCTTTTAGGATTGGATTTTTTCTTTATTTTAAGTCTTATAAGGTCATCAATTATTTCGTTTAAAAAACTATTAGAATAATCAAAAATTGTATCACTATTCATGGCATCTTCTCTTTGACTAAAGATTACATTTCTTTGGTCATTTAAAACGTTATCGAATTTAATTAATGTTTTTCTTATATCAAAATTTCGAGCTTCCACTTTTTGCTGGGCTCTCTCTAAAGCTTTATTTATCCAAGGATGATCAATACTTTCTCCATCTTTAAGACCAAGTTTTTGCAATATATTATTCATTGAGTCTGATCCAAAAATTCTCATTAAATCATCTTCAAGACTTACATAAAAGATTGAATTTCCTTCATCACCTTGACGTCCCGATCTACCTCTTGCTTGATTGTCAACTCTTCGAGACTCCATTCTTTCAGTTCCAATTACAAATAATCCACCAAGTGATTTAATTTTTTCTTTATTCAACTTTAATTCTTCATCTGGAATTGAGCCTTTCTTTCCACCAAGCTGAATGTCTACTCCTCTACCAGAAATACTAGTAGTTATAATTACAGAATTTTCTTTGCCAGCGTTTGCAATTATTTTAGCTTCATTTTCATGATTTTTAGCATTAAGTACTTCATGTTTAATATTCTCTTTATTTAATAAATTTGAATATATTTCTGATTTATTAACACTAGAGGTAAACACCAATAGAGGTTGACCTTTTTGATGGCACTCTTTTATCTTTCTAATGATAGCATCATTTTTTTCAGTCTCTGTTCTAAATATTTGATCATTAAAATCATTTCTTATCATTTTTTTATTAGTTGGAATGACAACTACTGGAAGATTATATATTTCGTAAAATTCCTGAGATTCTGTTACTGCTGTTCCAGTACAACCAGAAATCTTGTCATATAATTTAAAATAATTTTGATAAGTAATTGAAGCCAAAGTTTGATTTTCAACTTTTATGGGAATTCTTTCTTTTGCTTCCAAGGCTTGATGAAGCCCATCACCAAATCTTCTCCCTTCAAGAATTCTACCGGTTAATTCATCTATAATTTTCAACTCATCATCTTGAATGATGTAATCTTTACCTTTTTGAAATAAATGATTTGCTCGTAAAGCTTGATTTACATGATGAACCAAACTCAAGTTTTCAGGATCATAAAAGTTATTATTTTTTAAAATTCCTGCATTTGAAAAAATTTTTTCAATATTGTTTATTCCATCATTGGTTAAAAGTACATTTTTCTCCTTTTCATCAACCTCATAGTCTTTTTCTTTTAAAAATCTGATTAATTTATCTATAGCCAAATATTGGGTTGTTCTATCCTCTGCTGCTCCAGAAATAATCAGTGGTGTTCTGGCCTCATCAATTAGACAGGAGTCTATTTCATCAACTATAGCAAAAAAGTGTTCCCTTTGTACCATTTCATCTTTTGAAAATTTCATATTATCTCGTAAATAATCGAAACCTAATTCACTATTAGTTGCATAAGTAATGTCACAATTATAATTTTGCTTTCTTTGTGAGTCGTCTTGGTCATTGTTTATGTAACCAGATGTTAATCCTAAAAAGTTATAAATCTCACCCATTTCTTGGGAGTCTCTTTTAGCGAGGTAATCATTTACAGTTACGATGTGAACCCCTTTTTCATGAAGAGCATTAAGATATGCAGCAAGAGTAATAGTAAGCGTTTTTCCTTCACCAGTTTTCATTTCAGCAATTTTAGACTCTTGTAAAACTATTCCGCCTACTAACTGAACATCGAAATGTCTTTCTCCTCTTTTTCTTCTTGAGGCCTCCCTGACTAATGCAAAAGCCTCAGGCAATATCTGCTCAACTTTTTCTCCTTTTTTAATTTTTTCTTTAAATTTGATAGTTTTTTTTGGAAAGTCCTCATCTTTTAAATTTTTGATTTCTTCTTCTAATGAATTAATTTTGTTTACAATTATAGCAATTCTATCAAGTTCTCTTTGATTATTGGATTTAATTAGTTTTGAGAAAAAGTTAAGTGGATTTAGCATCAGTTTTTGATTTATTATTTACTTATAACCATTTATATAATCATTAAATAATTATTTTAAATAGAATGGGTATTAATTTAACAAATTTTCTATCATCTAAATCAAAAAGCAAGAGATTAAACGAATTTCAAGATCTTGATCATATTGATGGTGTAGCGATTTCTACGATTAGTGCTGACTTATATAATAGTTCTCGAGATGATTTAGTTATGTTTTATTTTAGAGATGGAGTTAACTATGCGTCTGTTTATACCCAGTCCAAAATAATTTCTGAAAATATAAAATGGAATTTAAATCAAAAAGCTAAAAAAATTTTTTCATTAATAGTGAACACAAGAAATGCTAATTGTTTCACTGGTAAACAAGGTTATAAAAGTCTCGAAAAAATTGCAGAAATTATCTCTCAAAAATTAACACAAAAACAGACAGAGGATGAAGATCAACCAAAAAAAATTAATTCAAAGGAAATAATTTTTGGATGTACAGGAACTATAGGTGAGATTTTTCCTGAGGAAAAAATAATCAATAAAATTCCTGAACTAATTGAGAAAATAAAATATACGCAAAATAAGTATATCTGGATGAAGTCCGCATTAGGGATAATGACTACCGATACTCAGCCTAAAATGGCAATGGAAGAATGTTCAATTGGTGGAAGTGATATTAAGATATTTGGAGTTGCTAAAGGCTCAGGCATGATACAACCTGATATGGCTACAACCTTAGCATATATTTTTACTGATGCAGATTTACCAAATGATGTACTTAAAAAACTTTTAAAGAAAAATATTTCTAATACTTTTAACGCCATCAGCTGTGATAGTGATACTAGCACTAATGATATGGTTTCAATTTTTTCAACAGGTAAGTCAAAACATCCTAAAATTAAAAATGCTAATGATGAAAAAATTAAAAACTTTGATTTTGCTTTAAATAAGGTTTTATTAAATTTAGCTAAAAGAGTTGTAGCTGATGGTGAAGGTGCTTCAAAATTTATAACTGTTAATATTCAGGGGTGCAAAAATGAAGATGATGCAAAAAAAATTGCTTTCTCTATTGCAAATTCACCTTTAGTAAAAACAGCTATCTCAGGTGAAGATGCCAATTGGGGAAGAGTGGTTATGGCAATAGGAAAAGCAGGTGTACAGATTAAACATGAAAGATTGTCTATTAAATTCGGTGAGATAAGTGTTGTTTCTAATGGAAAGCTGAATTCTAATTATAATGAGGATGAGGTATCCGAATATATGAAAAGTGATAGCATTGATATTAATGTTGATATCTCCTGTGGTTCCAAAAGTTTTAAAGTTTACACGATGGATTTGACAAAAAAATACATTGAGATTAATGGAGATTATCGAAGTTAGATTTGTTCTATTGAAATTTATAGAACTATTACTAAATAATTATTATGATTAAATATAAGTTGATTTGCAAAGATTGTGATTTTTCATTTGATAGCTGGTTTGCTTCATCTAAAGAGTATGAAAAACTCAAAAGTAAAAATTTTTTAAATTGCCATAAATGTAATTCTCAAAAAGTTGAAAAAACTTTAATGGCTCCCCAATTAATAAATAGAAATAGCATCGATAATCTTGAAAAAAAGAACATGAAATTAAATGAGATAAAAAACAAGATTAAGGAGTATCAAAAATTTATCAAAAGTAATTTTGATTATGTGGGTGAAAATTTTGCTTACGAAGCAAGAACATTACACTATAATAAAAAAAATAAGAAAAAAGGTATTTATGGCTCAGCTACAAAAAATGAAATTCAAGAACTTAAGGAAGAAGGAGTTGAAGCTGAAATGATACCATGGATTGAAGATAAGAGTAATTAAACTTTATTAAATTTTCCAATATAATTAATGGATTTATCTGAGCTTATCGACCATTTGTCGGTAATAATATTAAACTTCATTCCGTCTAGATTTTGTAATTGAAGATTATATTTTTTAGAAATTTTTATCAAATCATTTGGATCTATAAATTTATCCCATTCGTGTGTCCCAATCGGTAGCCATCTTAAAATATACTCTGCACCTATTATTGCAAATAGATAAGACTTTAAAGTTTTGTTTATTGTTGCAACAAACATTATACCCTCTTTTTTTAATAGTGATGAACATGATTTTAAAAAAATATCAACGTCTTCAACATGTTCAATAATTTCCATATTCAAAATTACATCAAATTTTCTATCTATTTTTAAATTTTCTGGTGAGGCAGCTAGATAATTAATTTTTAAATTATTCTTTTTTGCATGAAGTTTTGCAACTTGTATATTTTTTTCTGATGCATCTATGCCAGTCACTTCTGCTCCTAATCTGCTCATAGGTTCTGATAGTAATCCACCACCACACCCAATATCTAATAATCTAATTTTTTTTAATGGCTTATCTGAATTTTCAAGTTTAAAACTACTGATTATTTTTTCCTTTATATACGAAATTCTAATAGGATTAAATTTATGTAATGGTTTAAATTTACCAGTAGGATCCCACCATTCTTCTGCAATTCTAGAAAATTTCTCTATTTCTTTTTTATTTATTGTGCTAGTTTTCATTACAAGATTAACAATATATTGAAGATGTATTTAATCAATAAATTTTAATTAAAAATATTTATCATGAAAATTGTAGTATTAAAATTTGGTGGAACATCAGTTGGTACAATTGAAAAAATTAAAAAAGTTACTGATATTATCATTGAACATAAAAAGAAAAAAAACAAAGTAATAGTTGTTTCTTCAGCTATGAGTGGTGTGACAAATGATTTGATCAAAAAATCAAAACAGATTAGTAACAATTTCATAGATTCTGAATATGATGTTTTAGTATCATCAGGTGAGCAGGTCGCATGCTCCTTAATTGCTGGAAGATTAAACCATAAAGGTTTCAAATCAAGATCTTGGCTAGGTTGGCAAATACCGATTTTCACTAACGGTCCTTACACAAACTCAAGAATTCAACAAGTCAATAAAAATAAATTATTAAGATTTCTTAAAGAAGGAGGGATTCCTATTATTACCGGCTTTCAAGGGGTAAATATGAACGAGAGAGTAACCACGATAGGCAGAGGAGGTTCGGATGCAAGTGCAATTATGATTGCAAAATCCTTTAAAGCACAAAGATGTATTATTTATACAGATGTAGAAGGTGTATATACGACAGATCCAAATAAATTAAAAAAAGCAAAAAAAATTAAAGTAATTTCCTATGAGGAAATGTTAGAAATGGCATCTTTGGGCGCTAAAGTTATGCAGCCTGTTTCAATTCAAGATGCAAGATTAAATAGAATTAATATTGAAGTAAAATCTTCATTTACAAAAAAACCTGGAACATTAATTACAAAAAGAACAAATTTAAGTGATAATAGAATTATTACAGGAATTTCCTCAACGCATAATGACGCGAAAGTTACTTTAGTTGGTGTAAAAGATAGACCAGGTGTGGCAGCATCAATTTTTAAACCACTATCAATCAATTCTATAAACGTTGATATGGTAGTGCAAAATATTTCACCGAATGGAAAAGAAACTGATTTAACTTTTACAATTAAAGCCGAGGATCTCAACAAGACAAAAAAGATAATTCAAGAAAATAAAAGAATAAAATTTAAAAAGGTGTTATTCCAAAAAGGGGTTTCTAAAATATCAATAATTGGTGTTGGAATGATAACAACTCCTGGTGTTACTTTTAGAATGTTTCAAGCCTTAGCAAATAAAAGAATTAACATCCAAGTTATATCAACATCTGAAATTAAAATATCTGTTTTGATTAATAAAAAAGATGCTAAAAAAGCTCTAGTTACATTGCATAAAGAATTTAAATTACAAAAATAAAAAAATGAGCATTAGACCTTTTAGAGATATTAAAAGACGAAAGACCAAAACCATAAATGTAGGCAATGTTAAAGTTGGAGGTGAAAATCCTATTACTGTACAATCAATGACCAATACCTTAACATCAGATGTTAAAAGTACAATTAAACAAATTCAAGAAATACAATCTGAAGGAGCTGACATTGTTAGAGTTTCTTGTCCTGATGAGTCGTCATCTAAAGCACTTAAAGAAATAACAAGACATGTAAATATTCCAATAGTTGCAGATATACATTTCCATTACAAAAGAGCAATTGAAGCCGCAGAAAATGGAGCGAGTTGTTTGAGAATAAATCCTGGAAATATTGGAGATAAAAAAAAAATTGTTGAAGTAATCAAATCTGCTAAAGATAATAATTGTTCAATCAGAGTAGGAGTTAATGCTGGTTCATTGGAGAAAGATATACTAGAAAGATTTAAAGAACCTTGTCCGGAGGCACTGGTAGAAAGTGCAATAAGAAATATTGAAATTTTAGAGGATATGAATTTTTCAAATTTAAAAGTAAGCGTAAAATCTTCTGATGTTTTTTTATCAGTAGAAGCCTATCGTCAACTTTCAAAGAAAATAGATTATCCACTTCACTTAGGAATCACTGAAGCTGGTAGTTTTATATCAGGGAGTATTAAATCCTCAATTGGCTTAGGAATTCTCCTTAAAGAGGGAATTGGAGATACAATTAGGGTGTCTCTTTCTGATGATCCAGTAAAAGAGGTGGCAATTGGAAATGAGATACTAAAATCATTAAATCTTAGAAATAGAGGAGTAAAGATTATTTCCTGTCCGTCCTGTGCAAGACAAGGTTTTCAAGTAATCGATACTGTAAGGGTCTTAGAGGAAAAATTATCACATATCAAGACACCAATCACTCTATCAATTATCGGATGTGTTGTTAATGGTCCTGGGGAGGCTGCGATGACAGATGTAGGAATTACAGGTGGGCAAAAAGGAAGTAATATGCTCTACCTCTCTGGTGTCCAAAGTGAAAAAGTTATGACAGATGAAATGATAACTAGAGTGATTCATGAAGTTGAAAAGAAAGCTTCCGAATTAGAGAATAATTCAAAATGATACCAGAAAAAACTATCGAGGAATTAATTACTCGACATTCTTCTCTAGAAAAAGATTTAGCATCAGGAAATGTAGACAAGAAATTATTTGCAGAAAAATCAAAAGAATATTCTGATTTAAATGAAATTGTTTATAGCGCAAAGAAATATGCATCATATAAAGATGATAAAATTGAACTAGAAAAAATTCTAAATGATAAAAATTCTGATGAGGAGTTAATGAAGATGGCTCATACTGAATTAAGTGAGCTAAACGCACAATTTGATAAAAATGAAAAAAAATTAAAACTATTTTTACTACCAAAAGATGAGGCTGATAAAAAAAATGCTATTATAGAGATAAGAGCTGGAACTGGTGGTTTAGAAGCAAGTTTATTTGCAGGTGATTTATTCAAAATGTATGAAAAAGTTTGTAATAAAAAAAAATGGTCTCTGGAATTAATATCTATTTCGAGAAGTGATGCGGGCGGATTAAAAGAAGTTATTGCGTCTATTAAGGGTAATAACATTTATTCAACCTTAAAATATGAAAGCGGTGTACACAGAGTTCAACGAGTCCCAGACACAGAAACTCAAGGTAGAGTTCACACTTCAGCTGCAACTGTTGCTGTATTACCTGAGGCAGAAGAGGTTGATTTAAAAATAAATGAGACAGATTTAAGAATTGATGTGTTCAGAGCTGGTGGTCCTGGTGGTCAATCTGTTAATACAACTGATAGTGCAGTAAGAATAACCCATATACCATCTGGCTTGAGTGTTTCACAGCAAGATGAAAAATCTCAGCATAAAAATAAGGCAAAGGGAATGAAAATATTGCGAGCAAGATTATATGAGTTAGAGAGAAACAGAATAGATCAAGAAAGATCAGCAGATAGAAAAAGCAAGATTGGCACTGGGGATAGATCTGAAAGAATTAGAACTTATAATTTTCCACAAGGAAGAGTCACAGATCATAGAATCAATCTAACTTTACATAAATTAGAAGAATTTTTGGAGGGAGAAGCATTTGATGAAATAATTGAGTCTTTATCTTTAAAAGCACAAGAGGAAAGTTTGAGCAAACTTTAAATTATGGATATACAGAGTGCATTAAAAAAAGGACAATTAATTTTAATAGATAATAATATCATGTCAGCAAAACTAGATAGTGAAATTTTAATGTCTCAAGCAATAAAAAAGAGTAAAAAATTTATAATTTTAAATTTACATAAAGAAATTAAAAAAAGGGATCTTAACTACTTTGACAATTTAATCCAACAAAGAGCTAAGAGTAAGCCGATAGCGCAAATCATAAAAAAAAAAGATTTTTGGAAATATGAATTTATCGTAAACAATAATGTATTAATACCAAGACCAGATACAGAAATTTTGATTGAACAAGCTCTTAAATTAGTAAAAAATAAAAACAGCCTGCAAATATTAGATATTGGAATTGGATCTGGTTGCATTTTAATGTCAATTTTGAAAGAAAAGAAAAATTTCATTGGAACTGGCATTGATATAAGCAATAAATCATTGCAAATAAGCAAGGTTAATGGTCAAAAATTGAGAATAAATAAC
>CACMRE010000024.1:0-10342 GCA_902616025.1 uncultured Pelagibacteraceae bacterium | reverse complement strand
TAAAAAGTTGGAATGATGACAAAAATTTAGTGTTTGTTACTCATTATGTTGTAATATCAGAAGCACTTAATTATGCACCAAGTTCAGGAGAAATTGTGATTGCTGATAAAAATTTTAAAAAGTTGAATAGTATAGAAATTAATGATTATAGGTTTAGCTCCTGCAGCACATGGTGGAACTAGAACAGGCAGAGCTTTTACTGGTGATAAGTCAGGGGATTTTTTATTTAAAAGTCTCCATAAAGTAAATATATCAAATCAAAATTTTTCAGAAAATAAAAATGATGGGTTAAAATTAAAATCTACTTACATTACTAATATACTCAAATGTGTTCCCCCAGGAGATAAACCAAAAAATAGTGAATTAATAAAATGTTCTAATTATTTTATAAGTGAATTAGATCAATTAAAAAAACTTAAAGTAATTGTAGCGTTAGGTAAAGTTGCTTTTGATAATTGTCTAAAAATTTACAAAAAGAAATTTAATATAAATAAAAAATTTGAATTTAAACACGGAAAAAAATATTTACTACCCGATAATAAAATATTAATTGCCTGTTATCATCCTAGCCCTAGGAATGTTAATACAAAAGTTGTAACACCTTTAATGATTAACAGTTTATTTAAAAAAGCAAAAAAATTTTCTAAACTTTAATTGTGTCACAAAAGTAAGGTTTAAATTTTGAGTATATTACTTCAGGAATTTTAACTGGCTTACCATCTTTATTAATGAAAACTAAATGAACTTGTGCTTCAACTATAATTTCATCACCTTTTGTAATAATTTGGTTCATAAAAAAAGACGTTTTGGTTATAGATTTAACAAAAGATCTAATAGTTAATTCATCCTCTAAAAAGGCTGATTTTTTATATTCAATGTTACAAGACTTAACAATTATTAATGAACCAAATTGTTCTTGAACTTTCTTATTGCTAAAACCTATTGAAAAGAGAGCCTCTGTTCTTGCTCTTTCCAAGTACTTTAAATAATTAGCATAATAAACCACTCCACCAGAATCTGTATCTTCATAATAAACTTTTAATTTGTGAAAAAAATTTTCATGCATAAGAAAATTATATCAAATAATTCTCTAATTTGCCGAAAAATAGATATTTTGAAAATATGCTATAGCCTTCATTTTAGAATTATCAGTATCAGACATTATAGCTAACCCATCTAATTCATTAACATCTAAATCGTGGAATTTTTTAAAATCTTCTTTGACATTTGCTTTAACAGTAACCCACTGATTGAGATTATTTTTGGTTGTAGATAAAACATTATCTATGGATTTTTTGGTGTAAGGGCTTGGTGAACTAAATCCAATTTCGTTGTTACTTGAAAAGACGTAATTTATTGCTCTATTAGAAAGTGGTGTTGCACCAGTCTTTTTTACTGCAAATACTCTGGCTGCAAAATCATGTCCTTTTTTTGTATTTTCTTTTATCCCAGATAAATCTTTTTCAACTTTCCATGTAATATTAATAAAAGGTGTCTTATTGAGGTCAATTTTAACCTCTTTTCCTAAACCAGAAGCAGCATTATCGGCAACAGATTTTAGAAAATTGCCATTTTCATTAGATCCAACCGAATAATTTGTCTTATTGTCTGCACCTCTCACCTTTCTGACCTCAAGCTGTGAAAGTTCAGCTTCAGTAAATTCAAATACTTTTATTTCACTGGCTGCACCTATCTCAATAAATAAAAAGAGACTGATTAAGAGTTTTAAAATTATTTTCATAAATTTTTAAAAAAATTGTTAATACATTATTTTGACAAAATTTAAACAATCAAAAATCAATTTCTATTCGTATATATTAATTATGAAGACAATTTCCATTTTTATTTTATTAATTTACTGGTCAATAATGATTTTTGCTCCAGTGATGTCAAAAGATGTAAAATTTGGCAGGGCTAAACTAAATCAAACTAAGATAGTAGAGATAAAACCAAGAAGTTAATAGGTCGAACGACCCCCACTGATATCAAAAACTGCAGCAGTTGAGAACGTATTTTCCTCAGAAGATAACCAGCAGACTAAAGAGGTAAACTCTTCAACCTCAAGAAATCGTCCTCTTGGCACTTTTGATAACATTCTTTGGACGTGTTCTTTGGTCATTTGGTCCAAAATTCTAGTTTTAGCACCTGCAGGAGTAACGGCATTTACCGCTATATTCTTATCCGCAAGCTCTTTCCCAAGTGATTTTGTTAACCCAATTGCCCCTGCTTTTCCAACACTATAAGCACTTGCGTTAGCATTACCATCTTTACCCGCAACTGAGGCCACATTAACTATTCTTCCATAATTATTTTTGATCATATTCGGTACAATTGTTCGACAACAATTAAAAGTACCCATTAAATTTATATCAACAACCTTCTTCCACATTTCAATATCATATTCCCATAAAGTTGCTGTTGGACCAGTAATACCAGCGTTATTTATTAATATATCAATATTTTTTTGTTTAGTAATCTCTTGGACACATTCTTCAACTTTTGAATAATTTGAAATATCAACAATATTAAAACTTAGATTGGGGCTTTTAATGTCTTCAATTGCTTTTTCGACCATTTTCTGATCATTATCCCAAATAATTACACTCGCGCCCGACCTTATTAATCTTTTTGTAATGTCTAAACCGAAGCCTTGTGCACCTCCAGTGACAATTGCCGTTCTGCCTTTAAAATCAAAAGAAATTTTATCCATAAAACTACTCTCTAGCTAGGAGGTAATACACAAAAGCTGCAACAAAAGCACCAATAATCCAAGAGTAAGATTGTAAAAACATTAGATTTGTATTCCAAATTGTTGAGGCAGAAAAAATAAATCCTAATATTAAAGAATAAACTCCTTTTAGGTGCCATCCTCCTGAATAATAATAAGTACCATCAGTTTCAAGTGAGTATATATCTTTGTTTTCTAATTTTCCTTTTTTAATCATGTAAAAGTCAGCAATCATTAATCCAAATAAAGGACCAAAAAATGCACCAATTGTATCTATATAAGATAATACTCCAACCTGACTTAAAAAAGTTAACCAAAAAACTCCTATAATAAACCCAAAAATAGCAATTACATAACTAGCACTTTTGAAAGAAAAAGATGTGGGATCAAAATTAATTAAAGTATATTGAGAAGGAATAAAGTTTGCTATTAAATTAGTTGATGCAGAAGCAATGATTATAAAAATTAAGGCTAAAGAAACCAAAAGAATATTATCTAATTTGCCAATTATATCTGTCGGGTTAGTTAGAATCATCTCCACATTTTGTTGATTTAAATTTTGAAATGCATCAGCACCAGTAACAATAAATAATGAAAAAAATGAAAAAATTATTAGATTTAAAATTAAACTTAAATTACCTTTTCTTAGCTCTTTTTCATTTTTAATGTATCTAGAAAAATCACCAAACGATAAGATTACAATAGAAAAAAAGGTAAACGTTGTGCCAGCAACTGTTATTATGGGACCTAAATTATTAGCATTAAATATATATTTAAAATCAAGTACGTTAATAAATGATTTAGCAGTTAATTTTACATCAGATAAAAAAACAATGAAAAAAAACATTACCATTGCTGCATAAATTAACAATGCCGAAAACTTAATTAATCTTTTATTAAAGTTCATACCAACACTAAATAAGTATGTTTGCAAAGTAATTGATATGATGATGGCAGCCCAATCAATAATGTTTAATCCTATAAAAAAAACTAATAAAATTTCTTTTTGTAAAATTGAATTGTCGACTGAATACATCAAAACTCTAATTAAGAAACCAATCGCTTTTGATAAAAAATATGTTTGAATACCAAACATAAATATTCCAACAATACTTCTCAACAACCCAAAAAATTGGGCACCTCTAAAGCCTAATGATGATCTTAATAAGACAACAAATGGTAATCCAAATTTCTGGGATGGTTTTCCAATTAAGTTACAAAATATGTAAACAAAAAAAGTTCCTAAAATTGTTCCAAAAAGAACTACAGCAGTATTTAAATTATAAATTAAGTACAAAGATGCAATTAACGAAAATCCAATAACACTTTGTATATTAACCCCCCAAAAACAAAATAAGTCCTTCCAGTCCCAAGTTTTATTGTTAGGGTTTACAGTTACTAAATCCCAGTTAATGAGAGTTTTTTTTGTTTTTTGTTGACTCACTTAGACAATATAAAACTTTAATATTCTACTGTCCATATAAGAGAGTTGGTAACCAAAGTGCAATTTTAGGAAATATAATGATCAAAACTAATCCGATTACTTGAAGGACCATAAACTGCATCATTCCATAATAAATATCTTTTAAATCCCATTCAGGAACAACTCCTTTTAAAAAATAAGCTGAGAGTGCTACTGGAGGTGAGAGCCAGGCGGTCTGTAAATTAACGGCAACTAAAATTGCAAACCAAGTTAAATTAAATCCTAATGCCTCTACCAATGGTAAAATTATTGGAATAATAATCATCACAATCGGTACCCATTCTAATGGCCAACCTAATAAAAAAATCATTACCATGATCATCGCTAGAATTAAATACTTGTTCATTTCTAAGCCTAATAAAAACTCAGTTAAAAGAGTTGGAGTTCCTAGTCTTGCAAAAACTGCACCAAAAAAATTTGATGCTGCAACTAACACCATTATTAAAGCAGTAATCTCTAATGTTTTCACTAATGCTTCTTGAAGTTTTGTAAGAGTTAATTTTTTATAAGCTAATGAAAGTAATAAAGCACCCATAGCTCCACAACCTGCTGCTTCTGTTGGAGTTGCAAATCCAAATAAAATACTTCCTAATGCAGCAAATACTAAAGCTGCTGGAGGAACTAAACCTAGGAAAAATTCTATCCATACTTCTTTCATGCTAGCAGCTCTCATGTCATCAGGCAAAACAGGTCCAAGTTTTGGATTAATCATGCATCTGATTGTAGTGTAAGCTGCATACAAACTTGCAAGAAGAATTCCTGGCAAGATTGCAGCTGCAAACAAATCGATGACTGGAATTTCCATAATAGGTCCCATTACAACAAGCATAATGCTTGGTGGAATTAAAATTCCTAAAGTACCACCCGCAGTAATAGTGCCAGCAGCAAGTTTTACATCATAACCAGATCTATTCATAGATTTTGCAGCCATAATTCCAAGAATTGTCACCGATGCACCAACAATTCCTGTCGCCGCCGCAAATATAACTGAAACGAATAAAACTGCGTAATATAAAGACCCCTTAACTTTTGCTAGCATCATTTGAAATGCTGAAAACAATCTCTCCATCAATCCAGCTTGTTCCATCATAATACCCATAAAAACAAAGAGCGGGACGGCGGCGAGCGTCTGTTCGGTCATGACCATTGAAAATTGAAGGGTCATTAAATAAAAAACTAATTTTCCAAACCCAAGATAGCCAAATACAAAACCTAGAAATATTAAAGTAAATGAAATGGGAAACCCTATAAATATTGCAAATAGCATTACACCAACTAAAATGAAACCTAAAATAGCTGGATCAATGAATTCTGCTATCATTTTTTCTCTCCTGGCCACTCACCTTTTTTAGCTGCCCAATAACTTTTTAGTAATTCTGAAAAACCTTGAATTAATAAAAAAATAATTCCAAGTAACAAACACGTCTTAATAGGCCACATATAGGGCATCCAAGTAGTATCCATCCCTCGTTCGCCTCTTCTAATTGACTCCTCAACAAAACCTATAGTCATATAAAGAAAAACAATTAATCCTGGAAAATAAAATAAAAGATATAGCCAAAAATCAATAAGACCTTGTGTTTTTGTTTTAAAATTTCGATATAAAAAATCTGCTCTTATATGTACTCCTCTAGAAAGAGCATATCCTGCACCAAGCATAAATAATGCACCATAAAGAAAACGGCTTATATCGTAAGCCCAAATTGTTGGTGCTAAAAATAATTTTCTTGCAAGAACTTCATAAGTCATTGCAAAAATGAGTGGCATCAATATCCAACAAACAATACTACCAATCCACTTACTGAATTTATCAATATTAACAATAGATTTGGCCATCCATGATGGCATATCGGTTGGCATTTTACCTGATCCACCTCGCCTTTCGGCAATCATTTCATCAGAGATATCTAGTTTACCAGGTTCGTCTGCCATAAAATTATAGTTAAAAAAATTAGAGCGGACTTTAAAGTCCGCTCTAAAAAATCAAGATTGATTACTGATTACTTTAATGTTGCTGCGTGCGCCATTCCTAGCTTCGCATTAGACATTTGAGCACCACTCCAGAAAGGAACAGCAACATCAGCAAAATTTTTCATTGAAGTGTAAACTTCGTTAAAAAATTTATTATCTTTAGCATTCTTATTTAAAGATGCTTTTGCTGCAGCCATATATTCTGTGAAATAATCAGAAGGTGTATCTTCTAAAATTACTCCATGTTTAGTAGTTAGCTCTCTTAAAGCTTTACCATTCTCATAGATTCTGTAACTTAAAGATTTTGCTAATGAAGCATTAGCAGCTACTTCAAGTGACTTTTTCTCATGAGCACTCATAGCATTGTATGTTTTTCCAGTAATATAAAAGTCAGCATTTACGACTACTTGGTGTAAACCTTGTAGGTAATAATGCTTTAATACTTTTTGGAAACCAAATGTTAAGTCTGGTTTCGGACAACACCACTCAGCAGCATCGATAGTTCCTGCTTCAAGAGCTGGAAGAATATCTCCACCACCCATTGCAACAGATGCTATACCAATGTCTTTATAAGTTTGTCCTGGAATTCCTGGAGGAGTTCTGAACTTATATTTTCTAAAGTCAGCCATATCTTTAATTGGTTTTGGAAACCAACCTAAAGCTTCTGGGCCAACTGGTTGAATCATAAATCCTTTAATATCTCTTCCCATTTCTTTCCAAAGTTGGTCGTATAACTCTTTACCACCACCATATTGGAACCATGATAGGAATGCGATATTGTCGATACCTACTCCACCACCAGCTACTGGCGAACCAAATAACATAGCAGCAGGGTGATCACCTGACCAATAGTGAGTCCATGCGAAACCACAATCAATCAAACCTTTATCAACAGCATCTAGAGTTTCTTTTACTCCTACAACCGCACCAGCTGGTAATATCTCAAACTTTAACGAACCACTCGTTAATTCAGTTACTGTGTCAGTAAAGTCCTTTAACATTTTTACCTCATCAGCTTTAGTGTTAAGAACAGTTTGACACTTTAATGTTTTTGCAGCATTAGCACTTGAAGTAAATCCAAGAACTAAAATTGTTGCAAATAACATTGAAATGATTTTTTTCATTATTTATCCTCTTGTTAGTTAAATTTAACTTGTTTAATTCAATCAGAAAAACAAACCTGACACAAGTGACAATCGATAAATATAAGTGTAAAAGCATTAAAAAGCTTAAACTAAAAAACGATTCAACTATTGATGGAAAATTTTGATTACGTAATTATTGGAGCAGGATCTGCAGGATGTGTTCTGGCAAACAGACTTTCTGAAAATTCAAATAACAAAGTCGTATTAATTGAAGCTGGTGGAAAAGATAATTATCCATGGATACATATTCCTGTTGGATATTTTAAAACCATGCATAATCCCTCTGTTGATTGGTGTTATAAAACCGAGCCTGATGCTTCAATGAACAATAGGTCAATTCGTTATCCAAGAGGTAAAACATTAGGTGGTAGCTCTTCGATCAATGGACTACTTTATATAAGAGGACAAAGTAGAGATTATGATATTTGGCGACAATTAGGAAATACTGGTTGGGGTTGGGATGATGTTCTGCCATATTTTATAAAGGCAGAAAACCAAGAAAGAGGAAAAAATGAATTTCATGGTATTGGTGGGCCTCTATCAGTTTCTGATCAAAGAATTCAGTTACCATTATTGAATGAATTTCAAAATGCTGCTGAAGAGTTTGGTATCCCCAAGACAAAAGATTTTAACACAGGCGATAATCATGGATGTGGTTATTTTCAAGTTACTGAAAAAGATGGCTTTAGATGTAGTACTTCAGTTGGATATCTAAACCCAATAAAAAACAGACAAAATTTAAAAACGATAACTAATGCTCATGTAAAAAAAATTAATTTTGAAGGAAAAATTGCAAAAGGAATTGAATATTGGCAAGGTGATGAGCTTAAAAAACTAACTTGTAATAAAGAAGTAATTTTATCATCTGGTTCGATAGGTTCACCTCAGATATTGCAAACTTCTGGAATAGGAAATTCTCAAAAATTAAAAGACTTAGGTATAGATGTAGTGCAAGAATTAAAAGGTGTGGGTGAAAATTTACAAGACCACTTAATGTTTAGACCTATATATAAAATTCAAGGACTTAAATCGCTAAATAAAAAGGTTAATAGTTTATTTGGAAAATTAATGATTGGTCTGGAATATGTTTTTAATCGAAGTGGACCAATGACCATGGGAGCGAGCCAAATGTGTATGTTTGCTAAAAGTGATCCCTCATTAGAATTACCTGATCTTCAATGGCACGTACAACCAATGAGTATGGACACTCTAGGAGCAACTAAAAATCATGATTTTCATGCTTTCACACCTACTGTTTCAAATATTAGACCTACAAGTAGAGGTCATGTGAGTATTGTTGATAAAGATTCCAGAACATATGCAAAAATAAAAATGAATTATCTTTCAACCGATTATGACCGAATGATTGCAGCTAGAGGATTAAAACTTACAAGAAAAATTGTCATGGAATCTGAAACATTTAAAAAATATAAACCTGAGGAATATAGACCAGGTATTGACATTAATGATGATGAGGAACTTGTAAAAGCAGGTTCAGATTTCGCACAAACAATTTTTCATCCAGTTGGCACATGTAAAATGGGTCAAGATGATATGGCCGTAGTTGATGAAAAACTAAGAGTAAAAGGAATTGAAAATTTAAGAGTAATTGATGCTTCTATAATGCCTAACATTACATCAGGTAATACTAATGCACCTACAATAATGATTGCAGAAAAAGGTGCAGATATGATACTTACCCATTGATGTTTGCTGAATTATTTACTCCAGAGCAATTAACTATATTAACTCAAATTATTTTAATCGATTTAGTCCTTGCAGGAGACAATGCAATAATAATTGGTATGGTTGCATCAAAATTTCCTTTAGAGCAAAGAAGAAAAATCATTATTTTTGGAATCGGTGGTGCAGTTATTTTAAGAATTATTTTAACTTTACTGACTGCATATTTACTTCAAATAACTGGGCTAAGGCTTTTTGGAGGTTTGCTTCTTCTTTATATTGTCTACAAATTATATGTAGATGTCATTAAAGGCTCTGAAAATCATGATGCTATAAAAGTTGATAATTCCAGTTTTTTTAAGGCGATTTGGACAATCCTCTTAGCAGATTTTACTATGAGCTTGGATAATGTTTTAGGAGTTGCTGGGGCAGCTGGAGATCATTATGGATTATTAGTATTTGGTTTGGTTCTATCAATTGCCTTAATGGCATTTGCAGCAACTTTAATATCAAATTGGATAAAAAAATATAAATGGATTGCTTGGGCAGGTTTGATTGCAATATTAATTGTTGCTATTGAATTGATTTACACAGATATTAAAATATTGTTTTTATAATGTATTTAAAAAATTATAATTTAAAGAATAAAACAGCAGTTGTCACTGGTGCTGGCAAAGGGCTTGGCAGAGCTTGCGCAATAGCACTTGCAGAAGCTGGAGCAAATTTGATTATAATTAGTAGAACTAAAAAAGATCTAGATGAAGTTTCAAAAAAGATTAAAAAATTAAAGTCAAAATGTAAATCATATGTTTGTGACATTACAAATTATAATGAAATTAAAGCAATAATTAATAAACAACCAAAAATAGATATTTTGATTAATAATGCGGGCAACAATATTCCTGAACATTTTACAAAAGTGAAGACTAAAAACATGGAATATCTTGTAAAGATTAATACGATGGCAACTTTTAACCTTGCTCAGCTATGTGCTCTTAAGATGATCAAGTCAAAAAATAGAAAAAAAATTGGTGGTTCAATTGTCAACATGTCATCACAAATGGGTCATGTTGGGGGTCCTATTCGAAGCGTATACAACATGACAAAATTTGGTTTAGAAGGATTAACAAAAGGTATGTCTATTGATCTTGCAAAATACAACATCAGAGTAAATACTGTTTGTCCTACATTTGTGGTTACTCCAATGACAAAAAAATTTCTAAAAAGTAAAAAATTTAAAAAAGAAGTATTGGGAAATATTCCGTTAGGAAAATTTGCTGAACTTTCTGATGTTTCAAGTGCAGCTGTTTTTCTCGCCTCTGATGCTGCATC
>CACMRE010000023.1:0-10487 GCA_902616025.1 uncultured Pelagibacteraceae bacterium | reverse complement strand
GACACAAATACTTTCTTATGCTGTTAAATACGCGTCAAGTTTTTATGGCCCTTTTAGAGATGCAGTTGGTTCAAAAGACTTATTAATAGGAAATAAAAAGAATTATCAAATGGATTATCGAAATAGTGATGAAGCCTTAAGAGAGGTCGCTTTAGATATTAAAGAAGGAGCTGATATGGTTATGGTTAAACCGGGGCTACCATATCTTGATATTATCAAACAAGTTAAAGAAAACTTTAAGATTCCAGTTATGGCATATCAAGTCTCAGGTGAATATTCTTTATTAGAATACGGAATTAAAAATGATTTAGCTGATCGAAACATTATTTTAGAAAGTCTTATTTCTTTTAAAAGAGCTGGAGCAAATGCTATTGTTAGTTATTACGCTGATAGATTAGACCAAATTATCAAATAATTACTTTAAAGTATTAATAAATTGTAATCTGCTGATTGGTTGGTTTAGGTTATTAGGCTTTAAAATTGACTTTTCAAGATAATCACTCAACAATTTAAGACCTGTTAGTAAAGATCCTATATCTTCAGTTGAGTTATTTTTATCTATTAAAAAATTAGGTATAATTCTTTTTTCTGTTGATGACTTCGATATATATTGTTTTTGATCACCAATAATTTTTTCATTAACTAAATTCTCAAAATTTAAGTCATAGCCTAGAGATTTAAATAATTCCAACTCCCAAAAGATATAATTTTTTATCCAGTCTTTAGAGTTCAATAAAATATAAAATTCTTCTAACAAAGAAAATATCTTTGCATTTTTTTGTGACTCAGCTGTAAGCAATTTAACCAAATTCATAGCTGAGGAAATACAAGTTAATTTTTGATGATTATCAAAATATAATGGGGATAAAGCTTCTTGAATCTCCACCTTAAAATAACCCATGCTATTTTCATTTTTTGAATTATAATTTACATATAGTTTATTTCCTATTTGAAGATAATTCTTAATTTTTTTTGAAGTTCCACCGAAAATAATGCCACTCACTTTACCAAAATTTTTAGTATAAATTTCGGATATTAATGAATTTTCATTATATCTATTTTTATTCAATAAAAATCCAATATCGTCCCATATCATAATTTACTCTGATTTTGTAAACATTTAATAGCAGCATTTTGTTCAGCATCTTTTTTTGAACTACCCTCTGCTAAAAAAAACTTAGTATCAATTAATTTTACACCAACTTTAAAAAGAGGTTTATGTCTTGGTCCAGTATTTGAAATAAGTTTATAAATAGGTAATTTCTTAAATCTTTTTAAAGAGAATTCTTGTAATTTTGTTTTTGCATCTATTTGTGTAATAACACTGTCTTTTATATTTTCTGACCATAATTCTAAAATAAATTTTTCTACAGAATTAAAACCTTTATCTAGATAGATAGATCCTATTAATGCTTCACAACAATCAGAAACAACCTTATCCTCTATTTTATTATTCTTTTTCTTAATATCTAAAGTTAAAATATATTTATCAAGATTAATTTTTTTTGCGATTTGTAAACAAGTTTTCTTATTTACTAACGATGCAAACTTTTTATCTAATATACCTTCTTTTTCATTGGGGTAAATTTCCAAAAGTTTTTTTGCAATTACTAATCCTAAGACACGATCTCCTAAAAATTCTAATTTTTCATTATTAATTTCTTTGCTATAGCTTTTATGAGTTAATGATCTAACTAACAAATCTTTGTCTTTAAAATTGATCTTAATTTTTTTTTCTAAAGTTTGATAATTAATTTTCATTATTTGATTTTTTGAAAGAATCTATCAAATCTGATTGATTTGTTCCATTTCCAAAATGAAAAAATACTTCCAACAGATCTATCTGATGAGAAGAAAATAAATTGGGCCTTTCCTACAAGATTATCTTTGTGTACATATCCTACACTTGATAAATATCTACTATCCTTAGAACAATCTCTATTATCTCCTAAATAGAAGTAGTGATCCTTTGGAACTATAAATTTATCTGAATTTTTAAAAGTATAATCTTTTAAGTAAACAGTTTTATGTTTTTTTCCATTAGGTAAAATTTCCTCAAAAGTAAATACATCAATGTTTCTATTTCCACAGAATATTCTATCACTTTCTGAGATTCTGGATTTTAGAACCTCTGAGTTATTTATATACAAATTTGAATTAACAAATTGTACTTGGTCTCCGGGCAAACCAATTAATCTTTTTATATAGTCAGTTCTATTATCTGCAGGAGTTTTGAATACTACAACATCTCCCCTTTTTGGCTCACTGAACATTACTCTTCCTGTAAAAATAGGTGGACTGAATGGAAATGAATGTTTGCTATAACCATATGAATATTTAGTTACAAATAATCTGTCTCCAACTAACAGATTAGGCTCCATGGATGAAGATGGTATATAAAATGGTTGGAGAAATATAGATCTAATAAAAATAGCAATAATTAATGCATAAAATAAAGTTTTTATGTTTTCTCTAAAGAAATTTTTATCTAACATTATCTTTTAACCAAAATTGTAAACGCTATTGAATGATCTTTTTCATCAGATAGTGAAAGAAACAAGTCATATTTCTTAATTTTGAACTTTTTTTTTATAATTTTATCAATTTTTTTTGATTTATAGAAAAAAGGTTTACCCATTTTATCATTTAAAATTTCAATATCTTTGAAACTTAGATTATCTCTAATTCCAGTACCAAATGATTTTGATAGTGCTTCCTTGGCTGCAAATCTTTTTGCAAAAAAGTTTATTCTATTAACTTTATTTTTAGAAAATTTAAGTTCATTTGGTCCAAAAATTCTTTTTATAAAGTTTTGGTTTCTAATTAAAGTCTGAATTCGTCTATTGTTTACTATATCAACTCCAATTCCTAATATTTTCATTTCTGTTATTTGATAATTTTTTTGAATTTTTTTATTACTTTGGACAAACCAAAAAAAACTGACTCACCGATTAAATAATGTCCTATATTGAATTCTTCTATTTCTTTAAATCTAGATAATAATTCAGTTGTTTTATAATCAAGTCCATGACCAGCATGAACTTCTAAACCAATTTTCTTTGCAATAATTGAACATTTTTTTATTCTATTAAGCTCTTTAGAATAATTCTTCTTCAATTTTACTAATCTAGAAAGTCTACCTGTATGAATTTCAACACAATCAGATCCTAGTTTATATGAGGTCTTGATATCATTAAGTGATGGATTTATGAATAAACTTGTTCTAATTTTTTTCTTTTTAAATTTCGAAATTATATTTTTAATCTTATTTTTATTTTTATTTAAGTCTAAACCTCCTTCTGTAGTAACTTCTTTTCTATTTTCTGGCACTAAACAAATATAATTTGGTTTTATTTTTAATGCTTTACTTATCATTTTTAGGTTAGTTGAGATTTCCAAATTAACTAAAATATTTTTTAAAGAACAAATTTTTTTTGCATCATTATCTTTTATATGTCTTCTATCTTCACGAAGATGAATTGTTATTGAGTTAGCACCTGCTTTCTTAACAAATTTAGCTGCAAATATCGGATCTGGATGTAATTCACCTCTAGCATTTCTCAGGGTTGCTATATGATCAATATTTACTCCAAGTCGTCTCACTTCGTGTATCTACTTCCTGGTGTTGAAATTGGAATTAATTTCAACTCGTTTGGAATTTTGTTCTTTTTATAAGTTGGAACAGAAATTTTGAGGTGTGAAACTATATTTTTTTTTATCTTTAAATTATTTTTTGATGATCTATCAATAATTGTTGCAAAACCTATTAATTTTGCCTTTGAATTTTTAATCAATTTTACACATTCCATGCTTGATTTACCTGTGGTTATAACATCTTCGATAATTAATACTTTTGATCCTTTTTTAATTTGAAAACCTCTTCTTAATTTAAATTTTCCCTTTACTCTTTCACAGAAAATAGTTTCTTTTTTAAGTAGTCTGCCAATTTCATAACCGATTACTATACCTCCCATTGCTGGTGATAAAATTAAGTCGAAGTTTTTAAATTTTTTCTTAATTTTTCCGGCTAAAGATTTACAAATTTTCTCTGCCTTATGCGGAAAACTTAATAGTTTTGCGCATTGAATATATTTTGAAGAGTGTAATCCAGAAGATAAAACAAAATGTCCTTCTAATAATGCATTAGTTTTTCTTAAAATATCTAAGGATTTTTTGTGTGAAAGCATTTCTTTTATCTTCGTGTCTAATTATCTTAAATTTTATACCTTTTTGTTTTAGCTCTGCAATAAAATTAGTGAAATTTTTTAAATCTCTTATGATTAATTGAAATTTAAAATTTATATAGTTGGGGTTTTTGCCTGCCATCACAAGGTTTGAAATATTAAGTTTATGCTCTCCGATTAACGAACTAACATTACCAAGCTGACCGGGTTTATCTGGTAAAGATATCCATAAAGTAGTATTGTACTTTTTTACTCTTTCCTCTTTTCTTTCTCCCTTTTCATGCCAATAACGTCTTATAGCTGCCCTTGCTTTTCCTGTTTTTGTTATTGGGATCCAATGCAATGATGGTGAATGATTTTTAGAGGTAATAATCTTAACTCGATCTCCATTTCTTAAAATAGTTTGGAGTTCACTTTTATTACCATTAATTTCACATCCGATTGCAGTATCTCCTATTTTAGTATGTACGGCATATGCAAAATCAATTGGAGTAGCATCTTTTGGTAATTTAATAACCGATCCTTTTGGTGTAAAGCAAAATACATTTTCTTGGAACATTTGTAGTTTTGTATATTCATATGAATGTTCTGGATTTTCATTTTTTTCAATGATTTCTACTAAATCTTTTAACCAGTCATATTCTTTCCAAGTTAAAGAATTAAATTTCTCAGAAGATTTATATTGCCAGTGCGAAGCAATACCCCTTTCAGCAAAATCATGCATTTCTGTTGTTCTAATTTGAATTTCTATGGGTTTTTTATTAGATCCAATAACTGCTGTATGAATTGATTTATAACCATTTATTTTAGGTGAAGAGATATAATCTTTAAATTTGCCAGGTATACAATTGTATTCTTTATGTATTATCCCTAAAGTTTTGTAACAATCATCAATATTTTTTAAAATTATTCTAAATCCAATAATATCAGTTATTTGCTCAAGAGAAACTCGTTTCTTTTGAACTTTTCTCCAAATTGAAAAAGGTGTTTTGCCTCTTCCATAAATTTTAGATTGTATATTATTATCATTTAACAAAGTGTTTATTTCATTAGAAAGAGTTTCGAAAATATCTTTTTTGTCAGATTTGATTTCATCTAATCTATTTTGAATTAGTGTTCTTGCATCATTATTCAAAACTTCAAAAGATAAATCTTCTAGCTCATCACGAATTCTATGCATTCCCATTCTATCAGCTAATGGTGCATAAATTTCCATTGTCTCTTGTGCAATTCTTTTTCTTTTATCTTCTTTGGTTATAGCTTTTATCGTTCTCATATTATGTAAACGATCTGCAATTTTAACTAACAAAACTCTTATATCTTTTGAGGTAGCTAAAATAAGTTTTCTAAAGTTTTCTGCTTTTGAGTTTGTGGTTGCGTTGTTTTCAAAAACTGAAATTTTTGTAACACCATCAACTAAATCTGCAACCTCTTCACCAAATTCTCCTTTAATGGTCTCGTAAGTAGCGTAGGTATCTTCGATTGTATCGTGTAATAAACCAGTAGTAATAGTAGCGCTATCTAATTTAAGATCTGTTAGGATATTTGCGACTTCTATTGGATGTACTGAATATGGGTCACCTGAAGCTCTCTTTTGATTACTATGTGCTTTAACAGCAAAATCATAAGCTTTATTCAGTTTTTCAGGGTTTAAAAATTTGTTATAAATTTTTACTTTATTTATTAAATCTTCAGAATTAAGCATTCAAACACTATATCACTAAATTAAATTTGTTTAATAGACCTAATGTCTCTATTTTTTAATGATAATAATAGTTTTTTTATGGAATGTTTTGAAACTGGATGTTTCCAATTTTTATCTATCTCAAATAATGGAAAAAGGACAAAATTTCTTTTATGCATTCTTGAATGAGGTAGATTTAATTCACCTTTCATTTTTTTTCTATTAAAATCAATTATATCAATATCGCATTCTCTAGGAGCATTTCGAAGTCTTTTCTTTCGTCCCAGGCTTGTTTCAATAGTTTTACAAACACTTATTAATTCAAAAGGTGATAGTTTAGTTAGAACCTTAACTACAACATTATAGAATTTAGGATTGTTATTATCAGGCCAAGACAAACTCTCATAATAGCTTGATGATTTTACTATCATAATATCATTAAGAATTAATTTTGATTTAGCTAATTCAATATTATTGATTTTATTTCCTAGATTAGAACCTATACCTAAATAGACAGGATTAACTTGATTTTCTAATATATCTTGCTCTATCACGATTCCAATCTCTTTGTTTTTTTACTGCTCTTTTATCAAATTGTTTCTTACCCTTGGCTACAGCTAACTCTAATTTTGCTTTTCCTTTTTTAAAATACATTTTAGTAGGTACTATTGTGAGCCCGTCTCTTTGCATTTTCCCAATTAGTTTATTAATTTCTCTCTTATTTAATAACAATTTTCTCTCTTCGGTTGGATTATGGTTTGAATAACTAGCTTGCTTATAAGATGCAATATGTGAATTTATTAAGACTATTTCACCTTTTTTTTCAATTGCGTAAGAATCTGCTATGTTAACTTTACCATTACGAATTGATTTTATTTCAGAACCTTTTAAGACAATACCTGCTTCAAACAAATCCTCAAAAAAATAATTGAAACTAGCTTTTTTATTAAGACAAATTATTTTTAAACCACTATTGGTTTTTTTTTTCATTAAACTAGTTTTGCAGAATGAAGTGCTTTTTTAACGATATCCTTAGTTTCAGCTGTCACTTTTACAAGAGGTAGTCTTACATTATCATCGCAAAGATTTAATAATTTTGCTGCATATTTTACTGGACTTGGATTACTTTCGACAAACATTGCATGATGAAGAGGTTGTAAGATTTTATCAATTTTTTCAGCCTCTTTAATTTCATCGTTATTTTCAGATTTTGATAATTTTTGAAAATCAGAACAAAGTTTCGGAGCAATATTTGCAGTAACACTTATAGCTCCCACTCCACCTCTTTTATTAAATTCTAAAGCATTATCGTCATTACCAGTTAATTGAATGAATTCATTTCCCATCTTTTTTAAAGTTTGTTCAACCCTATTTAGGTCTCCAGTTGCATCCTTAACACCAATAATATTTTTCAATTCAAATAATCTAGCCATAGTATCAACTGACATATCGATAACCGATCTACCAGGAATATTATAAATTATTATAGGTATTCCACATTTGTCATTTATTGCCTTATAATGTTGGTATAAGCCTTCTTGTGTTGGCTTGTTATAATAAGGTGTTACAATAAGAGCGCCTGTAGCTCCAATTTTTTCTGCATGAGTTGTAAGTGAAATGGCCTCCTCTGTAGAGTTCGATCCTGTACCTGCAAAAACTGGTAATTTTCCATTACTTTCTTTTACACATAACTCAATCACTCTTTCATGTTCACCATGACTTAAAGTTGGTGACTCACCAGTTGTTCCTGCTGGAACTAATCCATTTGTCCCATTTTGGATATGAAAATGAATTAAATTAATATATGTCTCATCATCAAGTTTATCATTTTTAAACGGGGTGACTAAAGCAACATTTGATCCTTTAAACATAAATACTTATAACATACATTGTAGATTCATATAGTAAAAGATTATGATTAAAAAAATCTTATTTTGGATAGTATTAATTAATTTATTCGGTCTACAAACTATAGCTCAATCTGACATAATCCCATTAAAAAAACCTATCCAATCTGATGAACTAACACAAAAAAAATTATTAATAGATGTACTAAAACCCTTACCGAAACCAATACCAAAAATAGTAACAAAAGAGATAGAAAAAAAAATTGAATCTAAGCCAGAAAAAAAGATAAGTGGACTGATACTTCCCAAAAAAAAACCTTTAATTGCTGGAACTAAAAAAACAACAGAAATAAAGATATCAAAATATTATCGTAAAAAAGATTTTACATTAGCAAAAAAAGCAATTTCCGAAATGAAAAAAGCTAGTTGGACAGCCGCAATTAAAACTGCCAAAAGAGCTAAAGATAAATCTATATATGACTTTATTCAATGGAGGCATTTACTTACAAAGGGAAATCAAGCTTCTTATTATGATTATAAAACATTCATAGACTCAAATGAAGATTATCCTAGAATTGGAAGAATAAAATATTTAGCAGAGCATAAACTTTCTACAGAAAAAGTTGATCCACAAAAAATTATAGAATGGTTTGGTTCTGCGGAACCTTTAAGTGGTTTTGGTAAAATGATATTGGGTGAAAGTTTTATCCTTAATGGTAATAAGGAAAAAGGAATAAGATTTATTAAAGAAGGCTGGATATCAGCTGAATTGTCTAAAACAGATTTAAGATTTTATCGTAAAAAATTCAAAAAGTACCTTAATGCAGATGATTATATTAAACGAGCAGAATATCTTGCTTGGAATAACAAATATTGGGACTTAAAACGATTGTTAAGATATTTACCTAAAGATTATGAACTATTATATACAGCTAGACAACTATTGATGAGTAAATCGTATGGTGTCGACAATGCTATCTCTAAAGTTCCATCTAATCTTAAAAATGATGCCGGTTTAAATTACGATAGATTAAAATGGAGAAGAAAAAGAGGAAGAGTTGATAGTTCTGTTGAAATTCTTTTAAAGATAAAAAATACAAAAGATTACTTGGTTCGTCCTGATAAATGGTGGATAGAAAGAGAAATAATTTCTAGATCATTAATATATAAAAAGAAATATGAATTAGCTTATAAAATTGCAAGCAACCATGGAATGAATGATGGAGCTGAATTTGCTGCTGCAGAGTGGATGAGTGGTTGGATTGCATTGAGTTTTTTAGATGATCCAGTATTAGCCAAAGAGCATTTTGAAAATTTTTATAATAATGTTGGATACCCTATTAGTACAGCAAGAGGCGCATATTGGTTAGGTAAAACTTATAAAAAACTTGGTAATAAAGATTTATCTTATAAATGGTTTAAAGAAGCAACAAATTATTTAACCACTTACTATGGTCAATTAGCATTTATGGAAATTAGTCCAAATGAAAAATTTGAGCTTTCAAAAGACATGATAATTAAAAAAGAATATCGTGATTATTTTTTTAAAAAAGATTTAGTCAAATTAATATATTTACTTGATGAACTAGATGAAGATAAATATGCTAAACATATACTAAGACATTTGGCTAATGATGATGTTGGAAGTGGTAGTGAGGTTTTGGCAGCTGAACTTGCAACAAATATAGAACGATTTGATTTCGCAATTCAGATTTCTAAAATAGCATCCTATGAAAAAAGATTTCACAACAAATATAATTACCCAATCATAAGCACACCCAAATATATTAATGGAAGAAAAATTCCAGATAATGCTTTTATTCTTTCAATTATAAGACAAGAGAGTGAGTTTGATTTAAGTGCCAATAGTCATGCTGGTGCAAAAGGGTTAATGCAATTAATGCCTTACACTGCTAAACTAGTTGCTAAACAAGCAAAACTTCCTTATTCGAAATCTAGGTTAACTACTGATGCAGAATATAATATTAACTTAGGATCACATTATATAGCAGGATTAATTCTTGAATATGACGGTGCTTATCCATTTGCAGTGGCTGCTTACAATGCTGGACCAAAAAGAGTTCGATATTGGAAAAAAATAAACAAAAATCCTCAAAAAAATCAAATTGATTATATCGACTGGATTGAATTAATTAAATTTAAAGAAACTAGAAATTATGTCCAAAGAGTATTAGAAAACTACAATGTTTATAGATATGTACTTGAACAACAGCCAATCGCAATGAAAGATTTTTTTAAGAATAATCCCTTGTTTTAATAATGGCGGAAGAGGAGGGATTCGAACCCTCGGTACAAGTTTCCTCGCACGGTCATTTAGCAAACGACTGGTTTAAGCCTCTCACCCACTCTTCCAAGAAATTTGTCGCCTTTGATTGTATTGAATAATCAACATTAATAAAGTAATTATTCATTAATTATGAAAAATAAGTATTCAATATTTTCGCTTATTAAAAATGCTTTTTCTTATCATGAAAATTGGGAAAAGGCATGGAAAGACCCTGAGCCGAAAAAAGAATATGATGTGGTAATTATTGGTGGTGGTGGGCATGGTTTAGCAACAGCTTACTATCTGGCAAAAAAACATAATATGAAAAATATTGCTGTTGTTGAAAAAGGTTGGATTGGTGGTGGTAATACAGGAAGAAACACTACAATTATAAGATCTAATTATTTATGGGACGCAAGTGCTGGTCTTTATGATCACGCTCTTAAAATATGGGAAGGCCTTTCTCAAGAATTAAACTACAATGT
>CACMRE010000022.1:0-11289 GCA_902616025.1 uncultured Pelagibacteraceae bacterium | reverse complement strand
GATAAAAATGAAAAACAAAGAACTTAAAATATTGTTATCTGCTCCACGAGGATTTTGTGCTGGTGTTGAACGAGCAATTGAAATTGTTGAAAAATCAATTCAAAAGTATGGTTCTCCAGTTTACGTTAGACATGAAATAGTACACAATAAATTTGTTGTTGATGACCTAAGGAATAAAGGTGCAATATTTGTGGAAGAGCTTGAAGAAATTGAAGACAAAACAAGACCAGTTATTTTTTCTGCACATGGTGTTCCAAAAAAAATTCCACAGGATGCAAAAAACTATAATATGACTTATGTTGATGCAACATGTCCGTTGGTTTCTAAAGTTCATAGAGAAGCTGAAAATCTTCATAAGGCTGGATACCATTTAATCTTAATAGGGCATGAAAATCATCCGGAAGTAATTGGAACAATGGGGCAACTGCCTAAAGGATCTATCGATCTTATCCAAAATGAGGATGAAGCCAATAATTATGATCCAAAAAATTTTGAAAAGATAGCCTATGTTACCCAAACAACACTATCAGTAGATGACACTAAAGAAATAATATCAATACTTAAGGAAAAATTTTCAAATATTAAAGAGCCTGCGAAAGAAGATATTTGCTACGCGACAACTAATAGACAAATGGCTGTTAAAAACATTGCAAAAAAGTGTGATCTATTTTTTGTTATTGGTAGTCGAAATTCATCTAACTCAGTGAGACTTGTTGAAGTTGCTAAAAAATCAGGGTGTGAAAACTCAATACTGATCCACTCACAAAGTGAAATTCCATTCAACTTAATTGAAAATTCAAATATAATTGGAATTTCATCTGGTGCGTCTGCCCCTGAAGTACTTGTCGAAAATTTCATTAAAGAATTGAAAAATAAATTCACAGTCATTATAGAAGAAGTAGAAATTATAAAAGAAAACGTTGTTTTTCGTGTTCCGAAAAAATTAAATTAAATGGCTGTTTACACCAAGATAAATAAGAAAGATATTTCGTATATTAATAAAAAATTTGAAAATCAAAAATTTTTAAGTTTTAAAGGTATAAAACAAGGTATTGAAAATACTAATTATTTATTAAAATCAAAAAACAATAAATTTATATTAACTATATTCGAAAAAAGAGTTCAAAAAAAAGAAATACCTTTTTTTATGAAATTAATGGATCAACTAAATGATCTAAAGATTAGATGTCCAAAACCGTTGAAAAATCGTGATGGAAAATATCTATTTAAAATAAAGAATAAGGTTGCTTGTGTTGTTTCATTTCTTGATGGAAAAGATAAAAAAAATCTTAGTTCGAAGAATTGTTATTATATAGGAAAAACTGTGGCTCAAATACATTCTTCCTCAAAAAAAATTAAATTGTTTAGAAAAAACTCAATGAATATTAATAATTTAAATCCATTATTAAAAAGTATTAAATTTAAGTCAAAAAAATTCATTAATTTAGAAAAATTTCTCAAAATTAATTTTAGAGAAATTAAAAAAAAATGGCCAAAAAAATTGCCAAATGGAATAATACATGGTGATCTTTTTATCGATAATATATTTTTTAAAAAAAATAAGATCTCTGGAATT
This sequence comes from uncultured Pelagibacteraceae bacterium, assembly GCA_902616025.1. Lineage (GTDB taxonomy): Bacteria > Pseudomonadota > Alphaproteobacteria > Pelagibacterales > Pelagibacteraceae > Pelagibacter. The sequence goes on along the minus strand of CACMRE010000022.1, from coordinate 9,713 downwards.
ATTGATTTCTATTTTGCCGCAAACGATTATTTTATGTATGAAATAGCTATATGTATCAATGCTCTTTGTTTTGATAAAAAAAAATCACAATTTAAATTAAATAAGAAAAAAGTTAAAAATTTAATTGAAGGATATGAGGGTATTAAAAAGATCTCTGGAATTGAAAAAAAATCATTGAATATTTTATGCCGTGCTGCTGCTATGAGGTATTTACTTACAAGACTTTACGACTACACAAATACTCCAAAAACTGCTTTGATAAAAATTAAAGATCCAAGAGAATATTATCAAAAACTGATAATTCATAATAATTTAAAAAACTATAAGGATTATTTAGTTTAATGATTAAAATTTATACTGATGGTTCATGCCTTGGTAATCCGGGCAAAGGGGGTTGGGCAGCAATAATATTAATTGATGGAGAAAAAACTGAAATTAAAGGAAGTAAAAAAAATACCACAAATAATCAGATGGAATTATTAGCACCTATAGAGGCTCTTAAAAAAATTCCAAAAGGAAGCAAAGTTCAAATTTTTACTGATTCTAAATATGTAAAGTCTGGAATAACAGAGTGGATACATAATTGGAAAAAAAACGGCTGGAAAACTGCAAATAAAAAAGAAGTGAGCAATAAAGCACTTTGGACAGAATTAGATCTACTAAATAATGAGTTTAAAATAAGTTGGAATTGGGTAAAAGGCCATTCAACCGATAAATTAAATAATCAAGTAGATTTACTTGCTAAAGATGCTGCCAACTTATAATCTAACCTTGGAAACAGAAAGCTCCCTTACTTTTTTTCTTCTAAATTTAGTTCTTTGTAATCTCAAGTCTATGGTTGCCCTCACCTATAATTAAATAATTTTTAACCTTATAGGACAAATTTGATTTTCTTATAATTTTAATTTCATCAAGATATGAATTAATGATTTTTTTTGAGATAATTCTTAAGTTTTTATTTTTTATTGAACTAAAAATTTTTTTTAGTTTATAAAATTCTTGACAGTAGTAATCAAAGTTTTGTTCGTGGTCTAATGTAATTTTCTTGCTCCAAATCTTTATTTTACATTTATTAATTTTCAAATACTCAGTCAAATGTTTTAAACCTGTTTGATTTTGAACTGGTACAAATAAATCGTCAATAAAATGCTTAATATTATTTTCTGAAAATTTATTCTTTTTTATAATTTTAATTATTTCTCTTTTACCAATTATATTACTAATAGGTCTCAATTTTTTTATTAAACTCCACCTCATTCCATGTTCGCCGTAAACAAGAAGTAGAATTTTACCCCCTTTTTTTGTAACTCTAATTAATTCACTCAAGGATTTAAACATATCTAGAGTATGGTGAATAACACCCTGTGAGATAGTAATATCCGAAGAATTATCCTTAAATTTTAGTTTTAAATTATCACCATAAACAAATTTTAGATTAGTGAAATTCTTGAACTTTTTTTTATTATAGTTGATGTTAATTTTTGAACTATCAATTCCAATTACTTTTTTTGCTTTAAATATGCTTGCTAAAACAGAAAATCTTCCAGAGCCACAACCAACATCTAAAACTATTTTATTTTTAAATTTAGTTTCTGAAAATCTGTTAATCTTTAATCTTTTTCTTATCAATTCTAAACTATTTTTAAATTGACTATCATTTAAATTCTTCCACAACTCGTGAAATAAGTTACCAGTTCTTGTTCCTAAATTTTGTTTCATCTAAAAATATTGTTTTAAGCAATGTTTGAGTTTTATCAAATATTATTAAGACTTATTTGTTAATTTTTTATATATTGGTCTCAAAGGCAATTTAAGATTTTAAAATACAATAAGAGAATAATTGCCCTAATTCTATGGAAATAACTTTTAAAAGCAAGAAAATGTAGTATTTTTTAATATATTGCCAGAAAACAGAACTGCCTTAATTAGATTAGATTAATCAATAAGTTCTCTGCTGACGTTAAACCACATTCTTTAGTTTCTTTTTCAAAATGGATGTTAACAATTGTGAAATTTTCAATCACCATTAAATAACGGTTTGATCTAATTCCCATTCCTTTTGCATTACGATCAACTTCCGCGCCTATTGCTTTCGTAAATAATAAATATGGATCAGATAACATTTTAATTTTATCTCCAGTATTATTAATCTCTCCCCAGCCATTCATCACATAAGGATCATTTACTGATAAACAAAATATATTTTCTATTCCTTTTGCTTTGATTTTATCTGCATTTGCTACAAAACCTGGTAAGTGAAGTTTGGAACAAGTTGATGTAAACGCTCCAGGTAAACCAAACAAAACAACTTTACCATTACCTATAGTTTCTCTTAATTTACTTTTTTGAGGTTCTCCATCAACAAGTTGGAAAATCTCTGTATCTGGTAGTTGATCCTTTATTTTAACTTTCATATCGAATTCATTACATGTTTTTTAACTTTTTCAATATCGTTTGATAGAAGCTCAAATTTTTCTTTTCTGTCATTAACGTATTTAAGACTATCTGGTAAATTTTCAGTTTTTGAAATTGCATCTTCTATTGCCTTTGGAAATTTACATGGGTGTGCAGTTGATAATACAACACAATTTTTTTCCAATCCTAATTTTCGTACAGCACCAATACCTACTGCAGTGTGCGGATCCACCACCATCTGATGTTCATCATTGATAGTTTTTATCATTTCAACAGTTTCTTTTTCATCAAGCATTGCAGATATAAAATTTTTTTTAATTTTATCTAGATCATTTTTATCAATTTTATAAGTATTATTTTTAATTTCAGCCATTATATCTTTTGTAACTTCTGATTTACAATCTTTTATATCGAATAAAAGCCTTTCGAAATTACTTGCTATTTGTATATCCATACTTGGGGTATTTGTTTCCTCAACTTTCTTTTGACTATAATCACCACCAGATATAGCTCTGTGCAGAATGTCATTTTTATTTGTAGCTACGATTAGTTTATTAATTGGAAGACCTAGTTTTTTGGCTAAATAGCCAGCGTAAATATCACCAAAGTTTCCTGTTGGAACAGAAAAGGACAATGGTTGACCATTTCCAAGTTTAAAGTAAGCATAAAAATAATACACTGATTGCGCAATAATTCTTGCCCAATTAATTGAATTTACACCCGACATATTAATTGATTTAGAAAATTTTTCGTCATTAAACATTGCTTTTACTAAATTTTGGCAATCGTCAAAATTACCCTCCACCGCAATGTTAAATACATTACTCTCTTCATGTATTGTCATTAGTCTTCTTTGAACTGGCGAAATTTTATTGTTGGGGTGTAATACAAATACATTCAAATTATTTTTTCCCTTTAAAGCGTCTATGGCAGCAGCACCCGTATCACCTGAAGTTGCAACAATTATATTAATTTTTTTTTGATCACGGCCTAAATGATATTGATAAAAATTACCTATTAGTTGCATTGCGATATCTTTAAAAGCAAGTGTAGGTCCATGGAACAATTCTAATACTTTTAAATCTCCTAGATCTGATATTTTAACAACATCGTCAGATCTGAAATTTGAATATGATTTTGAAATCAAAGAGATTAGATCATCTTTAGACATGAAATCTCCTATAAATGGATAAATTATTTCAGCCGCTAAATCATTGTAACTCAGGTTTTTTAAATTATCTAATTCCTCTTCTTTAAATGGTTTAATTGATTTAGGTACAAATAGCCCCCCATCGTCTGCCAAACCTTTGAGGAAAACATCTTTAAAAGTAAAGTTTTTCTGATTATTTCTTGTACTAATATAATTCATTTAATAATTCTTTTTTCTAAAATATAGATATAGCAAAAGAATTGAAATCGCTAATGAAAACCATGTCATTGCATATTTTTTATGATTGTTGGAAATATTAGCAGTAATTTTTTTTGGTCTAGGAAACTGATAATTTCCATCTAAATATATTATGTACTTAGAAAATTCTTTACCAGTAAATTTTGAGATATCTTCTCTATTCAAACTAAACCAGTAATTTTCTTTTATATCATTATCTGGTTTAAATATGTTTTTTCTTCCCTGCGTTTTAAGCGTTCCTTCTATATTATTCTGATCCAATATATTTATTTCAGGTGTATCTTTTTTTTCAAATGGTATCCATCCTCTATTGAGTAAATAATTTTCACCATTTATTAGAATTGGATTTAAAACTTCAAACCCAGGTGTTCCAGAGTCATTTAAATTATATAAGTAAATTTGTTTCTCAAAATCAACGCGACCTGATGTTTTGATTTTGAGATAATTTTGTTGATTAGATTGTGAAAGTTGAACTGGAGGATTTTTCAATGAATTTTCAATTTCTAAGATAAGATTATTCTTCCAATTTAAACGAATTACTTGCCAAGCACCTAAAGCAATAAAAACAAAGATAAAAAATATGATAAAAACTGAAAATAAAAACTTATGTCTCAAGGTTCAAAATTAACTTCCCCAAATATAGATCGCAGCAAATAAGAATAGCCAAACTACGTCAACAAAGTGCCAGTACCAGGCTGCTGCCTCAAAACCAAAGTGATGATCTTTGTTAAAATGACCTAACTTTCCTCTCCACAAACAAACGGCCAAGAAAATTGTACCCACGATCACATGAAAACCATGGAATCCTGTTGCCATGTAAAATACTGAACCATATATGTGATCTGAAAATGCAAATGTTGCATGATGATATTCGTAAGCTTGTAAAGCAGTAAAACAAACTCCTAATATAACTGTTAAAACTAATCCTTGAATAAATCCTTTTCTATCATCCTCTAAAAGAGCATGATGAGACCAGGTCACAGTAGTCCCAGACAACAAAAGAACCAATGTATTTATTAATGGTATATCCCAAGGATCAAAAGTTTCTATATCTTTTGGTGGCCATACATTTCCAACAAAGTCATTTGGGAAAAGACTCACATCAAAGTATGCCCAAAACCAAGCAACAAAAAACATTACCTCTGAGGCAATGAATAAAGTCATTCCATAACGATGATGTATTTGAACCACAGGTGTATGATGTCCTTGATGCTCAGCTTCAATAACTACATCTCTAAACCACATGTATGCTCCATAAATTAATAGAGCAAATCCAAGGTACATTCCCCATGAAACCTCATAATGCATGTAATAAACAGCTCCAACAGCTAAAACTAAACATGAAAATGAAACATAGATAGGCCAAGGACTTGGATCTACTAAATGGTAATCGTGTTTTTTTTCAGCTGACATTTTTTTGGATTATGATTGTTTATAGTAATCTGTCGAGAAAAAAGTATACGACATAGTTACATCCTGTAAATTTTTTACTGTTGCATCATTGACCATTTCTGGATCTAAATAAAAAGTCATCACATAGGTTGCAGTTTCACCAGCTTTTAATTCTTGTTTTTCAAAGCAAAAACAACCAAGTTTACTATAATATTTTCCAAAGCTTGAGGGTGAAACATTAAAACTTGCTACACCTGCAGTTGGTTCATTACTATTATTGGTTACCTCAAACTCAATTTTGTTTACTTGACCCACTTTAACATCCATCACATTCGATTTTGCTTTAAAGTCCCATGGTAAATTATTAACATTGGTATCAAATCTTACACTAACTACTTTATCTAAAACAATTTTTGGAGCTTTGTCTGCTACTTGAGTAGTTCCTCCAAAACCAGTAACTCTACAAAAAATCTCATAAAGAGGGACTGATGCATATGATAAACCTAACATCAAAACAAAAATCCCAGCTAGAACTAATGGTGTTAATTTCTTTTTTTCTATCATATCGACCTATCAAATACGCCTGTGTTATATAAAGTAAAAAAGAAAAGAAAAATCATAAACGCAATAATAGCTAATGCCGTAAGAATATTTTTTCTTTTTGTTTTTTTATCTGGTGTAATCATATTATTTTATCAATCAAAAATAGAACAAAAACTAAGAATAAATACAATATGGAATATCCAAAGATAGCTTTTGCTTTCTTAGAGTTAAATCTATTTTTTTTATAATCCAACAATTCATAACATAAAAAATTGTAATAAAAAGTTAATAGCAGTGATGGAATTAAAAATGTTAAACCAACAAAGTTAATTAAATATGGAAAAATAATTACCGGTATCATCAATAAAGAATAAATGAATATATTGATTTTGGTACTTTCTATTCCATTGGTTAGTGGCAGCATTGGTATTTTGGCTTTCTTGTAATCATCGGACTTATATAAACTAAGTGCCCAAAAATGAGAGGGTGTCCAAAAAAATATAATTAAGAAAAATGTTAATGGTTCAAGTGATATAGAGCCTGTAGCAATAGTCCATCCTATAACTGGTGGAAAAGCACCAGCTGCCCCACCAATAACTATATTTTGTGGAGTTCTTCTTTTTAACCAGATTGTATAAACAAATACATAAAACAATATTGTTAATAATAATATTGCTGCAGAAACTCTGTTTGTAAAATAATCTAAAGCTACAACTGAAACTATTGATAATGTAACACCAAATATCAAAGCTTGATTTCTATTGACTTTCCCTGTTGGGATTGGTCTTAAACAGGTTCTGGTCATTAAAGCATCAAGATCTGACTCGTACCACATATTTAAAGCACCAGCCGCTCCGGCACCTAATGAGACGAGAAGAATTCCAATAATTGCATCTTTGGTTGAAACAATGTTTGGTGCTGTTAATAAACCTACGGCACAGGTAAAAATTACCAATGACATAACTCTTGGCTTCATCAATTTAAATAATTCTGAAAGATTAAATAAATCTTCTTGGCTTAAACTTCTTTTTTTTAGCCTTGAATTATCCATCGGTTCTTAATGCTCTTATTTTATTAGCCGTGCGATTTTTGTGTACCCTGACCATCTTCAAATTTTGGCAATTCCTCAAAAGTATGGAAATTTGGTGGAGATGGCACAGTCCACTCTAATGTTGTTGCTCCCTCACCCCAAGGATTTTGTGCGGCTGCTTTCTTTTTTGCAAATGCATAAATTAAATTCACAAAAAATACAGCAAGACCAGCTACAGCCACGTAAGACCCTATTGAAGATATATAATTCCATCCGGCAAATGCATCAGGATAATCAGCATATCTTCTCGGCATCCCAGCTAATCCTAAAAAGTGCTGAGGGAAGAAAATCAAGTTAACTCCAATAAATGTTAACCAGAAATGTAATTGACCCATCCACTCAGAATATTCATAACCACTCATTTTTGAGAACCAATAATAAAAGCCAGCAAAAATTGCAAAAACAGCTCCTAGAGAAAGTACATAGTGAAAATGAGCAACTACGTAATAAGTATCATGCATTGCAGTATCAACACCTGCGTTAGCTAAAACTACTCCAGTTACTCCACCGACTGTGAACATAAAAATAAATCCTAATGCCCATACCATTGGTGTTTTAAAAGATATTGACCCACCCCACATTGTTGCTATCCATGAGAAAATTTTTATTCCTGTTGGAACTGCAATAATCATCGTTGCAGCTAAAAAATATGCTTTCGTATCTGTGCTCAATCCAACTGTGTACATATGGTGCGCCCATACAACAAATCCAACAATTCCAATTGCTACCATTGCATAAGCCATTCCAAGATATCCAAAAACAGGTTTTCTAGAAAATGTAGAAACAATATGACTAATCATTCCAAATCCTGGAAGGATTAAAATGTATACTTCTGGATGACCAAAAAACCAAAATAAATGTTGGAATAAGACTGGATCACCCCCTGTCTGGGCTTCAAAGAAGGCGGTACCGAAATTTCTATCTGTTAATAACATTGTTATTGCTCCAGCTAATACTGGTAAAGATAATAATAATAAAAATGCAGTTACTAATATAGACCATGCGAACAAAGGCATTTTATGTAATGTCATACCTGGTGTTCTCATATTTAGAATAGTAGTAATAAAATTAACTGCTCCTAAAATTGATGAGGCACCCGCTAAGTGCAAACTTAAAATAGCTAAATCCATCGCTGGTCCAGGTTGTCCAGCTTTTGAAGACAACGGAGGATAAATCGTCCATCCACCCCCCACACCGGTTTGTCCTGGAGGTCCGTCTGCAAAAATTGATAAGATTAATAAAGTTAAAGAAACAGGTAATAACCAAAAAGAGATATTGTTCATTCTTGGAAATGCCATGTCAGGAGCTCCAATCATAATTGGCACAAACCAATTACCAAAGCCACCAATCATCGCTGGCATTACCATGAAAAAAATCATTATTAAACCATGTCCAGTAACCAACACATTATATAAGTGATAATTACCACCTAAAATGCCATCACCAGGATGCATTAATTCCATTCTCATTAAAACAGAAAAAGCAGTTCCAATAACTCCTGCAACAATTGCAAAAATTAAATACATTGTCCCAATATCTTTATGGTTAGTAGAATACGCCCAACGTTTCCAACCAGTTGGAGTATGATGATCGTGTGATGCTGTTTGTGTGTACATAATTTATTTACTCGCTAATTTAAGTTTATCGTTTTCAATTTCTTCTTTTGCAAATTTCACGCGCGCCTCAGATAACCATTCTTGATATTCATCTTCACTAACTACTTTTACTGCAATAGGCATAAATGCATGTTTTATACCACAAAGTTCTGAACATTGACCATAATAAGTACCAACTTTTTCAGCCTTAAACCACGTTTCATTAATTCTTCCAGGTACCGCATCCCTTTTTACTCCAAACGAAGGTAGGGCCCATGCATGTAAAACATCATTTGCTGTTATTAAAACTTTAACTACTTTGCCAACTGGAACAACAACTTGATTATCAACAGCTAACAATCTTGGTTGATTTGCTTTTAAATCTTTTTCCTCAATCATGTATGAGTCAAATTCTAAATTTTCGTCTGGATACTCATAACCCCAATACCATTGATAGCCTATTGCTTTGATTGTTAAATCTGCTTTTGGAATTGTATCTTGCTTATATAAAATTTTAAATGATGGAACCGCCATAACAATTAAAATCAAACAAGGAATTAAAGTCCATAAAACTTCAACAGTTACATTGTGTGTTCTCTTTGAGGGATTAGGGTTTGCTGAGGCTCTAAATCTTACACACGCATAAAGCATTAAAAATAAAACAAATACACTTATTGCTATTATTATCGGTAATAACAAGTTATCGTGAAAGGCTACAATATCTCTCATCGATTCTGATGCCGCTTTTTGAAAACCTAATTGCCAATCAACAGGTTGGTTTGCAAAAGCATTTTGAGAGATAAAAATACTTGAAAATATAAATAAAATTTTTTTCATTTTTACTAGCTATATAAAGCCCTTTTGTAAAAATTACACTTTAGTTTTCGCGACAATTTATCAATTAATCACATAATTTATGATCGAAATTGCAGATATCACTGCAGTTTCTGATCTTAAAATATTGTCATTAATTTTTAGTGCTTGTACTCCTTTAAATGAGAGAATCTCCTGCCTTTCATGTTCTGAAAAATCTCCCTCGGGACCTATAATGATACAAATAGGTTCATTTGAAAACTTTGTTTTTTCAATTTTTTTATTGTCTGAATTTAAATCTGTGAAAATTAAATTCATTGAATTGGAATTTAAAAAACTTTTTAAATTTTGTGCTTTATCAATTGATGGGATACTAATCCGATTTGATTGTTCACATGCTTCTATAACTATTTTTTCTAACCGATCTTTGTTAATCTTTCTTACAATAGTTCGATCA
>CACMRE010000021.1:0-11573 GCA_902616025.1 uncultured Pelagibacteraceae bacterium | reverse complement strand
GTTGATGTATTGCGAGTAACAAATATAAATATTCAAGAAAAAACTTGGACTGCTGAATTTTATCTTGATTTAGTTTCGCAATCAGACAATCCCTTAGATCAAATCATTTTTAATAACTTATCATCTACTAATGATAAGTTCTCATCTAAAGAAATTTGGCGAAGAAAAGATGAATTAAATTATAATACAGTTAGATACTACATAGTTGCTAATTTTGATTTCTTAGCGATTGCTGACAATTATCCATTTGATTGGCAAAGTCTATATATTTCAATGACTTTAAAAGATAACTCAGAACATATCCTGCAGCCTATTCCTTTAGAGTTGGTGGACGATGAATTTGAAATAAATGAATGGAATATTGAAAATGCTTTTTCTGGAATTAAATATAAAAAGAATTTTTTATATAAAGATACCGATTTAAAAAAAACAGTTACAGTAAATAGTGAAAATAGATTAGGCTGGATCGTAAAAAGAAAGAATACCGCAACTTTATTCAAAATTGGAATCCCAATGTTCTTTCTAATTTTTTTAGTCTATTATTCAGTGTTTTTAGGATTTGATCAATCAGGTGAAAGTATTGGTATTTTAACAACCACATTTTTATCTGCGATCGCACTTTACTTTTCTGTTGAAAAACCTGAGCCAAAGAAATTAACGATTATAGATATTATATTTATTTGGTTTTATATTGTTAATGGGTTTACCATCACCGCATTTAGTTTATCTTCATTAATTACAGAAAAAATTCATTATTATACAAGTGGCGCGCTTAAATTTTTGATCCCTTTATCACTCGTTTCGATTGCGATTTATTTATCAAAAAGAGTGAAAAACAATAGAAAAGATATAATATTAGATAGAGATTTATAATGACTATAGAATTTAATGGTATCGAAGAATTGATGTGGTGTTCTGCCAAAATTAAAAAAGAAGATTTATTAAATAAGGATCAAAATTTTCTAATAAGCACTGCAGAGACTTTGATGAGTGAAAATTCATTTAGACTATTTTCAACTGGCATAAATCATGAAGTGGATATATCTGGAACACCAGTAAAAGTTGATTTTCAAAAACCCGAAATACCTATTACATTAAATATAAAAAAAAATGAAATCCAAATGAATGTTTATGAGGTATTAGAAAATTCGAGAGTTTATTCTAATCAAAATTTAGATCCCAATAATCTGGAAATAAAAATCAATACCAAACAAGATCAATTACTTTTATTTGAAGGCTATGAAGTTTTTAACGAGACAGAATGCAAATTTCTTCAAAATGGAAAACAAATAGATCTTACCTTGGAAAGTGAATCGAGTGGTAATATTCAATCAAAACTTTTATATCTTACAGATGAGTATGAGAATTTTGCATTTGACTTAAAGGATAGCGAAGACGTTGCGCATATGTTTTCTCAATTAAAAAATCATTTAAAAAATTAAACTATCTCTGTTAATTCATGAAAATAAAATTTGCACTAGGACCATATGGATATGAAGTTGTTTTAGGAAATATTACAGAGGAGATTTACAATAAATATTTTCAAGATAACGAAGCATTAAATGATGCAGTTTCAGGATTTGGTGACAATTCAGACATTAAAGAATGGTCTGAGATGGATGATATTACCCACAAATATGGAGCAGTTTTAGAAGAAGAGGGAACAGATCAATATTTAAAAATATTCAATGAGAATAATGAAGAATTATTAAATATTCCATTAACTTCAGATGAAATTAAAGCAAAAGGTTTTAATATAAAAGAAGATGTTGTTCATACATCTAATAAGGATCTATCAGAAAAGTTTTATTTTTTTGGACAGAGTGGAGAAAAGGGAGAATGGGAAAATTTAGATCAATTATTTGAAGTGAGTGAATTTAAACCAAATGAATTTAATTTACATTTAGCAAATTTAGATGGATTAAAAATAGTTTATGCAATAAGTCACAAAGATGATGAAATAATTCAATTAAGTGTAGTGTCATCAAATCCAAATTTTCAAAATTTTGAAGTAAGAAAGGGTGATGAGGTTTAAAAAAAAATTAATTATTTGTAATTTTTTTCTTCTCTTTCAAAAACACAATTTAGGTATTTCTTATCAGGTTCAAAGTCAAAGAAGTCTAAAAATTTTTTATTTTTTGGTATTATTAAATTTTTCCATTCTTTGTTATTTTTCCAAGGTTTTTTATTAAAGCGTGTCACATCTTTAATATATAATTTTAATGAGTGCACAATTTGATGCTCAATACTGGGATATTTTTTTATATCTACCATTTCTTGTAAAAATCGTTCAATTCCATCTTCATTAAATGTTGCAGGCGTTTGCTTACTGGTGTGGAGACCTGGAGCAAAAATTAAATCTTCGTTATCAGTATTATAAATCTTTTTAATTGCTTTTTTGAATTTATCATCTTTATAAAAACTTTTTCCAAGTTTCTCTTTGGCTAAATCACCAAACAAATATTTCGCATAATCTTTAGTAAGTTGCATGTAATAAGGAATTTTAAATATTATAAATTTTTTTCCATGATCATTTCTATAAGGGTCGCTTAATACTTCATGTTTTCGCCAATCAGTTAAAATTTTAAAAGAAGATTGATAATGATGATTGCCATTAAATTCAAAAACAACATGTTTATCTTTTATTTCTGCATACCAATCACAACGAAATGGTTGACCTAACTTTTTTCCATTTTTGATTTCGTAAACCCGAAGCTCTTTATTTTTACTGCCCCCTTTAAATTTTTTTTCAAAAAATATCTCCAAACATTTTCCTAATCCATGTTCTAAACCACCATGTTTTTTGTTAAATTCTCTTTGACTCTTAACATTTACGATTTTATGATAATGATGTACTTTCTCAGCAATATTGGTTTTTATATTTGGTTTTCGTTTCATTGAAATTTAAATTTAATAATAATTAGCATTAAAACTTATATAAATTTAAACTTTATATCTAGATAAATCTAAATTAGACTTAATCTAAAATATAAATAAGAGGTAAGGTATTCTTATGAACACAAAAGAGGTTTTAAAGAAAATTAAAAATAACACTATTTCCACAGATGAACTAAAAAAATTCGGTAAAGATAAGCAAGTAATAATTGCAGCAGTAAAAAAAAATGGAAGCAATCTTAAATTTGCCGACAAACAATTAAAGGCTGATAAAGAGGTTGTTCTTGAAGCAATAAAAAATGATATTGATTCTTTAAAGTTGGCAGACAAAAAAATAATAAAATGGTTTGAGTCTTTATCGATGTATTCACGTGATCAATTGCTAGGCCTTAACAAAGACGGAGATCCGTTTGGAGATTAAAAAAGATGAAAAAAAAAGATGCGATTGAACTAATGTATGAAGATGGTTGTAAGCTTGGTGATCTATCTGAAGATTTAAGAAAAGATAGTGAAGTTGTGATGGCTGCAGTGCAAAATTGTGGAGCCGCATTAGAATATGCTGACAAAAGCTTACAAGATGATAGGGATATAGTTTTAGCCGCTGCAAGTAATGATGGAATGGCAATGAAATTTGCAAGTTCATCACTTCTGAATGATAAAGATTTCGTTTTAGAAGTTACCCAAGATAATGGCACTGCGATTGAATTTGTTAGTGAAAAATTAAAAAAAGATAAAGATATTGCTATAGCAGCTGTAGAAAGTGTTGGTGAAGAAGCTTTGGATTTAATTGATGAGTCGTTAAGAGAGGACGAGGATATTTTAAATATTTTGGGTCAATAGTTATAAGTTATGGATAATTTAGAAGTAGATAGTATAGTTTTTTCGGTTACCTACGAGAATTACATCAAAAATATTAAACAAGACAAACAGAATAAAACTCTTGGTGAATGGTTAATTAAAGATGAAATGATAGATATACTCAAATATTCATACGTATATCTTGTTGGCAGTAATCAAATGATTGTTAAAAAATATCATATAGAAAAATTTGAAAAGTCAGATCTAAGTAAAGGTTATTCGGACCCAGATAAAAAATGTTTTATATTTTCAAAATCTGAGGATTTATTTGTAGATTTTCCAGGTGTCGTTCAAGCAAGACACTATGTTCACTCCTCGAGTTTAGATAATGCTAAAAGAATATCACCCGATCAAGTTAATATTCGAATGATGAATGCAAAGGATAGTAAAAGTGAGGGTACAAAATCAAAAGTTCAACCTTTGTCTGCGAGAGACAAATTAGTAGAAGTTAAAAATTCATTATTTAAAGATAAGGTTTTTAAAGATTTTTCTGTAATACCATCATTAGAAAAACAGGTAGATGATGGCAAAAGTGCAGAAGAAGTTTTGAAAAATTATTTCAATTCGTTAGATAAATAAATTTTATTTAAAGTTAAAAAGATAAGAAATTGAGTATTATTAATTTTTTTCTTTTATATACTCCATTATTTCATCAATAAAACTTGATACTTCTAATTTTGTTCCATTTATAAAGTGACCATCATCGAACATACAAGCTAAAAAGAATTCACTACCATCACTAGCATCTACGGCTAATAAATCATAATTTTCAGTTGATGTGTTTGTTACTATAGCGTCCATTTGAAAATCTTTGATATCAAATTTCAAATTTTTATTATCACCTTTAATTTGCAAATTGTGAGAAGAGTTATTGTAATAATAATAATATACAATTTTTATTTTTTTTTCTGCGGGTTCATCAATTAAATTGCCTAAATTATTGATTGAAATGGATAAATCTTTATCACTTTCATCATAACTTTCTGTTGAGTAATATTTCTCATTAAGATTTTGTTTATTATCATAGTCAATACTTCCCAAAATCATATGGGCAGTTGATGAACTTTCACCACCTTCAATTACTTCATTTATAATATTCTGCAATTTATCATTAGATGAAATATCTGATTCTTGAAATTCCATGTCGAAGAAAGTCAATTCTCTTGAAACTAAAGTAATCTCACTCATTAATATCAACCTCCCATGTATCCTGAAGTTCTTTAGCCCACTCTTCTGATAAAAAAGTGATATCCATTATAACATCTTTGATGTCTTCTGCCTCTACGCAGCATTCAATTGCATGTTCGAAAGTTGATCTTGATAGTTTTTCATCTTTGAAAATATGAATTAAATGATAACCAATTCTTTTGAAGTGATAAAAGTATTTTAAATCATTTTTAGCACTTTCAATGTCATCTTTTAAATACTCATTAAATTGATTATGGTTTTTATATTTTTCCTCTATTTGATTTAGTAAATCCATTTTACTTAAATTTGAGTTCCATATTACTTAATCTTAAAATTAATTGATATTGGTTTTTATTTATTCTGCCATCCAAAAATCCTCTGTATGGGCTACCATTTGTTTGAAATATTAAAGGTTCCTTGCCAGATTTTCCACCGCCTAAAAACATCAGACTTTTTTTATCATTTAGTGTTTTTGCCATATCGTATAAAAATTCAAAAGTTAAACCATCAGTGTGTCTTAATTGAATACTTTTATTGATTACAAATTTTTTTAATACATCCTCTCTTTTAAAAAATTTACCAGTCCATTTAAGGGGAGGGGTATCATCTCTTACATTAGGTACAATTTCTTTTGGATCTTGTTTTTTTATCTCTTTTCCCTCTTTACTAAACAACACCTCTTTAATTTTAGGCGGTGAATAAAGGATTTCATTTTTGGAGTTAAATAATATTCTATCTATGTCACCAATAAATTTTCCTGCGTATTCGACATCAACATCCACATCCTCTTTTAAAATACTTTCTGCCAATTTAGATTTATATTTGTTAATCAAACTATCTTCCGAGGTTTCATCAGAACTAATTAATAATCTTGAATTTTTAATAGTTTTACCTTTATAAGCAGGCTTTGGATCATTTTCTCTTATCAAAGACACAAATCTGACATTGGCATCTCTTTTCTTTGAATTTTCTATATGTATTTCTTTTAAAGCTGTAGTCATTACATCATCTCAAAATCTAAATCATTATCCTCAAATTCTTCCACTTCTTCTGGCAGTTCATCACTATGTTCTCCAATCCAATTACACATCGTTTTTCTTCCAATTAAAGCAAAATAATCCTTTTCACCTTTTAAAATAATTCCATCCTCTAATTTAAAATCTGAATAGTAATTAAAAGGAAAACTAAATATTTCACCTTTATCTAATTTCGATTTTAAATCTTTATCAAAATTCTTAGGTTCTAAATGGTAGACTGAATTAACTTTTAAATTTAATGCATCTTCTTCAGATGCAGATTTTAATTGTACATCTTTGCCAAGAGTTGAATCTTGCTTGGTTACCTTTTTGCCATCATCATCAATTGCCTCCAGTTCTTTTTTGTCAATAAAATTACCTTTATGATCCAGATAAGAGCTACTGATATCACTGCTGACAAACACAATACCAGTTTCTTCCTCTAAATTAGCTTTTGAGCACTCTTTGCCTTTTTCATCCAAATAAAGTCTTTTTTTGAAACCATAGAGTTTTTTTCTATCAATTTTAGATATTGCAAAACTTGATGTCTTTTTGTTGAGATTGAGAATTAGTTCTCTAGCCATTATGTTTCTCCCAGCCTTTTTTGATATTTTCATCAATCAGTTTTTTTAAATGTCCAAGACCAAGTTTTTCATCTTCAAAGGGATATAATTTTCTTTTGATGGGGTCGCTTCTACCTTCTGAATAATCTAAATAATAACAAAGAAAGGAGGGGTAATCTGAAGATTTTTCTTTATTAGATTTCCAAAATAAAAATTTTCTAATTGCAGTTCCTTTTTTACTCTCTTTTTTAAATATCTCTCTTTTGATAATTTTACTTTTTGGCAGGTCTTTATTATTAACCTCTTTAAATTCACTTTTAGGAATTCCGCTTATTCTAATAATTTGATTTAAACCACAATCGTCAAAGTTGGCTTTTTTATCTGATCGAATATCAATTATATTACTATTTAAAACAGATACTGATCTTGCTCTTCCTGTTGCATTAAGCGACTTGTTTGAATATTCATATTTTAAATGTCGAATGGGTTGATCATTTGACTTATCTCCTTGAAACTCTAACAATTTTATTTCACAAACAATTTCAGGTTTAACAAAATTATAAGCAGATCCATTTGAGGCAATCTTTTGGAAATTTGAACTGACTTTTAACTTTGTTAATTTCTTATAAAGATTTTTTCTTAAATTTGTTGGAATATTTCCACATGATCCCACATGCATAATTTCTTTTTCATTTAAAAAAACTCCTAAAGAGACAGATCTAATTTGATTGACATTACTTTCTAATGTGTATCCTGTTATTAAGAGGTCTGCTGTTTCCTCTTTTTTAATTTTATAAACATTACTATCATTTCTAACTATTAACCCTTCAGCATCTTCTTTTTCAACAATGTCCTTGAAAGATTTTTTAATTTCATTATGTTTTACTTTTTCATGGGCTAAAACATACGCAAAATCTTTATCTTTTTGACCTATATTTTTTTTTAGAAATTTATATTTATCCTCAAAATTAGACAAAAGTTTATCAGACTCAACAATATCAAAAACACCAAATCTTAATTTTTTTCTTTTTTCATTATCACCAAGTCCAGAAATGGTATCTCCGTAGCGCTCTCTTTCATTAGATAGAAAATATAGTTCACCTGCTAAAATTATATTTTTTGATTTTGATAATTTTTTATCTAAATCATTTTTAATATCTTTAACAATATTGGATATATCATTTTCGTTAGAATTAATGATTTTTGAATTTTTGTTTGATTTACAATAAAACCAAAGTTGACCATCAAATTTTTTAGATAACCAATAGTCACCTTTTTTAATCGTATCGATTTCATCACTTGAAATAGAAATATATTTTCTAGTAACTGAATTTTTATATTTTTTAATTGAAGTGGTTATATCCATATTGATAGTGTAATTTAGGGTCTTTAAACGTTCAAGAACTGAAGTTATTTTTTTTCAAATTACATAACCCACATTTTTCATCAAAATTAGGTTTTGGACCTTCAAGAAAATCTAGTATCTCTGTAATAAACTTAAATAGATAATCATCGTCTCTTTGAATTGGATAATATTGTGTCTTCATATTAAATGAAGGATTTTTATCAACTGATTGTATATTTTCAGGTTCAAAACAAAATATGCCTAAATTTTTTATGGGTGTAAGTTTTAAATATTCTTTGTTTGGTTTCTCAAACATTATTGCATAACTTAATAATTGAGTTTTATATACTTCAATTTTTTTTTCATCTATATTGGTAACTTTAAAATCTATAATTGAAAAAAAACTACCATGATCTATGTAAGCATCTATCTTACCACGAAGAATAAATTTTCTACCTTTGTTATCTTTTAACAGCTCAGACCTTTGTAATCTTTCGTAATCAGTCTTAATCTTACCAGGTTCTATATTTGCATTTAAAACATCACTGTTTTTATTGTGATAAAATTCTTTTTGTAATCTATCCAATTTAGAAAAAATGGATGGGAATGCTGTTGAAACCCTTATGTTATCATTTTTTAGGTCATAATAACATCTTTTGCATCCAGAATATCCAAAAGCAAATTCACTAGGTGCAAAAATTAATTCACTCATAAATTTATTATATTATAATGTTTATATTAAATTTTCTAAATGACTTATAAAGAACTAATTAAAGAGTGTAAAAAGAGAGGTTTTACCCTTGTTGATGACAATGGAAAGTTTTCTGTTTTAGATAAAAAAGGTAAAGAGTTTCCACTAAATTCTGAAGACATGAAAAAGTATAAATCTGGCAAAGAAGAAGTACCACCTTATTTCTTAGAATTTTTGGATGTGTTGTAAAGTTTTACCCAACTCTTATTTTCGGTAGAGAATAAAAATCAGCCGTATCTATTTTAGAAGAGTATTCTCTTCTCATATTCCATTTTTTATGAACCCCAGCACTTGCAAGGCTTAAAGTGGATCTGCCATATCTGTAATTGGTGTTATCAATTGATCGCATTAAACTTTTTATTTTTTCATCTTTTTCAGATGAAAATAGATTTTTTCTACCATCGTCATTACGCAGTCCCGTCAGCATTACACCTGCTTTTTGATAACGATAACCATTTTTGAATATACTTTCTAGTATTGCAATTGCGGTCTTAACAGTTTCAATACTATTGTTTGTTGCAATAGGAAAATCAATTGTTTTAGCATTTGAATAATAACCGTAGTCTCTTTGAAAAGGACTGGTTCGAACGAAAACTGTAATTGCTTTTGCAACTAAAGATTCTGATCTAATTTTTTCAGATGCATTTAAACAATAGTTGGCAACTGCTTCTTTTAGTTCTTGAAATTTTTCAATTCTTTTACCAAATGATCTTGAAACTACACAGCTCTTTCTTTTACTTTGGGTAGTTTCTAAATTGATACAAGATATTCCTCTAAGTTCCATTGCAGTTCTAGAGCTTAAAACATTGGAGCATTTTTTAATCCATGTATTCGATTTATTCTTAAGTTGCTTAGCATTATAAATACCATTTTTTTGATAGAATTTTGTTAGCTGCCTACCAACACCCCATATATCATTGATTTTAACTTTTTCTAAAATGGGGTCTAAATTTTCTATTCCAATTAAACTCGTTACCCCTGATTGTTTTTTCTTGGCAATATGATTTGCAACTTTGCTTAAAGTTTTAGTTTTAGCAATACCGATACTGGTTGGAATACCAGTCCATTGCAAAACTGTTTCTCTAATTTCTCTACCAACTTTTTCAACTTCAGAATCTGGAAAATTGGACAAATCTATAAATGCTTCATCGATAGAATACACTTCTATTTCAGTATTAAATCTTTTAAGTGTTCTCATTACTCTTCTAGATAAATCGCCATATAAAGAATAATTTGATGAAAAAACCTCAACTTTATTTTTAACAATAATATCTTTTGCTTTAAAATAAGGTTCACCCATTTTAATTCCTAAAGCTTTTGCTTCATTGGATCTAGAAATAATACAACCATCATTATTTGACAGTACAACTACAGGTTTTTTTCTTATTCTTGGATTAAATAATCTTTCACATGAAACATAGAAAGAATTACAATCAACTAAGCCTATTTTTTTAGTACGTTGAATGGATGACATAAGTCACAACTCCCCAAATAAAGACATCTTCTTCTTCATTGATTAAAATTCTATTAGAAAAATCTTTAGAGCCTGAGGATAGAAATTTTTTATCTCTTTCTTGAACCAAAGTTTTAACTACAAGCTCGTCATGAACATTTGCGATAACAGTTGAAAAGTTTTTTGGTTTTAAACTTTTGTCGACAACTAATAAATCCCCATCATTAATCCCAACATCGACCATAGATTTTCCCTGTACTCGGATGATGAAAGTGGCAGGAACATTTTTGATTAAATGCATGTTTAGATCAATATCTTCTTCGATATAATCAGTGGCAGGCGATGGAAAACCAGCGCCAGCTTTATGCAGATAATAGGGAATAGTCAGCTTCATGTTCTTGTTTTGTTCTTATTTGTAGCGCAGTTATACAATGCAGTCAATAGGTTGTATTTTGAGTCCGTAATTGAATCAAAACTGAATCAAAACGTGAACATCGAAACCATATTTTGTATGCTTGTGGATAACTTCAACCAAGGATAGTTTAACAAATCATCAATATGAAAAAATTAATATGTCATTGTGGAGCCGTTGAAGCAGAAATTAATTTAGACGGAGATTTAGCTAAAGTAATAAAATGTAATTGTTCTATTTGTAAAAGAAAAGGTGCAATTATGTCGATGGTAAAAAATGAAGATTTTAAAATTACTAAAGGGCAAGAAAAATTAAAACTGTATCAATTTCATTCAAAAGTAGCTAAACATTACTTTTGCTCCGAATGTGGAATTTACACACATCACAATCCAAGGATCAATCCAGCAATGACAGGATTTAATGTTGGTTGTATCGATGAAATAAATACTTTCGATATGAAAGAAGTTCCAGTAAATGATGGTCAAAATCATCCATTGGATAAAAAATAATTTTCATGCAACAATTCAGCTTATGCTTTGGTAAGGTAAAAAAAGATTGTTTAAAGTTTATTAAATCTCAAGAAACAAAAGCAGATAAATTTAAAAACAAGGAAAGAATGATCAAGTCTTTCTTAATTCCATTATGTTTTTGGATTAGTAAAAAAGCTGATAAAAAAAGACCTTATTTTGTTGGTTTAGCAGGAGGCCAAGGTACAGGCAAAACCACCATTAGTTCACTCATCAAAATTATTTTAACAAAGTACTTTAAATTAAAAGTTTTCAGAATTTCTATAGATGATTTTTATAAAACTCGAAAAGAGAGAATAAATTTATCTAATAAAATACACCCAATGCTTTTAACTAGAGGGGTACCAGGAACACATGATATTAATATGATGTTAAGTTTTTTTAGAAAGGCAAAAAGTAGAAAATTTAAAAGGCTGAAATTGCCAACATTTAATAAAGCAATAGATGACCGCTTTCATAAAAAAAATTGGTATGATTTAAAAGCAAGACCTGATGTAATAATTTTCGAAGGTTGGTGCGTTGGTGCAAAATCAGAAAAAAATAGTACTTTAAAGAAAAATATCAA
>CACMRE010000020.1:0-11766 GCA_902616025.1 uncultured Pelagibacteraceae bacterium | reverse complement strand
GGTTCAAGATCTTTGGCATCAAAGACTGATTTTGGTGAACCAGCTAAGTATTCTTTACCTTCAGGTCTCCAATAAACTCCTGTTGTTAGATCTCCCGTTAATGGCATTTCAGGAATATGTTTTGGGCACTTTACTCTGAAAACTGTATGTTTTTGAGGTTCAACAGGTATATCTTCTAAAAGCTCTTTAGTCCAACATCCAGCTGCTGAAATAATTGTCTTAGCATTAATTTCTGAAAGAGATTTAACCTCACCCTTAACAAATTCTGCGCCAAGATCAATTGCTTTACTTTTTAGAGCACTATGAAACATGAAGGGGTCAATCCATCCTTCACTTTGATTGTCAGTAAAGGTCGCTGTTTCTATTCCCTCACTATTGATATATGGAAAAAAATTATTCAACTCAGAGCCTTTGATATTTTTTGTTCCCGCATCACAAGCTTTATGATTTTCGAGCGCTTTATATTGTTCATCTGCATGCTCAGGTCCAAACATTAATAAATAACCATTAGTCACCATACTAGCAGTGGGTTTTGGATTTTTTTCAGTTTTTAATAAATCTGGAATTTGAAAAATAAATTCTCTTGCAAATTTTCCTAATAAAATATTTTCTTTTTGGAAAAATTGTCTTCTAAAGCCACCTAATGACAAAGGAAAAGAAGCAGTTTTATAAGTTGGATCTTTTTCTATAACTTTAACTTTTCTGCCCTCTTTTGATAAAAAGTAAGCAGTCGCGGCTCCAATTATTCCACCACCAACTATTACAACATCATCCATTAATTTAATATTAGTAAGTTAATATTCAGAAATAATGCATAGCAACACCAAAGTAAATAGGGAATCATTAAATAATAACTCACAAAATTGACACGCTTATATCTAATTACTAAAGTAATTATTAAACCAATTAAGATTACCAAAACAACTAAAGCTAAAAAAATTTGGTGTAATCCAAAAAAAACGATACTCCAAGTTGTATTAAATATAATATGAATAAAATAAATATAAATCGTGTTCATGTCTCTACTTTTACTATGCCAAAAAAACCAAATAGCGACTGTCATCATTAAATATAGCATAGTCCAAACAGGCGCAAATATCCAATCAGGTGGGTTAAAATCAGATTTGACTAATTGAGAATACCAAGGGTCTTTAAAATTAATTGTGACTAAACTTCCAATAAATGAGGCTGAAAATGTGATAATAAAAAAAAGTATGAATGATAAAAATTTATTTTTTAGCATTAAAGTATTATACATCTTTAAATTATGAATAAAAAAACAATTTGGATAACGGGTGGGAGTACTGGAATCGGCAAAGCTCTTGCAATAAAATTTGCTAATGAAGGATGGAATGTTGCTATTTCAGCTAGACGTGAGAATCTTCTTAATGAGATTGCGGACAATCATGAAAATATTAGTCCATTTCAATTAGATGTGACTGATAAATCAAAATGTAAAGAGGTTTTTGAAAAAATTAAGAATAAATTTGAAAATATAGATATTTGTTTTTTTTCCACTGGTACGTGGAATCCAAAAAAAGAAAGGGATATTGATGTTGAGCAAATTGAGGAAGTCTTTAAAATTAATTTTTTTGGGACATTGAATGCTATCAAAGCAGTTGAAGAATATTTTAAAAAAAAGAAAAGTGGAACAATTACTATTGTTTCCTCAATTGCTGGTTATAGAGGTTTACCAAATTCAACTGGATATGGACCTTCAAAATCTGCTCTAAATAATTTAGCAGAAAGTTTATATTTTGACTTTGGTCGATCAAATGTCAGAGTGTGCTTGGTATCTCCAGGTTTTATCAAAACTCCAATGACTGATAAAAATGATTTTAAAATGCCTTTTTTAAAAACTACTGAATATGCGGCTGAAAAAATATATGATGGCTTGGTCAATAAAAAAACTTTTGAAATTCATTTTCCAAAATCATTAACTATTATACTGAAAATCTTAAGTTTTCTTCCGAGTAAGATTTATTTTGGTTTAGTTGGAAAATTAACAAAATATCAAAAGAAAGATTAATCTTTTACAAATACTACAGTCAATTCAGCGACTTTTATTCCAAATTTAGTCATTGTAGCTCTATTAATTGCTACTCGATCATCCTGTTTGAAAATCCAATCATCGAAAGTAATCTTAATTTCTTTACCTTTTACTGGAACTAATAAAACATACTCAAATTTAAATGCGGGACCATATGAATATCCTCTGGCTTTACCAACTACGTCTCCAGCAGTTCCCTCATAATTATTATCGTCTATTTTAGTAATTTGCCATTGTCTAGTTTGTACTTCACCGTCATCCCAATTAAATTTTTCATCAAGAATTAATTGCTTACCATCCCACTTACCATCTAAATCTGCTGAAAATTGTCTAGTAACTTTTCCAGATCTATTCTGAAGAACTCCCCAAGCTTTAACATTGCCTGACAAGTAATTTTCTATGATTAATCTTGGTTCTTTACCTTTAAAATCTTCTGGTTTCATATCGCTATTATTTGAGCAGTTTGTAATTAAGAAAAAAGAGATTATCAATAAAATTGATCTTAAGTTTATTATTTTGCTCACAAGCCCCCTTTATTTATTTATTTATTTTGAATTGAAAATTGTATCAGATCAATATTTTTCGATTTAAATCCAGCCTCACAATAAGATAGGTAAAATTCCCACATTCTTTTAAAAGTTAAATCAAAACCTTGTTTTTTAATGAGATCCCATTTTCTATTAAATTCATTTTTCCAAATAGCTAATGTATTTGCATAATGATCAGCATATGAGTCGTAAGACTTTATTGTTAAACCATTGTCTGAAACATATTTGTTTAAGCTATTTTTACTTGGCAAAAATCCTCCTGGAAAAATATATTTTTGAATAAAATCTTGTTTCGTTTTATATCTATCAAATAAACTATCATCTATTGTAATTGCTTGAATGGCTGCCCTACCATCTGTAGAAAGATTTTTCTTAATAGTTTTAAAATAACTTTCCAAATAATTTTGCCCTACAGCTTCAATCATTTCTATGGAGGCTATTGAATTATATTTATTCTTTAAATCTCTATAATCTTTGATTTCAATATTTACTTTTTCATTTAAACCACATTTATGAATTCTTTTTTTTGCGTATTCGAATTGTTTTTTTGAAATAGTAATACAATCTAATTTTACATCATATTTTTTCCCTAAATATTCTGCGAAACCACCCCAGCCACATCCAATTTCTAAAACTCTATCGCCATGGTTTGGTTTTATTAAATCTATCATTTTTTGGTATTTGTTGTTCTGTGCCTCTGAAAGATCTTTAGTGGTCTCGCTAAAAATTCCGCTTGAGTAAGTTAAGGTTTCATCAAGCCATAACGAAAAAAAATCGTTTCCTAAGTCATAATGTTTTGCAATATTTTCTTTACTTCTATTCTTTGTATTTTTTATAAAGATCCCTTTTAAAAAATTTATAATTGGAAAATCGAGTAAGCCTGAAAACTTGTATATGATTTTGATGTTTCGAGCTGTTATTTCAATTAGATTGGATAAATTATCAGTTTCAAATTCTCCTCTCATGTAAGACTCAGCGAAACCAATGCTGCCACCCTTTATAAGATTAAAAGAAAAATTTGGTTTTTTAATTTTCAATTTAGCTTTTAAATTATCCTGAGGATTTCCAAATTTAAAAACTTCTCCTTGATAATTTGTAATTTCTAGATATCCAACATTTATTTCAGCTAATATGTTAAAAACCAGTTTATCTGAAAGTCTATTTAAGGACATTAATTTTCAAAAGATATGTTGTTTCTTATTTTCAATTTTTTTTGGATAAACTTTATTCCTTTGGTCCATAATTTAAACGCTTCAAAATGTATCGCTGCAATAATTTTAAACGTCATTAGGGGATGTTTTAAATAAGATTTAATTAACTCTGAAGTTGTAAAATCTTTTCTTTTCCCATCCTGAGAAGCATATAATATTTTTTCGTTTAATTGATATTGATCTATGATTACTGAAATCTTATCTGCAGGTTTTAAAATTCTAAAAAAATAACTACAATTCATTTCAATGAATGGTGAGACATGAAATTTTTTCTCGCAATTGTGTTGCAATAAATTGTCATTTTTTACTTTAAAAACATAAGTGTGTTGCTCACCAAAAGTATTTTTGACTTCGTATAATACAGATATCAAATCGTTATTATTATTGTACACATAAAAAACACTTAATGGATTAAAAACATATCCAAAGATGCGTGGGTAGCATAAAAGTTTAATCTTAATATTTTCACTGCTAATATTATTTTGCTTAAGATTTTTTTTAACCCAATCGATTAATAGTGATCCATCTCTATCTCCATGGTCTTTATCAAAAAAACTTACTAAATTAAATTTATTGTATGAAAAAAAACTAATTGTTTTATCTAATTTTTCCAATTCAGAAAGATCAATAAAAAGTGAAAATACCCTGTATTTAAAAAAATGTATCTTTGGTTTAAATCTTTTGTGAATTACAGTGCCATTATATATACAACTAGTCATTAAGGGTTTTGAGCATTTCAATAGATGATTTTATTCCATCTTCATGAAAACCATAACCAAAATAACTACCACAATAAAGAATATTTCTTTTATTTTGTAAATTTTTAAGCTGACTTTGAAAATTAAGTGCAGATTGATCAAAATATGGATGTGTAAATCTTACTTTTTTTAAAATTTTCTTCTCATCAATTTTAAAATAAGGATTTAAGGTAAGAAAAATATTTTCATCACATTTAAGGTTTTGTAATAAATTTAACCAATA
Organism: uncultured Pelagibacteraceae bacterium; assembly: GCA_902616025.1. Lineage (GTDB taxonomy): Bacteria > Pseudomonadota > Alphaproteobacteria > Pelagibacterales > Pelagibacteraceae > Pelagibacter. The sequence continues at coordinate 6,976 of CACMRE010000020.1, read as the reverse complement.
TGTAATTGAATTTTTTTCTATGTCATCCTTTTTCATTGATGAATTCCATGAGCACCAAGCTTTTTTATTTTTTGGCATAGCTTGTTCATCGGTATGAATATAAGCAATATTTTCCTTATACTTATAATTTGAAAGCACATTCTTTTCCTGGTCGGTTGGATTATCAATTATTGATAAAGCTTCATCTGCATGTGTTGCTAAAACAACTTTGTCGTATCCAAAATATTCACTTTCTCCTCCATAATACAAATCTATACCTGTTGTTTTTGTTTTAATTTTTTTGATTGGATAATTTTTGAAATGTTCACCGCTGATTTTTGAAATAATGTTTTGAACATAAGTTCTGCTCCGATTTGATACAGTGTACCATTGGGGTCTATTTTTTAATTTAAACAAACCATGATTTTGAAAAAACTTTAAGAAAAATCTTAACGGCATTTGACTGGCAGCACTTGGTGGCATTGACCATATGGCTGAGACCATCGGTATCAAATGAAAGTTAATAAACTCTTTTGAAAGATTTTCCTTTCTCAAATAATCACCAAGTGTAGTCTCTTGATCAATTTTTTTTATATTATCACATTTTTTGTAAAACTTTATTATATCAAAAAACATTTTGAGGAATCTTAGATTAAACAGATTGGTCTTATTTGAAAAAATTCCATTTAATCCTCGACCGCAATATTCGAATGAAGATTTTTCAACTGATACAGAAAAAGACATATCGCTTTTTTCAATTGCAATATTATTCTCTTCGAAAAAATTTATTAAATTTGGGTAAGTTGCGTAATTAAAAACAATAAAACCTATATCAACAGGAACTTTTTTTGTACCAAACGGTAAATCAATAGTATGAGAGTGACCACCGAAACGATCTTCCTTCTCGAAAAGATCTACATGATGTTTTCTTGATAAGTAATATGCAGCGCTTAATCCTGATATGCCTGAGCCGACAACAGCAATCTTCATTAATTGTTAAGCTGCATCTTCTTTAAATTCATCTATGCTTGGACAAGTACAGAATATATTCTTGTCACCATAAACATTATCTACTCTTGCAACTGGAGGCCAAAATTTATTAGCTCTTAAGAATTTTGCTGGATAAGCAGCTTCTGCTCTTGAATATTTATGCGTCCAATCATCAGAAGCTAGTTCGCTGTCCGTGTGAGGAGCATTTTTTATTGGATTGTCTATTTTATCAAATTCACCTGATTTAATTTTTTCAATTTCTTCTTTAATCTTAATTAAAGTATCACAAAATCTATCTAGTTCTGACAAACCCTCACTTTCAGTTGGCTCTATCATCATTGTACCAGCTACTGGCCATGACATAGTTGGTGCATGAAACCCATAATCTATTAATCTTTTTGCGATATCTTCTTCGGTTACTCCTGTCTCTGATTTAATATTTCTAATATCAATAATACATTCGTGAGCAACATTTCCATTTGATCCTTTATACAAAATTGGAAAGTGATCTTTTAGTCTATGAGCAATATAATTTGCATTTAATATTGCTACTTCAGTAGCAAGCTTTAACCCTGCTGATCCCATCATTTTAATGTACATCCAAGAAATTGAAAGAATACTTGAACTACCCCAAGGAGCTGCCGAGACTGCTCCAATGCCAGATGTTGGTCCACAATCTTTAATCACTGGATGATTAGGTAGATAAACTTGTAAATGTCTTTTACAAGCAATCGGTCCCATACCTGGTCCTCCCCCGCCGTGTGGTATACAAAATGTTTTATGTAAATTAATATGACAGACATCTGGACCAAAATTTCCAGGCTTTGCAACTCCAACTAAGGCGTTTAAATTTGCTCCATCCATATACACTTGTCCACCATGTTTGTGAACTAACTCACAGATATCAGTTATTTTTTCTTCAAATACTCCATGGGTAGATGGATAAGTTACCATTAGTGCACCAAGATTTTCCGAATGTTGTTCAGCTTTTTTCTTTAAATCATCAAAATCAACATTTCCCTCTTTATCACAATTAACAACTACCACCTTCATTCCAACCATTTGTGCACTTGCTGGGTTAGTGCCATGTGCTGAACTTGGAATTAAACATATATTACGATTAGCCTCACCTCTATCTAAATGATACTTTCTGATAACCATTAAGCCTGCATACTCGCCTTGAGCACCTGCATTAGGTTGCAAAGAAACACCTGAAAAACCAGTTATAGAACGCAACCAATTTTTTAGATCAGTAAATAAATCTCTAAACCCTTCCATCTGTTCAATTGGAACAAATGGATGAGGTTCTGCAAATTCTTTCCATGATATTGGGATCATTTCGGCAGCAGCATTTAATTTCATCGTACAAGAACCAAGTGCAATCATAGTTCTATTCAATGCTATATCTTTATCTTCTAATCTTTTTAAATATCTAAGCATTTCGGTTTCGGAATGATATGAGTTAAAAACTGGATGTTCTAAATATTTTGAAGTTCTTAATAAATTTTTTGGAAGATTAGGTAAACTTACCGATGGATCTTCTTTTTTAATTGATTCTGCTGCATTAAAAATTTTTAATAGTTGATTTACTCTATATACATTTTTTCTCTCATCAAATGAGACAGCAAGCATTTCAGAATTTACTTTTCGAATATTAACTCTCTGGTTCAGAGCATTCTTATAAATTTGATCAGTCTTTTCTTTAGTAATAATCGTTACAGTGTCAAAAAAATTATTTGAATAAAGCTCGTATCCAGATTGTTTTATTTTATCAGCAAAACTTTTTGCTAATTGAGACACTCTTTCTGAAATATTTTTAATTCCATCCGGACCATGATAAATAGCATATGCTGCTGAAACAATTGCTAATAAAGCTTGGGCAGTACAAATATTACTCGTCGCCTTATCTCTTCTGATATGTTGCTCTCTAGTTTGTAATGATAATCTATATGCTTTATTACCATGTCTATCAACTGATACACCAACAATTCTTCCAGGCATTGATCTTTTAAACTCATCTTTTGTAGCAAAAAAAGCTGCATGTGGACCTCCATATCCCATTGGAATTCCAAATCTTTGGGAGCTTCCAACTGCAATGTCGGCACCAAGTTCTCTTGGTGTTTTTAATTTTGCTAAAGCCAACAGATCACAAGCTAATACCGCCTTCCCATTCTTTTTGTGAATTTTGCTAATTGCTTCACTTGGGTCTTTAATATCTCCTAAAGTTCCTGGATATTGTAAAATTCCACAAACTAAATCTTCTTTTAACTGGTCTAAAACTTCATCTTCTTTACCGACTAAAACCTTTAAACCCATAGGTTCAGCTCTTGTTTGAATTACATTTATTGTTTGAGGGTGACAATCTTCAGAAACAAAAACTAAATTACTATCTTTTTTATTTAATCTGTGACTTAAACCCATGGCTTCTGCTGCTGCTGTGCCTTCATCTAATAAAGATGCATTGGCAATATCCATCCCTGTAAAGTCAACAATCATTTGTTGAAAGTTTAATAACATCTCAAGTCTTCCTTGAGCTACCTCAGGCTGATAAGGTGTATAGGAAGTATACCAACCTGGATTTTCTAATATATTTCTTAAAATTACATAGGGTGTATAGGTTCCATAATAACCCATACCAATAAAATTTGAGTAAACTTGATTTTTTTTCGAAATTGCTCGTAATTTTCTTAACGCCTCGTACTCTGAATTTGAATCACCAATATTAAGTTCACCTTTAAACTTTATTTTTTCTGGAACAGTATTGTCAATCAAGTCATCTAGTGATTTATAATTTAATTCTTTTAACATTTTTGATTGGTCTTCTTTTGAGGGACCAATATGTCTTCTTAAAAAATCTTTTTCTGAATTTGGTAACATTATGCTGAAGTCTCCTTTGCAAATTTATCGTAATCGTCTTTGTTCATTAAAGTATCCATTTCTGATGGATCTTTTATTTTTAGTTTAAAAAACCACGCTGAGTTCTCTGGGTCTTGATTAATCTTTGATGGATCATCTACTATAGCTTGATTGGTATCAACTACTTCACCGCTCACAGGGGTATATACATCACTAGCAGCTTTCGTTGACTCTACAACACCAGCTGTTCCATCTTTCTCTACGCTAGAACCTTTTTCTGGAAGTTCTGCAAAAACTATATCACCTAACATCTCTGTAGCATGTTTTGTGATCCCAATTGTTGCAACATCTCCATCTAATTGAATCCACTCGTGCTCTTTTGAATATTTTACTTCACTCATTAGTTTACCCCTTTGACATAACTTTTTTTATAAAATGGTAAGCTGCAAATACTTGCAGGATGTTTTTTACCTCTGACTTCTAAAAATACTTTAGTATTTTTTTTTGAAAATTCATTTTCCACATAACCCATTGCAACAGGTCCATTAACACTTGGTCCAAATGTACCACTTGTGATTTCTCCAATGTGAACATCTGATTGATTAAATATTTTTGTTTTTTCTCTTGCAATAATTCTGCCCTCAGGTTTAATTCCAACTCTTATTTTACTGACACCATCATTTAATTGTTTAATGATTATGTCAGAGCCAATAAAATCTCCCTTAGAAATTCTTTCTTTTGAAATAGCCCACTTTAAATTTGCTTCTACTGGAGTTTTGTCTTTATCAAGATCATGACCATAAAGACATAAGCCAGCTTCCAATCTTAGTGTATCTCTTGCTCCAAGACCTATCAATTTAGATCCTTTGTTGATTAATTCTCTAGTTATTTGGTCGACAAAATCATTTGCGATAGATATCTCAAAACCGTCTTCACCTGTATAACCAGATCGCGTAATATAAACTTTCTGGTTTTCAAATGTAAACCAGTTTCCAGACATAAAGTTAAGATCTTTTACACCATTAATAACATCATTTAGAATTTCTGATGATTTAGGACCCTGAATGGCAATTAGAGATCTATTTTCATCTAGAACCATTTTGTACTTCTCTTCAAGAAGTTCTTTTAAAATTTTAAAGTCATTATCTTTACATGCTGCATTGAGGATTATCAAAAAGCCTTCTTTTGTTTTTGTGATAATTAAATCATCATGTATCCCAGCATCTTTGTCCATTAAGAAGCTGTATTTTGAATGATTTAATTTCAAATTTTTAAGATCTAAAGGAAAAATTTTTTCTAAATCTTTTATTAAGTCTTCACCACCATAAATAAATAGCTGACCCATATGGGAAACATCAAAGATACCTGAGTGATTTCGTGTGAATTTGTGTTCTTCTACAATACCTTCGGAATATTGTATCGGCATTTGATAGCCTGCAAATTCAACAAATTTTGCATTACAATCTTGATGTAATTGGTACAGCGATGTTTTTTTTGTTTCCATATTAACTCTTTGTACCCATCTGTATATTTGCCTGAGAGTTTTGCTCCTTCGGCGAGAATTAAATCTCTTTCCAGAGTTAATATGTTACGGTCCTTTTTGCCTGAGAGATTCCTGGGTGGTTGCTCCTTCGGCGCTACGATAATCTGTAGTCTCTCCCGTGGCAGGATATTCTTACATGTATGGAAAAAAGTCAATCAGAAACAATTTTTTTTTGTTTACTTAAAAGCGAGTAAAATTGTAATAAAACCGCAGATAGTATAATTGCGCCACCAATTAATCCAAATACAGAGGGTCTTTCACTTACAAAAAGGAATGCCCATATCGGTCCTAAGACAGATTCGGATAACATTATGATTCCTACCATTGCAGACGGTGTTGTTCTTGCACCGATAGTTATAAATATAAAACCAAAACCAACTTGAAAAAAACCTGCGAGAAAACCCAAAAAGATATCATGAGGAGAAATCATGATTTTAGTGGAAAGCAAAAAACCAATTAGACATGAACTCACACCAGCAACGAACTGGGCTGGCACCATATCCACAGAGGGAAATTTTCTCACAATCATTATTAAAACTGCAAAAGTAATTGGCATTGTAAAAGCTGCAAGGTTTCCAGATAATTCTCCAGGAGATAATGAGTTGCCAACCATTAATAAAACGCCTGTCATCGCCAGACAGATTGAAAACAGAGTAATTAAATTTATTTTTTCCTTAAGGAAAAAATACCCGAATATTGCAAGAAATAGTATTTGTAGTGAAATGATAAAATTAGTATTGGCAACCGTGGTATTGTACATAGCAAACACATATCCACAAAAACCAAAAGATAAAATAATTCCACCAACAAATCCTGGTAATCCGGACTTATAAAACGATTCAATTGTTTTTCCTCTATAACTTAAAATTAAGAAAGCTAGAACTGTTAAAGAAAAAAATAAAGATCTCCAAAATAGAATTTGCCATAATGTAGCTCCCTCAAAAGATTTTACAATCAATCCACCAAAACTTAAACTTAATGCACCTAAAAAAATTAATAGTGGTCCGGGTAAGTTTCTTATAAAAGTCATTAAATTTGTGAAATTAAATTTTGTGTCTCCAAGTCATATAGTTTAAATAATGTTTCTGCATCAGCTAATTCGACTTTTTTAAATTTAATCTTTGAACCTGGGGTTAATTGAACTAACTTGTCATAATCTGCACTGATCACAACTCCTATTTTAGGATAACCCCCGATAGTGCCATGATCTGAAAGCATAATAATCGGATTTCCATCTGCGGGTACTTGAATAACACCTTTTAATAAACCTTCTGATTTAATATTGGTATCGACAATATTTTCTATTTTTGATCCCTCTAGCCTCATACCCATACGATCTGATAATTTTGATATTACAAATTCTTTCTCAAAAAAAATCTTTTTTCCTTCATCAGAAAAATAGTCAAAATTTGTTCCTTGGATAACTCTGATATTTTCAATTTTTGTATTAATGTAATTTAATTTTTTATCACTTAAATTTTTATTGATATTTAAAATATAAATCTTTTGTCCATCTTCTATTTTTTTTCCATTATTTGCACCAATATTTGCTTTTGTGTTAACAGAGCAACTTGACCATTGATAATTAACATCAAATTCACCGCTTAC
>CACMRE010000019.1:0-11897 GCA_902616025.1 uncultured Pelagibacteraceae bacterium | reverse complement strand
CTTATAGTGGTAGCAGTATGGTAACAATGTTATATTCATCTATGATAAAATTTTTATCTATACTTATATTTAGTTTTATATTTATAAATTTATCTCACGCCCAAAATGATGATCCTGTTGGTGAATGTATGGATCTTATACTCGCAGATAAAAGAGTAAGAGCTAGTATGGCTAATGTGGCCAAGTATTGTCGTAATGCTACAAAATCAACACCAGCCTGTATGAGAAGAGTTTTTAAATCAGATGGTAGCAGAATTTATATGAGCATTATTGCAAGAGATTATTGTTCACCTAAAGTTAAAGAATAATTTTTGGTAGCACTATGGTAGCAATCATTGATACCAATCCTATAAATTTTGATTTAGCAAAAATAATAAGCGTTGAATTTATTGAGTGATGGTGCCCCCGCACGGATTCGAACCGCGGACCTATTGATTACAAATCAATTGCTCTACCAGCTGAGCTACAAGGGCATGCGCAATAACTATTAATTATTTATTAATTAATCAACTCTTTTTTTTAGATAACTTAAATGATGAAATACAATTGCAGCACTATTTGATATATTTAGGCTCTCAATTTTTTTATTTATCTCAATCTTAACTAAAAAATCTGCATATTTAGATGTATGTTTATGCATACCAGATCCTTCTGATCCAAATAATAATATATTATTTCCTTTCCATTCAATATCCGTAAAATCTTTTTTTCCATTTCCATCAAAACCATATACCCAAAAATTTTTTTCTTTTAGATTTTTAAGTGTTGAATTGATATTTGAAACTTCAAATATATTTATATATTCAATAGCTCCACTTGCTGCTTTATACAAAAGTTTGCTTTCACTGGGGAAGTTTCTTTCTTTAATAATCACTCCATCAATATTAAATGAAGCTGCACTTCTAATTAGAGATCCTATATTCCTTGGATCAGTTACACCATCAAGACAAATTAATGTCATCTCACTCTTTTCTTTTATGTATTCTTTGAGTATTGGTTTTTGTAAATGTTCGATTTCTGCAACATACCCTTGATGTTGCAGATTTTCTCTAGTGCTGTATTTATCAAGCTCTTTTTTTGTTTTAAAATATACTTTGACATCGTTTAATAAGTTTTTATTAGGGCTTTTTTTATGAATATTTTTCTTACTATCTTCTGTTAAAAATATTCTTAAAACCTTTCTTTTAGGATTACGAAGGGCCTCGATTACAGCATGTTGACCAATAATAAAAAAAGATGATTTGTTCATAAAATTAGCTTTGTTTTACACGTTTTTTCAAATATTTTCCCACAAAATCACGTGTTGCATTTGGACAAATAAAATATATAAAACGCTTGTTGTTTGAAGCTTTATTGAACAAGGGGACACTTCCCCTAAGGGAGGGGTTCCAGAGCGGTCAAATGGGGCGGGCTGTAAACCCGTTGACTTCGGTCTTCGAAAGTTCGAATCTTTCCCCCTCCACCATTCAATAATCTTTAACAATACTGGAGTGTTACTCTTGGGGTTGTGCGGGTGTAGTTCAATGGTAGAACGCTAGCCTTCCAAGCTGGATGTAAGGGTTCGATTCCCTTTACCCGCTCCAAGAAAATTAAGTTTATAAAAAAAATAAAAGCGAGGAATATAAGTAATGTCAAAAGAAAAATTTGTAAGGAATAAACCGCATTGTAACATTGGAACAATCGGTCATGTCGATCATGGTAAAACAACTTTAACTGCAGCGATCACTAAAGTTTTATCTGAAACTGGTGGAGCTCAGGCTGTTGCATATGATCAAATTGATAAAGCTCCAGAGGAGAAAGAAAGAGGAATTACAATTTCAACAGCACACGTTGAATATGAAACTGAAAAAAGACACTACGCGCACGTAGATTGCCCTGGTCATGCTGACTACGTAAAGAATATGATTACTGGTGCTGCACAAATGGATGGAGCAATTTTAGTTGTTAATGCTGCTGATGGACCTATGCCTCAAACAAGAGAGCATATTCTTTTAGCAAGACAAGTTGGTGTTCCTGCTATCTGTGTTTATTTAAATAAAGTAGATCAGGTTGATGATAAAGAAATGATTGATCTTGTCGAAGAAGAGATCAAAGAATTATTAACTTCATATAAATTTCCAGGTGATAAAACTCCTATTGCAAAAGGTTCTGCACTCGCAGCCGTAGAGGGAAGAGATGATGAAATCGGAAAAAATTCAATTTTAGAATTGATGAAGAATGTCGATGAGTTCATTCCACAACCTGACAGACCAAAAGATAAAGATTTTTTGATGCCTGTTGAGGATGTTTTCTCAATCTCAGGAAGAGGTACTGTGGCAACTGGAAGAGTTGAGTCAGGTGTCCTTAAAACTGGAGACGAACTAGAAATAGTAGGTATTAGAGAAACTAAGAAATCAGTATGCACAGGTGTTGAAATGTTTAGAAAACTCTTAGACTCAGGTGAGGCAGGAGATAACGTTGGAGTTCTTTTAAGAGGTGTAGAAAGAACTGATATTGAAAGAGGACAAGTTCTTTGTAAGCCAGGTTCTGTTACTCCGCATACTAAATTTGAAGCTCAAGCATATGTACTTAAAAAAGAAGAGGGTGGAAGACATACACCTTTTTTTACAAAGTATAGACCACAATTTTATTTTAGAACTACAGACGTAACTGGAGAAGTAGAGTTACCAGCTGGAACTGAAATGGTTATGCCTGGTGATGACGCTAAATTTACAGTTAAACTAATTACACCAATTGCGATGTCAGAGAAATTAAACTTTGCTATTCGTGAAGGTGGTAGAACTGTTGGGGCTGGAGTTGTAACGAAAATTATAGAGTAAACTCTATATAGGAGTGTAGCTCAATTGGTAGAGCGCCGGTCTCCAAAACCGGAGGCTGAGGGTTCGAGTCCCTCCGCTCCTGCCAATATAACATGTAATTATGAAGAACCCGATTAAATTTATACAAGAGGTAAAACAAGAGGCATTCAAAGTTTCTTGGCCTACAGGAAAAGAGACACTTCAGGGTGCATTAATGGTTTTTGCAATGGCTGTAGTTATGTCTTTATTTTTTCTATTGTTAGATCAGGTTTTAAAATTTTTCTTAGAATTGTTACTTAAGGTGAGTATTTAATGAAAAATTGGTACATAGTTCAATCTCACTCTAGTTTTGAAAATAAAGTTGCAGGACTTATCAAAGAAGAAGCAGATAAGGCTAAAATATCTGAAAAATTTGAAGAAATTATTGTTCCAACTCATGATGTTACTGAGGTTAAAAGAGGTAAAAGGATTCAAAGAAAAAAAAAATATTTTCCAGGTTATGTTCTGATTAAAAGTGAGATGGATAATGATATTTATCACATGATCAAAAACATAAAACGTGTCAGTGGTTTTTTAGGTACAAAGGGAATGCCTGTACCTGTGTCTGATAAAGAAATTGATAAAATTTTAGGTCAAATTAAAGATGGGGTTGCCCAGCCTAAATCAGCTGTAGAATACACAGTTGGCGAAAAAGTTCAGGTTATTGACGGACCTTTTGCATCATTTAGTGGAATGGTTGAAGAAATTGATGAAGAAAAGTCTAGACTTAAGGTGTCAGTTTCTATATTTGGAAGGCCAACACCAGTTGATTTAGAATATAATCAAGTGGAGAAAGTAAGTTAAACTTATGGCAGCTAAAAAAGAAATTAGTGGTTTTATAAAATTACAAATTAAAGGTGGTCAAGCTAACCCCGCTCCACCAGTTGGACCTGCATTAGGTCAACGTGGTGTAAACATTATGGAGTTTTGTAAAGCTTTCAATGATAAAACAAAAAAGTTAGCTGGTAAACCTGTACCAGTTGAAATTACTGTTTACAAAGATAAAAAGTTTGACTTTAAAATAAAATCACCACCAGCATCTTTTTTTATAAGAGAAGCTGCAAAATTAAAGAGTGGTTCTCAGGAACCTGGCCGAAATATTGTTGCATCAATAACAAAGAAACAAGCTGAAGAAATTGCTAAACAAAAAATGGAAGATTTAAATGCTCTTGATTTAGATCAAGCGGTAAAAATAATTGCTGGTTCAGCAAGATCAATGGGTATTGAGGTAAAAGATTAGTTATGTCTTCAAAAAGATTTAAAAAACTTCCTAAAAAAACTCAAGAACTTCCATCTGAAGTAATTGAAAAATTACTTCCTGTAGTTAAAAAAAATTGTACAACTAAATTTGATGAGTCAGTTGATTTAAGTTTTCAAATTAACAATAAACAGAAAAAAAGTGAGATAAACATTAGGACTGTAGTTAATCTTCCTGGTGGAACTGGTAAAAAAATAAAAGTTGCTGTCGTGTGTGAAGATACAAAATCTGATGAAGCTAAAACCGCTGGTGCTGATATTGTAGGTGGTGATGAATTTATTGAAAAGATTAAAAATGGAGAAATGAATTTTGAAAAATTAATTTGCACTCCTTCTATGATGATTAAATTATCAAAATTAGGAAAAGTATTGGGACCAAAAGGTTTAATGCCCAATCCAAAGTTAGGAACTGTGACTGAAAATTTAAAAACAGCAATTTCAGATGCGAAATCTGGTCAAGCAGAAATTAGAAATGATAAAGATGGAAATATTGGTGTAAGTATAGGAAAAAAATCTTTCAGTGATGAGAAGTTAATTAAAAACTTTAATGCCGTTATGGATACACTCGAGAAAGAAAAATCAAATAATATAGTAAAAGGAGATCTAATAAGAACCGCATTTATAACATCAACAATGGGCGTTTCGTATAAATTAAAATTAGGGAAAAATATTTAAGTTATGATGAATAAAGAGCAAAAGAAAAACTATATTGCAGAAATGACAACGCAATTTGAGAATAGTAAAGCGGTTATGGTAACTCATTATCAAGGTCTGACAATGACCCAATTAGATGAATTAAGATCAAAAATGAGAGAACATGGCATAATTTTTAAAATAACAAAAAACAGAATTACAAAATTAGCATTGGAAAAAACAAAGTGTAAAGATTTATCAAATTTATTTACTGGCCCAACAGCTGTTGCATTTGGAGAAGATGCAATTATGTCAGCACGAATTTTATCCAAGTTTGCAAAAGATAATGAGAATCTGAAACTGATCGGTGGAATGATGGAAAATGAAATTCTTGATCAAGCTGGAGTAATGAATGTCGCAAATTTACCTACTTTAGACGAAGCAAGGGCTAATATTGTGGGTATTTTGAATGCATCTGCATCAAAATTGGTAAGTATTTTGCTTGCACGATCGGAAAAAATGAGTAGTTTACCCCCAGAAAATTCTGAAACACAACCTAAAGAGTAAATTATGCCAGACCTAAATAAAATTATCGAAGACTTATCAAGTTTAACTGTTGCTGAAGCAGCAGATCTTTCAAAACAACTAGAGGAAAAATGGGGTGTTACGCCAATGGCGGCAGCAGCTCCAGCAGCAGCAGGTGCAGCAGCAGCAGCAGAGGATAAGGATGATTTTTCAATCATGCTTGTTTCTGCAGGTGATAAAAAGATTAATGTGATTAAAGAAGTGAGAGCAGCTACTTCTCTTGGTTTAAAAGAGGCAAAAGATTTAGTGGAAGGTGCACCAAAAGAAGTAAAAGCTGGTGTTCCAAAAAAAGAAGCAGAAGAAATTAAAGCTAAGTTAGAAGCTGCAGGGGCAAAAGTAGAACTTAAATAAATTAACAGGAAATTTTTAAGTACTGGTTAATTAAACTTAATCAGTATTAAGACATAGATGCAAATATCTTTTACTGAAAAGAAAAATATTAGAAAAAGTTTCGGAAAACTAAAAGAAAGTTTATCCATACCCAATCTGATAGAAGTTCAAAAAAATTCCTACGACGAATTAACATTTTTCAACCCTGAAGCAGGTGATTTAACTAAAGGATTTGACAGAGTTTTTAAAAGTATTTTTCCTATAGAAGATTTAAATGATAAAGCAACTTTAGAGTATGTGTCATATAGACTTGAGAAACCAAAATTTGACGTAGAGGAGTGTATTGCTAGAGGTTTAACTTACTCCTCAGCTTTGAAATGTACACTTCGGTTAGTTGTTTATGAAATAAATCAAGAAACAAATACAAAAGATATTTTATCAGCTAAAGAGCAAGAAGTTTATATGGGTGAAGTCCCTATGATGACAAATAGTGGTACATTCATAACTAATGGTGTTCAAAGAGTTGTTGTTAATCAAATGCATAGAAGTCCAGGAGTTTTTTTTGATCATGATAAAGGTAAAACCCATGCAAGTGGCAAACTTTTATTTAATTGTAGGGTAATTCCAAATCGAGGTTCTTGGTTAGATTTTGAATATGATGTAAAAGATTTTTTATATTTTAAAATTGATAGAAAGAAAAAAATTCTTGCATCTACTTTATTACTTGCTCTTGGTTATTCAAAAAGTGAAATAGTGAGTGAATTTTATGATTCAGAAAAATTTATTTTTGATTCAAAATCAGAAAAGTGGAAAACTAAATTTAATCCTGAAAATTATAAAGCTAAAAATTTTTCTGAAGAAGTTGTTGATGCTAAATCAGGAAAAGTTGTAATCAAATCAGGAGAAAAAATAAATTATTTAAACGCTAAAAAATTAGCTAATGATGGATTAAAAGATATTCTAGTTGCGAAAGACTCATTATTTGGAAAGTTTTTACATAAAGATATTAAATTAAATGATCAAGAGGATGGATTATTAAAAATTGGTACTGAGTTAAATGAAACAATTATTCAACAAATTTTAGATGTGAATATTACTAGTTTAGATATTTCTGTAACAAATTCTATTAATAAAGGTCCTTATTTACTAACTACAATCTTAAATGACAAAAATAATACTAAAGATGAGGCAATTACTGAAATTTACAAAATGTTAAGACCTGGTGAGCCTCCAACAATTGAAATAGCAACTCAAATTTTCAATAATTTATTCTTTAGCTCAGATCGATATGATTTATCAGATGTTGGTAGAGTCAAAATGAATTCTAGATTAGATTTAGAATGTTCAGATAAAATTACAATATTAAGAAATGATGATATTTTAGCAATAATTCGCAAAATGTTGGACTTAAGGGATGGTAAAGATGATGTTGATGACATTGACCATCTTGGAAATAGAAGAGTTAGATCTGTAGGTGAATTAGTTGAAAATCAAGCTCGTATTGGTGTCTATAGAATGGAAAGAGCTATTAAAGAAAAAATGACCACTTTAGATATCGAGTCAGCAATGCCACAAGATTTGATAAATGCAAAACCACTCACAATTTCACTAAAAGATTTTTTTGCAAGTTCTCAACTTTCTCAATTTATGGATCAAACAAACCCACTTTCAGAAATTACTCATAAAAGAAGAGTTTCTGCTTTAGGCCCTGGTGGATTAACAAGGGAGAGAGCTGGGTTTGAGGTTAGAGACGTACATCCAACTCATTATGGAAGAATTTGTCCAATCGAGACTCCAGAAGGCCCAAATATTGGATTGATCAATAGTTTATCTACTTATGCAAAAATTAATAAATATGGTTTTATTGAAAGTCCTTACAAAAGAGTAAAAGAAGGTGTTGTTCAAGATAAGGTAGAATATTTATCAGCAATGGAGGAAACAAAATTTACCATAGCTCAAGCAAATACTAAAATTGACAAAAATGGAAAAATAGTCGAGGAATTGGTTTCTTGTAGACAAAATTTAAACTTTCTTTTAGCGAAACCTGAAACAATAGATTATATTGATGTTTCTCCTAAACAATTGGTTTCTGTTGCTGCTTCTTTGATACCATTTTTAGAAAATGATGATGCCAATAGAGCATTAATGGGTTCTAATATGATGAGACAAGCAGTTCCTTTATTAAAACCTGAGGCACCTCTAGTTGGTACCGGAATAGAAAGTGATGTTGCATTAGACTCAGGAGTTACTATTGTCGCTAAAAGAGATGGTGTAGTAGATAAAATTGATGGTAAAAGAATAGTAATTAAAGTCACAGAGGAAACTGATTTCTCAAAATCTGGTGTTGATATTTACAATTTACAAAAATTTAAAAGATCTAATCAAAACACATGTATTAATCAAAGACCTTTAGTTAGAGTGGGCGATAAGGTAAAAACTGGTGATATAATTGCTGATGGACCTTCTACAAAACTGGGTGAACTAGCTTTAGGAAAAAACGTTACTGTAGCGTTTATGCCATGGCAAGGATACAATTTTGAGGACTCTATTTTAATCTCAGAAAGATGTGTAACCGACGATGTATTTACTTCAGTACATATTGTTGAATATGAAATAATGGCAAGAGATACAAAACTTGGTGAAGAAGAAATAACAAGAGATATACCTAATGTTAATGAAGAAGCTCTAAAAAATTTAGATGAGTCAGGAATAGTATATATTGGCGCAGAGGTGAATGCGGGTGATATCCTTGTAGGGAAAGTAACTCCTAAAGGAGATTCTGCATCAGGTCCTGAAGAAAAATTGTTAAGATCCATTTTTGGAGAAAAAGCTATAGATGTAACTGATACTTCACTAAGAATGTCTAGAGGAAGCAGTGGTACTGTAGTTGACGTTAGAGTATTTAATAGACATGGTATAGAAAAAGATGAAAGATCTATCACAATTGAACGGGCAGAAATTGACCAAGTACAACAAGATAAAATTGTTGAAGAAGAAATTTTAGAGAGAAGTATTAAACAAAGAGCTGCTCAAATTTTATCAGGGGAAACTCTTTCTAAGAAAATAAGAGATGTTGAAGTTGGTTCAAAATTAGATTTTGAGACAATTAATAAAATATCGATCAATGATTTATTTAAACTAACTATCTCAAATCCAAAAAATGAAAATGCATTATTACAATTAAAAGATCAATATAATAAAGCAAAACAGGATATTACTGAGAGATTTGAGGATAAAGTTTTAAAAATTAGAAGTGGTGATGATTTATTACCTAGCGTGATGAAAATGGTAAAAGTTTTTGTTGCCATCAAAAGAAGATTAAGACCAGGTGATAAAATGTCAGGAAGACATGGTAATAAAGGTGTTGTCAGTAAAATTGTTCCAGTTGAAGATATGCCTTATAGAGAAGATGGCAGACCAGTGGATATAGTATTAAATCCTTTAGGTGTGCCAAGTCGTATGAATGTGGGACAAATTCTTGAAACACATTTGGGATGGGCTTGCAAAGAATTTGGAGAACAAATTAAAAATCTAGTTAATGAAAATAATAAAAAGATTGAGAGAAATGAAAAAATAGAAAATTTTTTAAAATCTGTTTATGGCGAAGAAATATTTAATCAAAAAGTTGATAAATTGAGTAAAACAGAATTTAAGGATTTATGTGAAAATTTACAAAATGGTATAGCTATCTCCACTCCAGTTTTTGATGGAGCTAAAGAAAAAAATGTAACAGAAATGTTAGAGTTAGCGAATTTACCTAAATCAGGACAAACATATTTATGGGATGGAAGAACTGGTGAAAAATTTGACAGACCAGTTACAGTTGGAATAATTTACATGCTTAAACTTCATCATTTGGTTGAGGATAAAATTCACGCTAGATCCACAGGTCCTTATAGTTTGGTAACTCAACAGCCATTGGGTGGAAAAGCTCAATTGGGTGGGCAAAGGTTTGGTGAAATGGAGGTATGGGCACTTGAGGCATATGGTGCATCATATACACTTCAAGAAATACTTACCGTAAAATCTGATGATGTCGCTGGAAGAGTAAAAGTCTATGAGACTATTGTTAAGGGTGAAGAAAACTTTGAGTCTGGAATACCAGAATCATTTAACGTACTTGTTAAAGAAATTAAATCTTTGGCATTAAATGTGGAATTAAATTAATTATGAAAAAAGAACTGACAGATCTATTTAAAAATTCAGAAATATCTGAAGCTCAAAATTTTAATAGTATCAAGATCTCATTAGCCAGCCCAGAAAAAATAAAATCTTGGACATATGGTGAAATTAAAAAACCAGAAACTATAAATTATAGAACTTTTAGACCAGAAAAAGATGGTCTTTTCTGTGCAAGAATATTTGGTCCAATTAAAGATTACGAGTGTTTGTGTGGAAAATATAAAAGAATGAAATTTAGAGGTATCATATGTGAAAAATGTGGTGTTGAAGTAACAAAATCAAATGTTCGAAGAGAACGAATGGGTCATATTAATTTAGCGACACCTGTTGCACACATATGGTTTTTAAAATCACTACCAAGTAGAATAGCACTTGCTGTTGATATGAAGCTTAAAGAAGTCGAACGGGTTTTATATTTTGAAAACTTTATTGTCATTGAGCCAGGTTTAACAGGTCTACAAAAAAATCAGCTTTTAAACGAGGAAGAATTAGCAAAATATCAAGATGAATATGGTGAGGAGGCATTTACAGCTGGAATTGGAGCTGAAGCAGTTCTGGAAATGCTTAAAAATCTTGATTTAGATTCAGAGAAAAAAAATCTTGTTGATTATATCAAAGAGACGAAATCAAAAGTGAATGAAGAAAGAGCTATTAAGAGATTAAAATTAATTGAGTCTTTCATTGAAACTGGACAAAAACCTGAGTGGATGATCATGACTGTGGTTCCAGTTATTCCACCAGAATTAAGACCATTGGTCCCTCTAGATGGTGGGAGATTTGCAACATCAGATCTAAATGATCTTTATAGAAGAGTTATTAATAGAAATAATCGTTTAAAGAGACTAATGGATCTTAAGGCACCGGATATTATCATTAGAAATGAAAAAAGAATGTTGCAAGAATCTGTTGATGCACTTTTTGATAATGGAAGAAGAGGTAGAGTAATCACTGGAACAGGTAAAAGACCATTAAAATCTTTAGCTGAAATGTTAAAGGGAAAACAAGGAAGATTCAGACAAAATCTTCTTGGTAAAAGAGTTGATTATTCAGGTCGTTCAGTCATCGTAGTAGGTCCAGACTTAAAATTGCATGAATGTGGATTGCCAAAAAAAATGGCGTTAGAATTATTTAAACCATTTTTATATGCAAGACTTAATAAACTAGGTTTAGCATCAACAATTAAACAAGCAAAAAAATTAGTTGAGAAAGAAACCAACGCTGTCTGGGATGCACTTGAATTAATTGTTAGAGAACATCCAGTTTTACTAAATAGGGCTCCAACACTTCATAGGTTGGGAGTTCAAGCCTTTGAACCAAAATTAATTGAGGGAGATGCTATTGAATTACATCCTTTAACATGTGCTGCGTTTAATGCAGATTTTGATGGTGATCAAATGGCTGTTCACGTTCCTTTAAGTTTAGAGGCACAACTCGAAGCCAGAATATTAATGCTATCAACTAATAATATTCTTTCTCCATCAAATGGAAAACCAATAATTGTACCAAGTCAGGATATGATTTTAGGAATTTATTATTTATCTCAAGAGCCGGTCACTGATAAGCCAGCTGGATATTTTTTAAATGCAGATCAAATTGAATTTGCTTTATCCTCTGGTCAAATCAAAGTTCATAGTACAATTATTTCAAGATTTGAAACTATTGATGAAAAAGGTAATCAAAAATTTGAGAAGTACACTTCTACTGCAGGAAGATTTCTACTAGCCAACTTATTACCAAAAAATAATAATATTAAGTTTTCTTTAATAGATAGAATTTTACCAAAGAAAACAGTTTCAGAAATTATTGATATTGTCTTTAGATTTTGTGGTCAAAAAACAACAGTCATTTTCTGTGATAAATTAAAAGATTTAGGCTTTAAACATGCATTTAAAGCTGGAATTTCCTTTGGTAAAGATGATTTAGTCATTCCCGAAAATAAAACTCAATTAATCGATGATACAAAAAAATTAATTGCTGATTATGAGACGCAATATGCAGAAGGTTTAATCACTAGAGGTGAAAAATACAATAAAGTCGTTGATGCTTGGTCAAAATGTACTGATAAAGTTGCTG
>CACMRE010000018.1:0-16051 GCA_902616025.1 uncultured Pelagibacteraceae bacterium | reverse complement strand
AACAAATCAAAAAGAAATATTTGGTTATTGCCTTCGAATAAAATTGTAGGGAAAACTAAATCATTTGTAGATTTTCAAAACGATGCAACAGCCAAAGATATTAAATTAGCTTTAAGAGAAGGTTTCAGGTCTATTGAACATGTTAAAAGATATACAACAACAGGTATGGGTACAGATCAAGGTAAACTTGGGAATATGCATGCCTTAGGAATAATTTCCGAAACAGCGTCTTCTAAAATGGGTGAACTTGGTACTACAACATTTAGACCACCCTACACTCCTCTTACATTTGGTACTATCGTTGGAAGAAATGTTGGTAAATATTTTGATATAATAAGAAAAACACCAATTCACGAATGGCATATTGAAAACAAAGCTGAATTTGAGAATGTGGGACAATGGAAAAGAGCTTGGTATTATCCACAGAATGGTGAAAACATGCACGAAGCTGTTCAAAGAGAGAGTAAAGCTGCAAGAGATAGTGCAGGCATATTAGATGCATCCACGTTAGGTAAAATTGATATTCAAGGTACTGATGCCTCTGAATTTTTAAATAGAGTTTACACCAACGCTTGGTCAAAACTTGAGATTGGAAAATGTCGATATGGTTTAATGCTGAACGAAGATGGCATGGTCTATGACGACGGTGTTACTACCAGATTAGACGAAAATCATTATATCATGACAACGACAACTGGTGGTGCTGCTACAGTTTTAGGTAAACTTGAAGATTATCTTCAAACAGAATGGCCTGAATTAGATGTGTATTTAACATCTGTAACTGACCATTACGCAACTATTAGTGTTTGTGGTCCTAATAGTAAAAAGATAATACAAAAAGTAATACCTGAAATCGATTTATCAGATAAAGATTTTCCTCATATGTCATTTAAGAATTCAAAAATTGGTAAAGTGAAATGTCGAGTTATGAGAATAAGTTTTACTGGTGAACAAAGTTACGAAATCAATATTCAGGCCAATTACGCTAAATCAGTATGGGAAAATTGCATGCAGGCAGGAAAGGAGTTTAATATTACTCCCTATGGGACTGAAACAATGCATTTATTAAGAGCGGAAAAAGGATTTATCATAGCCGGTCAAGACACAGATGCAACTATGACACCAATTGATTTACAAATGGATTGGATAGTTAGTAAAAAGAAATTTGATTTTATAGGTAAAAGATCTTTATATAGATCAGATACTATTAGGGAAGATAGGAAGCAATTAGTAGGTCTTATTACAGACAATCCAGAAGAAATATTAGAAGAAGGGGCACAAATTGTTGCAGATATGAACAAAACACCAATAGAAATGTTAGGTCATGTTACCTCTAGTTATTTTAGTCCAAATTTAAAAAAATCTATTGCTCTTGGAGTAGTTAAGGGTGGAAAAAATATGATGGGTCAAAAATTAATAATTCCAATGGAAAAAAAACAAATCAATGTAACGGTTACAGATCCGGTATTCCTAGACAAGGAGAACAAAAGATTAAATGCTTAATTATTCAAATGTAATTGAAAATGATAAATCTTATCCAGGTTTGCAAATGAGAGAAATAAAACCTGTCATGAAACTTATTATTAGAGGAAAAAAAAGACAGTTTTTATCTGCAGTTGGAAAATCATTAAATCTACTTTTGCCAAATGAAGCAAATACTTCCTCAAGAAGTGATCAATTAACAGCTCTTTGGTTAAGCCCAGATGAATGGATGATTTTTTCAAATGAAATTTTAAAATCAGATCATAATAATTATGATGTAGAAAAATTACTCAATAAAAATATTTGTAAAACAAATTTGGGTGCTGTAACTGATGTCACAGACCAATTTGTATTAATAAATCTTAAAGGTGATAAAATTTTTGATTTATTTGAAACTGGATCTCCGTTTAATTTTAATGATTTTAAATCCAAAAAAGGCCTTGTAACTCAAACAATTTTGACAAAAATTGATATAATTGTTCATAATCAGGACATTAACGATGTAAATTTATTTGTGAGAAGATCCTTTTCAGATCATTTATTTTCGTGGATGAATGATAGTGCGTCAAGATTATAGATCTCAATAATAAAAAAAATAATATAATTCTATAAATTATGAAAAAATTACTATTATTAATATTATTTACCTTTTTACCATTCTCACTTAACGCAGACTCAAATTTAGATAAAATACTATCATCAGGTGTATTAAAAGTTGGCACTACTGGGGATTGGGATCCCATGACAGTTAAGGATCCAGCTACTAATAAATATAAAGGTTTTGACATTGATGTCATGAATCAACTTGCAAAAGATATGGGTGTAAAGATTGAATTTGTACCAGCAGAATGGAAAACTATTGTCTCAGGTATAACATCAGCAAGGTATGATATTTCAACAAGTGTAACAAAAACTCCAAAACGAGCTGAAGTAGCAGGATTTACTGATACTTATTACAAATATGCTACTGTTCCACTAGTTCTTAAAAAGAACTTAAAAAAATTCCCTACTTGGGATTCCCTAAATAACGAAAACGTAACGATAGCAACTACTCTTGGTACTTCTCAAGAAGAAAAGGCAAAAGAATTTTTTCCAAAATCAAAATTAAACTCAATTGAAGCTCCAGCTAGAGACTTTCAAGAAGTATTAGCAGGTAGAGCTGATGGTAATATTACAAGTTCAACAGAAGCAAATAAATTGGTTATCAAATATCCTCAATTAGCAATTGTTCCAGATGGTGGAAAAAATCCGGCTTTTTTAGCGATGATGGTGCCAAAAGGTGATACTAAGTGGAACGATTACGTAAATAAATGGATTAAAGATAAAAAATCCTCAGGGTTCTTCACTAAGTTATTAGCTAAATATAATTTAAAGAGTTTATAAAAAATTAGTAATTAGTTTTTAATTCTTTATAACTTGAAGAGTGAGAAATTTATTTTTTTTACTCTTAATTTTCCCATTAACTTCATGCGGTAAAAGTGAATTAAATTGGTTAATCTTGTCTCCAAACAATATTGAAGGATTAACTAACTTAAAGTTTTTATTAAGTGGTTTAACAACCACTATCTATATAAGTATAGTCTCTATAATTATTTCAATTATCCTAGGTCTTTTAGTTGCTATTCCATCACTAGCTAAGAGTAAATTTTTAACCTATCTCAATATTGGATATGTAGAGATTGTAAGAGCAATTCCTTTACTCGTTTTGATTTTATGGATTTATTATGGTTTACCAATTATGACAGGTATAAGTTTTAGTCCTTTTGTTTCTGGTATCATAGCTCTTTCAATTAGTGAAAGTGCTTTTCAAGCAGAAATATTTAGAGCAGGAATTAATTCAATTAAAAAATCACAATGGGAAGCGGGAAGTTCTTTGGGATTAAGTTTTTTTAGAAAATTACGTTTAGTTATCTTACCTCAAGCGATAAAGAATATTTTACCAGCTATAGGTAATCAGTTCGTTTATGTTCTTAAAATGTCGTCACTGGTATCAATTATTGGTATTGGAGATTTAACAAGAAAAGCAAACGAATTAGTTGTGACAACTTATCGGCCCCTAGAAATTTATACATTTTTAATCCTGGAGTATCTTATTTTAATTTTGGTTGTTTCTTTTTTAGTTAGAAAATTAGAGAAAAAATTACAAAAAGATTAATTTTTTTTTCTCCAATCCCAAGGATATTCAAATTTCATTGACCACATTCCTAAATTATTTGATCTTGCATAGTTCTCATCAGGGACGAATTTCTTTGAGTATTTTCTATATGCAAAAGCATAGCCCTCTTTTACTAAATAACTTGATAAACTGATATTATTTACAAAACATTCAGCTAAAATTCTTTTATACTGATCCTTGCCCTCTTCAACACATTCAACCTCTTTGTTTCCTATTATATTAATTAGTAATTTTTTTGCTTCAATCCCACAAAAAATTATTTGATTATTTTTACTACAGGTTTGTTTTAATTCAGGGGTATCAATTCCACTAAATCTAATTTTTTTTCCATTTAAATGTATAGTATCACCATCAACAACTTTAATTTCATATGACTTAACATCTTTTAGAGTTAAGAAAAAAGAAGATAGGAAAAAACTAATAACTAAAAATAGCTTTATTTTGTTTAAATACATTATTTAGAAAATAACCAATAAATATTAAAACAGCAATTCCCATAGCCCAATTAGTCACCATAATAGTATAAAAAATATCTTCGTAATCACCACCTCTTATATTTATCACATACCATAAACTTAAAAAAGGAAACGCAGTTAATCTTAAAATACTCAAATAGAGACTATACAAAGGTTTTTTAACAGCTTGAAATACTGCTGTAGTAATAAAGAAGACCGGATAAATTGGTCCAATTAAAGCTGCAACCTTGAGATAAATAGCTCCACTCATAACTGCTTCTTGATTATCAGTAAATAAAGATACGAAAAATTCAGCCCCAAAAAAAATTATTACTCCAGCAACAGTCATAAATGATATTCCAAAAAATAAAGCCTTAGTATAAAGCTCTCTTATTCTATTATAGGCTTTTGCACCAAAATTTTGACCTCCGATTGAAAGGACTGCAGTATTTAAACCAATAACAGGTAATAAAAAAACTTGCTCTACTCTTAATGCTGCACCATAACCAGCTGTTGCTAAATCCCCGAATTTACCTATGAAATATAAGATGTTAAAAATACCTACACCAATAAACAACATACTGAACATTACTGGTACAGCTTGATTTGTTAATGATTTTAAATATTCAAATTTTGGAATAAAGCATTGAGGTTTAAGGTAATTCCTTATTTGACAATTATTAACCTTAAAAGCTAAATAGATCGTTCCTATTGATTGAGAAATTACAGTAGCAATAGCAAGACCAGCTATTCCAAATCCTGGGATAAATCCATATCCCCATATAAAAAGAGGATTTAAAAAAATGTTAAGAAAAAAACTAAATATCAATACATTTCTATAACTTCTGGTATCACCTTGAGCATTCAAAGTTCCATTTAGAGATATCTGTATCAATACAATAAAAGTTCCGTAGAAAATAATATCTAAATATTCTCTCGTTAAAATTATTCCAGCTACATCAGAGCCCATGACACCTAAAAGATAATTTGATGCATTTAAACCAAATATTGTAACAATTATTGACACTAATACTGCAAAGATTAAAGACTGAGCCACATATAATGATGCAACTCTTATTTTTTTTTCACCAATTGAATTACCAATTAAAGCATTAGTTGCAGCACCTAATCCAACACCAACAGCTATAATGGTAAAATATATTGGAAACGATTTCGCAATTGCACCTATTGCTTCTGCAGAGATTCTACCTGCAAACCAAGTATCAACTAAATTATAAAATGTTTGAAATAATGAGCCTACACTTGCAGGTATTGTAACTCTTCTCAATAGTGTCCAAATTGGATCTTTTGTTAATTTTATTGATTTAGACAAAATTATCCTTATTTAAATTCTTTTTGAAAAATATATTTTTTTCCAGATTGCTTTGCTTTGTATATCTGACTTTGTCTCATTCTAAAACGAGATTTTTGGTTTTTTGAGAGTTTATCAATACAATTGGGACAAGTTACACCCTCCTCATATCTTTTAGATTTTTTATCTTTAGTTGAAATTGGTTGTCTACATCCGCCGCAAATTGAATAGGTTCCTTGTACTAATCCATGTTTTAGAGTTACTCTATTGTCAAATACAAAACACTCACCTTTCCACAAACTGTTTTTTTGTTTGATTTTTTTTAAGTAATTCAAAATTCCACCCTTTAATTGATAAATATTTTTAAAACCTTTTTTTTCTAAAAATACAGAGGCTTTTTCACATCTAATTCCACCAGTGCAAAACATTGCTATTGGTTGATCTTTTTTTAACTTTTTTAAGTATTTTGGGAAATCTCTAAAGTTGTCTATATTTGGATTTACCGATTTTTTAAAAGAACCAACTTTATGCTCAAAAGGTTTTCTTGCATCTAATAAAAAAGTTTTCTTATCTTTTATTAATTCATTCCACTTCGTTGGTTCAATATGTGTATTCTTTTTTTTAATCTTGTTTGAGATTT
This sequence comes from uncultured Pelagibacteraceae bacterium, assembly GCA_902616025.1. GTDB lineage: Bacteria > Pseudomonadota > Alphaproteobacteria > Pelagibacterales > Pelagibacteraceae > Pelagibacter. The sequence goes on along the minus strand of CACMRE010000018.1, from coordinate 9,986 downwards.
TAAGATCCATTGGAACGACTTCTCTTTTAATCTTCACTTTAGATTTGTGGAAAGGTTTAAATTTACTTTTTGAATTATTGAAACTATCAAATTCTTTAATATTAAAAATTTTTTTTAATTTAATTATTGAAGCCTTAATATCTTTATTTTTTCCAGATATAGATCCATTTAAACCCTCTTCTGATATAATAATTGATCCATATATGTTTTTATTAACTAAAAAATTATTCAATATTTTTTGATTTTTTTTTAAATTATTTATTTTTTTAAATTTATAAAATCCAAATATAGTGAACATTAAATCTTCCTACAGACAGTCATTCCATCTCCAAAAGGCACCATGACCTTTTCAATTCTTTTGTCCTTTGAAATTAAATTATTTAAATCTCTAATACTTTTCGTATATTTGTCATTAATATCTTTGTTAACAACTTCTCCATGCCATAAAACATTATCAATAATAACCAAACCCTCTTTATTCAACAGATCTAGTGAAATTTCATAATATTTTTGGTAATTCATTTTATCAGCATCAATAAAAACTAAATCAAATTTTTCATTTCTAATACTCATCAAACTTTCTAAAGCTGGTTTAATTATTGTTTTAATTTTGTGATTTTGATTAGCTTTTTTAAAAAAATTTTGAGCAATTTTATTTGTTTCCTCATTTTTATCTAAAGCAATTATACTACCCTCATCTGGTAATGCTAAAGCCATAGACAACGTGCTTAAACCTGTAAAAGTTCCTATCTCTAATACTTTTGTAATTTTGGAGATCTTTATAATCAAATGTAGAAATTGACATTGGGAAATAGATATTTGCATTCTTTTAATATCACCAAGTGATAAGTTATAGTCTATTATTTCTTTTTGAATTGGATGTAGTTTCAAACCATTCTTTAGTATGTAATCTTGCAAATGTTTTGTGATATTAAGGTCTGAACCCATAACCTTATAATTTTTTCTTCAAGATCTCATTGATCAATTGAGGATTTGCTTTTCCACCAGATGCTTTCATTGCCTGACCAACAAAAAAACCAAATAATTTTTCTTTACCTTGTTTATATTCAATAGCTTTTTCTCTGTTCTCATTAATTATTTTGTCAATTAAAGCTTCTAAAGCTTTTGGATCACTTTGTTGCTTTAATCCTTTTTCCTCAACAATTTTTTGTGGATCTTTGTCTCCATCAATCATTAATTCAAAAACAGTTTTTGCTATTTTTCCAGAAATAGTTCCATTCTTAATTAGATTTATCAATATGGCGAAGTTCTTGGCACTCACTGGACTTTGAGAAATTTCTAAACCTTTGCTATTTAAAATAGCAAATAGTTCTCCTGTAATCCAATTGACTGCTAACTTAATATCTTTGTTCTTGCCCATTTTAGCTACAACTTCTTCAAAGTATTTTGCAATATCAATATCAGACACTAAAATATTGGCTTCATAGGGAGACAATTTAAACTCTTCAATAAATCTTTTCTTTTTATCATCTGGAAGCTCTGGAATATCATTTTTAAGTTCTTCAATAAATTTTTCCGATACCTCCAAAGGTAATAAATCAGGGTCAGGAAAATATCTGTAATCATGAGCATCTTCTTTTGATCTCATTGATCTTGTCTCATTTTTTTTCGTATCAAAAAGTCTTGTTTCTTGATCAATAGTTTTGCCCTCCTCTATTAAATCAACTTGGCGATTAGCCTCATATTCTATTGCCATTTGCATAAACTTAATTGAATTAACATTTTTAATTTCACATCGAGTGCCAAATTCTTTTGAGCCTTTTGGTCTTACAGAAACATTCACATCCGCTCTTAAAGAGCCTTCTTGCATATTTCCATCACAAGTTCCTAGGTACCTCATTATAGATCGTAATTTTTTAATGTAAGCATTAACCTCATCTGGGGATCTTAGATCAGGCTTGCTCACTATTTCCATTAAAGCTACCCCTGATCTGTTTAAATCTACAAAAGTATTTTTCGGATCAAGATCATGAATACTTTTTCCAGCATCTTGTTCTAGATGTAATCTTTCTATACCTACCTCTTTTTGACCATTAGACATATCCAAAATAACTTTACCCTCACCTACTATTGGATCTTTAAATTGTGATATTTGATATCCTTGAGGTAAATCAGCATAAAAATAATTTTTTCTATCAAATATAGAGCGTTTATTAATTTTTGCATTAAGACCAATGCCAGTTTTAATAGCTTGTTTAATACAAAATTCATTTATCACAGGTAGCATCCCTGGAAATGCAGCGTCAACTAAACTTACTTGTGTATTTGGTTCAGCACCAAATTTAGTTGATGAAGAAGAAAATAGTTTTGACTCAGATAATACTTGAGCATGTACCTCTAATCCAATTACAACTTCATATTGATTATCTTTCCGATTAATCAAATATTCTGTGTTTTTCTTATTCACTTAATCCACCAATCAGTAATTTTGTTTTTAAAATTTATTTTTTCCTGCATAGCAAAAGCAATGTTTAATATATTTTGTTCATCAAAGGCTTTACCGATAATTTGTAACCCTAAAGGATAACCTTTTGTGTCGTGTCCTGCAGGAATTGATATGCCAGGTAGGCCTGCCAAATTAACTGGTACTGTAAATATATCATTTAAATACATCGAAACTGGATCATTTGTTTTTTCACCTATTTTAAAAGCTGAGCTAGGTGTTGATGGCGTTAAAATTGCATCAACTTTCTTATATGCTTCATCAAAATCATTTTTGATTAGTTTTCTCACTTTTTGAGCTTTAAGATAGTATGCATCATAATAACCAGATGATAATACATAAGTTCCAATCATAATTCTTCTTTGAACTTCTGCACCAAAGCCTTCAGATCTAGTTTTTTCATACATATCAATTAAATTTTCACCTTTGGCTCTGTATCCATACTTTACACCATCATATCTTGCTAAATTAGAAGATGCCTCTGCTGGAGCAACAATATAATACGTTGGTAAAGCATAACTTGTATGTGGAAGTGATATGTCGATTGTTTCAGCACCACAATCTTTTACGTATTGAATACCTTCTTGCCAAAGATCCTCTATTTCTTTAGGCATACCATCAACCCTGTATTCTTTTGGGATCCCAATTTTTTTTCCTTTTATATTTTTTGTAAGTTCCTTGCTATAATGATTTCTTTTAAAATTAATTGAAGTAGAATCTTTTGTATCATATGTACTGATTACTTCTTGCAATAAAGCACAATCTTTTACATTTTGGGCCATTGGTCCTGCCTGATCTAATGAGGAAGCAAAAGCAACTATCCCATATCGTGAGCAACTTCCGTATGTTGGTTTTAAACCTACAATTCCAGTAAATGAAGCTGGTTGTCTAATAGATCCTCCAGTATCAGTACCAATTGTGATTGGAGTTAATTGTCCAGCAACTGCTGATGCTGAACCACCCGATGATCCACCGGGGACTAAATTCTTATCAATAGGATTTTGTACGTTTCCAAAATGACTTGTCTCATTAGATGAACCCATTGCAAACTCATCACAATTTAATTTACCTAGAAGTATTGCACCTTCATTCCAGATATTTTCAGTAACTGTAGACTCATAAGTTGGTACAAAATTATTCAAAATTTTACTACCAGCAGTTGTTTTAACATTTTTTGTGCAGAACAAATCTTTAACTGCCATAGGTATACCAGGTAATTTTAAATCTAGATTTGGTTTCTGATCAAACTTTTTTGCTTTATCTAAAGCCGATGTAAAATCATCTGTGATATAAGCATTTAACTCACTAGATTTTTCAGACCTTTGAATAAACGCTTTGGTCACATCTGTTGAAGAAAGTTTCTTATTTTTAATATTATCTACTAATTCTGTTAAAGATTGTTTTGTAATGTCTGACATTATTCAATTACCTTTGGTACAACAAAATAATCCTCATTATCTTCAGGAGAATTTTTAATTATTTGTTCTCTAATATTTTTACTTTTGATCTCATCAGATCTGAATTTTAAAGTTGTTTCGGCTATTGATGTTAATGGCTTTACATCATCGGTTTTTAATTCATTTAGCTTTTCAATAAATTCAAAAATTGAATTCAAATCATCAGCTAATTTTTCTGCCCTTTTTTCATCAACAGAAATTCTTGATAATTTAGATATATGTTTTATTGTTTTAAGATCTATACTCATATGCTATTTAGGTATGACGCAAACTATCATTTAAGTTAAAAATATACAATATGATCACGTTAGAGGAATTTAAAAAAAATCACTTAGATAAATGCAGATTGATAGGCTTAGACCTTGGTTCAAAACGAATAGGAGTTTCAATTTGTGACGAAAAACAATTAATTGCCACACCATTTATAACCATAGAAAAAAAATCCTCTCAAAACCTTATAGATCAACTTAAATCAATAATTATCGAAAACAACATAAAAGGAATCATAATAGGAAACCCCTTAAATATGGATGGCTCTTCTGGCAAATCTTCTCAATCAGTAAAAGATGTCTCAACGTATATTGAAAAGAACATTGATATTCCAGTTTGTTTATGGGATGAGAGATTATCAACTGTTGGTGCATTTAATCTTTCTAGTCAATTAGATGTGAATGTGAGCAAAAGAGAAAAAAAAATTGATGAAAATGCTGCTGCTTTTATATTGCAAGGAGCAATAGATTTTTTGAACAATTAATACTTGCTATTATATAACTTTATAGCTATAGAGTTGGTTTTAATGGCAATTAAATCAAATAAAGCTATTAAAATTTCCCAAAAACATCTGTTAGGTATTCAAGATTTATCTATAAATGATGTTAATCTAATACTTGATGAAGCTCACGATTTTATAAAAGTAAACCAAAGTAAAAATAAAAAAATTGATGCGCTAAGAGGAAAAACACAGATCAATTTATTTTTTGAGCCCTCAACAAGAACACAAAGTTCATTTGAATTGGCAGGAAAAAGACTTGGTGCTGACGTGATGTCAATGAATATAAGTAATTCTGCAATTAAAAAAGGTGAAACTCTTATTGATACAGCAATGACACTAAATGCTATGCATCCTGATATCATTGTAATAAGACACCAAGACTCTGGGGCATGTAACCTACTTTCTCAAAAAGTTAATTGTGCAGTTTTAAATGCTGGAGATGGAAGAAGAGAACACCCTACTCAAGCTTTATTAGATGCTTTGACAATTATGAATCGAAAAAAAAAAATTGAAGGTTTAAGAATTGCCATCTGTGGAGATATCCTACATTCAAGAGTTGCAAGATCTAATATTTATTTACTGAATATGTTAGGAGCAGAAGTAAATATAATTGCTCCCACAAATTTGATGCCGAAGGAAATAGAAAAATTTGGTGTCAATACATTTACCGATATGAAAAAAGGATTAAAAGATTGTGATATTGTAATGATGTTAAGATTACAAAATGAGAGAATGACAAGTTCTTATCTCTCATCTAACAGAGAGTATTATGAATATTATGGCCTTACACCAGATAAATTAGAACATGCAAAAGCTGATGCATTAATCATGCACCCAGGTCCAATGAATAGAGGTATTGAGATAGATACTAATTTAGCTGATGATATCAATAAAAGCGTAATTAAAGAACAAGTAGAACTAGGAGTTGCGGTAAGAATGGCCTGTTTAAAGATTTTTTGTACTTAAATGAAAAAACAATATTTTATAAACGCAAATATAATTGACCCACATAATTCAATTAACGAGACAGGTGGTCTTATAATCTCTGAAGAAGGAAAGATAGAAGCGGTAGGAAAAAAGGTTAATACAAATAATCTTCCTACAAGAGAAAAACCAATTGACTTAAAGGGGAAATATATATTTCCAGGTTTAGTTGACATGAGAGTATTCGTGGGTGAGCCAGGCTATGAATATAAAGAAAATTTTAGAACCTTAAGTAATGCTGCTTTAGCTGGTGGCGTAACTTCTGTGGTAACAATGCCAAATACTGATCCGATAATAGACAACGTATCTATAGTCGATTTTCTAAAAAGAAGAGGAAGAGATAAATCTCGAATAAACATTTTTCCGTGTGCATCACTTACAAAAAATATTGAAGGAAACAATATGACAGAATTTGGTCTTCTCCAAAGTAAAGGTATAATAGCATTTACTGATGGCATTAAAACTATTCAAAATCCCAGATTAATGTCTCGGATAATGAATTCTGCAAAAGATATTGGCTGTTTAATAATGCAACATGCGGAAGATTATGAACTTGCAAAAAATGGAATGATAAATTCAGGCATTATCGCATCTAAATTAGGATTATCAGGTATTCCTGAGATCGCAGAAAGAATTTTGATTGAAAGAGATCTTACTTTACTTGAAAGAGTAAAATGCAGATATCATATTTCTCAATTATCATCGCAAAAATCTATTGAGGTAATCAAACACAGGAAAGAAATCGTAAAATTCACATCCGGTGTTTCGATAAATAATCTCTCTTTAAATGAAAATGATATTGGTGATTTTAGAACTTTTTTAAAACTATCTCCACCTTTGAGGCGTGAGGAAGATAGAATTGCTCTAGTGGAAGGATTAAAGGATGGATTAATAGATGTGATTGTTTCAGATCACAAACCTGAAGATGAAGAGTCAAAGAGATTAACATTTTCTCAAGCTGCAACAGGCGCATCAGGTATAGAAACTTTATTATCTTTAACTTTAGAGTTATATCATAATGGATCTTTAAAATTAGAAACATTAATTAAAGCGCTTACTTCAAATCCTGCAAAAATTCTCAAAATAAATAAAGGTAACCTCTCCATTGGTAATGATGCAGATTTTTGTATTGTAGATATAAATAAACCATGGATTGTAAAAAAAGAAAAATTGGTTTCAAAATCAAAAAATACCTCAATTGAAGACAAAAAACTCCAAGGTAAGGTCACGAATACATTTGTAAAAGGAAAAGAATTATTTAAGCTTTAGTATGGATATTTTTTTGATAGGTATCATTTCCTACCTCATGGGCTCGATACCTTTTGGATATATACTTACAAAGATATTTTTAAAAAAAGATATAAGAGAAATCGGATCCGGTAATATTGGAGCTACCAATGCTTTGAGAACTGGAAATAAAAGTATTGGTTATTTCACTTTAGTATTAGATATTTTAAAAGCAATTATTCCAGTTATTTATGTAAAAATTTACTATCAAGATTTTTTATATATTGCATCTTTATGTGCCTTTTTAGGTCATGTATTTCCAATTTGGCTTAAGTTTAAAGGTGGCAAAGGTGTTGCTACCTATGTCGGTATTTTATTTGCTATAAATTTATATTTTGGAATTATATTTTCTATATGTTGGTTTGTAACCTTTTTTATTTCTAAATTTTCATCTCTATCATCTTTGGTGGCTTCGATATCTATACCAATCTATCTATTAATTTCTATTCAGTTTAATCAGGCAATTTTTTTTACGATCATGTTTATTTTGATTTTTTTTACTCACAGAGAAAATATTAAAAGATTGATAAATAAAGAAGAAACTAAGACAAAAATTTATTAAATTGACTATCTAAAGCTTTTGGGTAGTTTGTAGTTTATGAATTTGGTCATTGTAGAAAGTCCTGCTAAAGCAAAAACTATTAATAAATACCTAGGTGATAATTATAAAGTTTTAGCAAGTTATGGTCATATCAGAGATTTGCCGTCAAAAAATGGTTCTGTCAATCCAGATCAAGATTTTAAAATGGAATGGGAAGTTGATAGTTTTTCAAAAAAATATTTAAAAGAAATAACTGATGCAGCTAAAGACTCATCTAAAATTATATTAGCAACCGACCCTGATCGTGAAGGTGAGGCAATTGCTTGGCATGTCAAAGAATATTTGAATGAAAAAAAACTTTTAAAAGATAAAGAAATAGAAAGAGTTGTATTTAATGAAATAACCAAAAAAGCTGTTATTCAAGGAATTGAAAATCCTAGGCAAATTGAGCCATTGCTAGTCGATGCGTATATGGCTAGAAGAGCTTTGGACTACTTGGTTGGTTTTAATATATCCCCGATCCTTTGGACGAAACTTCCAGGTTCAAAATCTGCCGGAAGAGTTCAATCTGTTGCTTTAAAATTAATTACTGAGAGAGAACATGCTATCGAGTCTTTTAAACCTGAGGAATTTTGGACTTTAAGTATTAAATTTGCTGATACTGCAAATCAAAATTTCACTGCTAGTATTAGTCAACTTGACAACAATAAAATTGAAAAATTTTCATTTAGAAATAAAGAAGAGATAAATAAAGCCATATCAAGTATTAATAAAAAAAAATTTAGTATAACTGACATTTCTAGCAAAATAGTAAATCGTAATCCCTCTGGACCATTTACAACTTCAACTCTTCAACAAACCGCATCAAGTCGACTAGGCTTTGGTGCATCTAGAACAATGCAAATTGCCCAAAAACTTTATCAAGGTATAGAAATGGAAGGTGAAACAATTGGCTTAATTACTTATATGAGAACTGATGGAACTAATTTGTCTAAAGATGCTGTTACAAGTTTCAGAAATTATATCCAAAAAGAAATTGGTAATGAATACTTGCCTAAAGATGTTTTGAATTATTCAGGCAAAAAAGCTAAAAATGCGCAAGAAGCTCACGAAGCAATCAGACCTACTGATATTATAAGAACTCCTGAAAGTGTTAAAAAATATCTAAGTACAGATCAAAATAAACTTTATGATCTTATCTGGAGTAGAGCTTTATCTTCTCAGATGGAGTCAGCCAAATTTGATAGAAATACTATCACAATAACGTCAGATAATAATGATACAATTTGTAAAGCCAGTGGATCAGTTTTAAAATTTGATGGTTTCTTAAAGATTTATAATAATCAAAGCAAAGATGATGATGAAAATATTTTACCTGCTGTGTCTAAAGGACCTATTAATATTGAGGCGCTAATAGATGAACAGCATTATACACAACCACCACCAAGATATTCTGAAGCTAGTTTAGTTAAAAAGCTTGAAGAGCTTGGTATCGGGAGGCCTTCTACGTATGCAAGTATTATTTCTACTATTGCTAATCGAGGTTATGCAGAAATATTGAATAAAAGATTTTTTCCTACAGATAGAGGTAAATTAATTTCAGCCTTTTTAGAAAAATTATTCTCAAAATATGTAGATTACAATTTTACAGCAGGATTAGAAGATCAACTTGATGAGATCACTACTGGCAAAGAAAGTTGGATTAAAGTTTTGGAACTTTTTTGGAAAGACTTCAATAATAATGTTTCGGAAGTAAAAGAAAAAAGAACTAGAGAGGTGTTGGATTTACTCAATGATAGTCTAGGTGAATTAATTTTTGATAAGGATAATGAGGGTAATGTAGTAAGAAAATGTCAATTATGTAGTTCTGGAACACTTAGTTTAAAGAATAGTTTCAGAGGTGGCGCTTTTATAGGGTGTTCAAATTATCCAGAATGTAAATTTACAAGACCCTTATCTAAAGCAAAAGCTGCTGCTCAAGCACAATTAGCTGAACCAAAATTTATAGGAAAACATGAAAATGGAAATGATATATATTTGAAAAATGGAAGATTCGGCCCCTACCTTCAATACGAAAAAATCCCCTCTGATTTAGAAGTTGAAAAAAATAGTAAGAAAAAGAAAAAAACTAAAAAATTAAAGTCAGATGTAAATGAACTTTTAAAAAATGTTTCAATACCAAAAGGATTAGAATTAGAGAGTATTAATTTGGAAAAAGCTCAATTTTTATGTTCGCTACCTAAATCTTTGGGAATAAATCCAGATAATCAAAAAGACATTACTTTAAACGTTGGAAGATTTGGTCCTTACTTAAAATGTGAAAATAAATCAGCAAGAATAGAAAATGTAGAGGAAATATTTTCCATAGGTTTAAATAGAGCAATAACACTAATAGCTGAGGCTAAACCTGGTCGAATGTCCTCTTCTATGATAAAAGATTTGGGAGAACATCCTGAGGATAAAAAACCTGTTAGAGTCATG
>CACMRE010000017.1:0-16250 GCA_902616025.1 uncultured Pelagibacteraceae bacterium | reverse complement strand
TTTATAATCCAAAATTTTTAGATATTAAAAAAGAAATCAAACAGGATGTTGAAATTGATGTCAAAGAAAAACCAACTATAAATCAAACAAAAAAAAATGAAGCAAAAACCTTTAAAGAGAAAAGCTATTCTAAATTAAAAGATAAAAAAAATTATGAGATAACAAAATATAAGCCAAGAAAAAGTTTATCATTTACTAAATTACTTTCGTATTTAATTGTACTTTTGATAACTTTTGTTGCTTTATTAGTTGTCATAGATACTTTTAGTACATTTTTATATCAATTATTCCCTTCTCTTGAGCTTGTTATATTTAGTCTTTTTGAGATATTGAAAGATATTAAATTATTTATTAAAGACTTAGTTTAATTATGATTAATTACTTATCTAAACCTTTTAAATGGTTTTTTAAACTTGAAGCAGCAAGCGGTTTAGTTTTGCTATTTGCGGCTATAATTGCATTAATAATAAGCAACTCTAATTTATCTGATTTATATTTTTCAACTTTAAATAAATACTTGTTTATAGGTATTAACAACTTTGGGTTAAAATTATCTGTCTTACATTGGATTAATGACGCCTTAATGGCAATATTTTTTTTCTTTGTTACTTTAGAGATAAAAAGAGAATTTTTACAAGGAGAACTTTCAAATATAAAACAAGCTTTACTTCCAATAATTGCTGCTGTAGGCGGCATGTTGGTTCCTGCATTATTTTATGTATTTATAAACTTTGGTGATAGCGAAACTATGAATGGATGGGCCATTCCCTCTGCTACCGATATTGCTTTCTCACTTGGTGTATTATCTCTATTAGGAAAGAGAGTGCCGTTATCTCTAAAAGTTTTTTTAACCGCTTTAGCAATCATTGATGACTTAGGAGCGATTGTTATCATTGCTTTATTTTATTCAGGCGATTTGAGTATTAAATACTTAACGCTCATGCTGTTAGCTTTTATTTTCCTGTTAGTAATAAATAAATTTAATATAAAAAAATTTTTACCTTACTTGGTTGTAGGTATATTTCTGTGGGACTTTACCCATAATTCAGGTATTCACGCTACTATTGCTGGAGTTTTATTAGCCATGACCATACCTCACCGAAAGAAAGAAAAAGATTTTTCTTTGTTAATTAAAGTTGAACATGCAATAAGTCCCTACGTAGCTTTTGGTATTATGCCTTTATTTGCTTTTGCCAATGCAGGAGTATCTCTAGAGGGCTTATCTTTTAGTTCTTTATTAGACAAAGTGCCACTTGGAATTTTATTAGGATTATTTGTGGGTAAACAATTAGGTGTTTTTGTATTTTCATATGTTTCAATTAAAACAAAAATTGCTCAAATGCCTAACAATTCAAATTGGTATAACTTTTATGGCGTGGGTGTTCTAACTGGTATTGGTTTCACAATGAGTCTTTTTGTTGGAAATTTAGCTTTTGTTGAGAATATGCAATATATGGATGGTGTAAAAATAGGAGTACTAACTGGGTCACTTTTATCCACTTTATTTGGTTACTTCTTAATACTACTTACACCTAATAAATGACAAAAAAATTTATATTAGGTTTTACAATAATTATGTTTTTTTTTAAAAGTTCAGCTATCGCAAATTATGAAAAAACTTTTTTTGATCTAAATATTGAGAGCATATCGGGCGATATTATAAATTTTAGTGATTTTAAAAATAATGCAGTATTAGTTGTAAATACAGCAAGTTATTGTGGATTTACAAATCAATATGAAGAACTTCAAATTCTTTGGGATAAATATAAAAGTAAGGGTTTAGTTGTTCTTGCTGTACCGTCAAATTCGTTTAATCAAGAGAAAAATAAAAACTCAGAAGTTAAAGAATTTTGTGAAGTAAATTTTAATATCACCTTTCCGCTTTCAGCTATTACTGAGGTAAAAGGAAATAATGCACATGAGTTATTTAAATGGGCTAAAACTAATCATGGTAGCTCAGCAGTACCAAAGTGGAATTTTCATAAGATTTTAATAAACAAAGAAGGAAAAATTGAGGATACATTTTCCTCTTTCACTAAACCATTATCAAATAAGATAATTAATAAAATAGAGAGTATTTTATAAATTTAGAGTAAGCCCATCGAAAGCAGGTGTTGTGTTTTTTGGTAAAATCTTTATGAGAACTTTATAATCTAATACTGGAGATAAATTGGTTAAAATAGCTTTTTTAGGTTTGAACTTTCTTATCATAGAAAGAGAGGTCTCTAAATTAAAATGCGATGGATGGTAATTATACCAAAGACAATCTATAACTAAAAACTTCAAATTTTTGAAATATCTAAAATCTTTAGTGTAAATTTTACTTACATCGCTTATATAAGCCAATTTCTTATCAATTATAAAGCAATTAGATTTAACTTTTCCGTGTTCAACTTTAATAGATTTAACAGAAATTTTTTTCTTATTATTAGATGTAAAAAAAGTTTTTGGTAATTTATGCAATTTTAAAGTAGCAGGATACTCTCTAGAGTAACTTTTGAATATATATGAAAAACTATTTTTTAAATATTTAGAAGTAAATGGATCAGCATATACATCGATTTGATTTTTGCTACTTATATAAAATGATCTTAGATCATTAATTCCATGTGTTTGATCACCATGCATGTGTGAAAAAAGTACTTTATCTATTTTTTTAATCTTATGTCTTAATAATTGTTGACGTAAATCAGGTGAAGTATCAATCAATATATTTTGATTAGAGGTTTTTAATAGAGCAGAACATCGTGTTCTATAATTCTTTTTGATTTTAGGATCACAATTACCAAAAAAACCATCTGGTCTTGGTACACCCATTGAACTACCACAACCAAGTATTATAAACTTCATATAATTTTAATTAAAAAAAAGATTATTAAAATTATTAGTGGTAATTTTGATAAGCTCAGATTTTTCAATACCCTTTATACCTGCAAGTTTGGCTGCAGTAAAATCTATAAATGATGGTTCATTTTTTTTTCCTCGATTTGGCACTGGAGCTAAAAAAGGACTATCTGTTTCAATAAGAATTCTATCTAATGGAAGAGACTTAAATGTATTCTGAAGATCAACAGAATTTTTAAAAGTGATAATACCACTTGCAGAAAAATAAGAATTAAATTTTAAAAGCTTTTCTGCAAATTTTTGGGATCCTGTGAAACAATGCATCAATATTTTTAACTTTTCATCTTTATATTCATTTAATACTTCATAAGTTTTTTCTTCAGCATTTCTTGAATGAATAATTAATGGTATGTTTGCTTTCAATGCAGCTTTAATGTGTATCTTGAAACTTTCTATCTGTTTATCTCTATCTGAATTATCATAATAAAAATCAAGACCAGTTTCCCCTACCCCAATAATTTTTTTATTTTCATCTAAATTTTTTGTAAAAAATTCTGAGTTGACATTATTTTTATCTGCTTCATGTGGGTGTATTCCAATTGTACCAAATATAATTTCATCCTTATTTACAATTTCTTTAACTCTGGAAAAGCTTTCAATAGATGTTGAGATTGTTAATAATTTTTTAACACCAATTTCTTTTGATCGCTGTATAACATTTTTTAGATCGCTAAATAATGGCTCATGATCTAGATGACAATGTGAATCAATCATTTTCTTTTTCTATTTTGTTAAATAATATATCAATTTTATTAATAGCACTCCCTTTTTTTAAAAATTCATTATTTCCAATTGTCTCAAAAATTACATCTTTTTCTTCAAGATTGAAAATTTTAAGTGCCTTAAGAGATGATTGCGGAATTATAGGATATAATAAAAAAGTTACTTTTCTAACAATTTCAAGAGTTGTATAAACTATTGTATTTAACCTAGTTTTATCATCTTTTTTTTTCCAAGGCTCCTGATCATTAAAATATTTATTGGCTTCAAATAATCGATTAACAATATAATCAATATAATAGTTAATATTTTGATTATCTATTTCTGATCTTAAATTGTTTAAATTTTTACTATATTCATCTAAAATTTTTATATCATCATTTTCAAATTTAATTTTTTCTGGCACTTTACTATCACAATTTTTTATAACAAATGCAGATACACGTTGACATAAATTACCAAAATTATTAGCTAGATCGCTGTTAATACAATCCTCTAATCTTTCTTGAGAAATATTACCATCATTTCCAAATGAAACTTCTTTTATTAAATAATATCTTAAAGGATCCAATCCATATTGTTTTATAATTTCTAATGGATCTAATATATTTCCTTTTGATTTAGACATTTTTTCCTCATTGGATAATATCCATCCATGTCCGTAAACTTTTTTTGGAGGAGCAATTTTGGCGGCCAATAAGAACGCAGGCCAATATATTGCATGAAATCTTAATATATCTTTTCCAATCAAGTGAACAGATGCTGGCCAAAATTTTTTATATAATTCATCATCTTTATTAGGATAATTTAAAGCACTAATATAATTAGTGAGAGCATCTAACCACACATATATTACGTGTTCATTATCATTCGGAACTTTAATACCCCAAGAAAAACTTTTTCTACTTACTGATAAATCTTTTAATCCACTTTTAACAAAACTTATGACTTCATTTTTTCTGGACGCTGGAGAAATAAAATCAGGATTTTTTTCATAAAATTCTAATAACGGCTTTTCCCACTTAGATAATCTAAAAAAATAAGATTCCTCATCAACCCATTCAACAGGAGATTTAGATGATATGGCCACTTTTTTATTATCAAGATCTTCAATTTCATCCTCATTATAAAACGCTTCATCCGATACTGAATACCAACCAGAATATTTTGATAAATAAATGTCATCATTTTTTTTTAATTCTTCCCACAAATATTGAACAGATTTTTTGTGTCGAGACTCAGTAGTTCTTATAAAATCATTATTTGTTAAATTAAGAGTTTTTGATAAATTCTTGAATGTTTTGCTAATTTCATCGCAGAACGCTAGAGGTTTAACTCCTTTTTTTTCAGCAGCTCTTTGAATTTTTAAACCGTGCTCATCAGTTCCAGTCAGAAAATAAACTTTATATCCATCTATTCTTTTAAACCTGGCAAAAAAATCAGCAATAATACTCGAATAAGCATGTCCCATATGTGGTTTGGCTGAGGGATAATAAATTGGTGTTGTAATATAATAATTCTTATCCATTTAAAAGCTTTGAATTTATTTCTAAAAATAAAGATTCATCATCTAAATTGAATTTCTTAAAATCATTTATTCTTTTTAAAAAATAATTGTAAATATCTGAATTTGAAACTGAAATATCTTTTATCAGAAATAATTCAAGTATATTGTAAACAAATGTTTTAGATTGCTTATCATCCTTATAAATATTTTCACTTATCAATTTTAATAAAAAATCTTTTAAATTTATTTCTTTTAAATTAATTTTTTTTTCTTCAGAAAATTTTAAAAGATTATAAATTTCTCCAGGAGTAGAATAATAATTTAATAAATCTTTATTTATGAGATTATCGATATCATTATCAAAAAGAAGTGAACTAATTCCATTAACCTTATCATTTTCTAAGGATATATTGAAATTAATACAACGAGATAGAAGTGTTGGAATTATTTTCTTATTACTATTTATTAAAATAAAAAATATATTCTCATTAGGTTCCTCTAACGTTTTTAACAGCGCGTTTACTGAATTTAAATTCAAATATTCAATATTATCAATTAAAACAAATCTTGGCTTATTATTGAATGAAGACTTGTTGAGTTGAATTATTAATTCTCTAATTTGTTCTATATCTATGTTTTTTTTATCAAGATTAATGTCAATTAAATTGAAATTTGGACAAGAACCATTTTGAATTAATTTAAATGAGCGATTATCTAAATTTATTTTAAATTCAACTAAATCATAAGGCATTTCTTCATCTTTTGATAAAACAAAATTAATTAAATGATAAGCGAGAGTACACTTGCCAATACCTTTTTGACCGGTTAATAAAATTTTTGATGGTAATCTTTTTTGATCAAATAATTTAGCAAAAAATAAAAGGTTATCCTGTAATCCATAAAGATTTGTTTGGCTGTTAGGATATAAATTCATTTTAATAATTTTTCAATTTTATCAATTATGATTTTTTTGTTTAATTCTATTGGAAGGTTTGAATTAATTATTTTATATCTTTTTTTATTTTTTGATATTCTTAAAAAACCATTTTGTACTTTTTTATAAAATTTTTCTTTGAATGTATCGTAACGATTAAGTTTTTTTCGTTGTTTCAATCTTTTTTGCATATTGTTTATGTTAACAATACTTAAAAATGTAAAATCTACTTTAAATGATTTTAAAATATGATTATTAATCTTCTTAATAATATCTAAATTTACACCCATTCCAAAATGTTGATAAGCAATGGTAGAGTCGGTAAACCTATCAAGTAAAATTATCTTTTTTCTAAAATTTTTTTTCAAATTGTCCATATTTTCACTTCTGGCCGCTAAATAAAGTAATAAATCAGTTTTTTTTTTAAAATTAGATTTCTTATTTAAAATTAATTTTCTTATTTTTTCTGAGTTCTTATTTCCTCCAGGCTCTCTTAACTTTATATGAGGTATTTTTTTTCTTTTTAAATATTTAGAAACATTATCTATATGAAAAGTTTTTCCACTACCTTCAATACCTTCAAAGGCTATAACAATTTTTTTAGACATCACCCCAAATCAAATAATTTAAGGATTTCATTAACCTTGAAAAAATATTTACTTTATTCACTTGCTCTTTTGCCAAAAGATCATATTCATCAATTAATTCATCATCATAAATAATCCTTAATTTTGCTAAAACTTGATCTTTACTAATTGGAGCTTCCACAGGTCCTTCATATAACATTTTAACTTTTAACAATTTTTTCTTACCTTTTTTAATAATTTTATAGATATCTTCTTTAGTATAAACTTTAACAAAATCCTTTTTTCCTAACCAAACATCAACGCTATCAAAATCTTCTCCCGATTTATTTATTTCTACTAAATCAAAGTTCGTTAAACCATATGTCAATAGTTTTGAGCTCTCTCTAGATCTAGAATTTTTAGTTTCGAAACCACTAGCTACTGCAATTAGCCTTCTACCTTTTCTTTCTAATGATGATGCTAAAGAATATTTTTCCACTGCTAGATATCCAGTTTTAATTCCATCTGCACCTATATTTTTATATAGAAGTGGATTTCTATTTCCTTGAGTAATTGGATCACCACCAGTTCTATCCCATGTAAATTCTTTTTCACTGAACCATTCATAATATTCTGGATAGTTTTTAATTAAATAATGAGACATTATCATTATATCTTTTACTGTTGAGTAATTGTCAGGATCATTAATTCCAGATGAGTTAGCAAAATTTGTATTGCTCATACCAATTTCTTGTGCTTTGGAAGTCATCATAATAGCAAATTCCTCTTCTGTACCTGCTATCCCTTCAGCTAATGCAACACAAGCGTCATTTCCTGAGGCAACAATAATACCTCTAAGTAAATTTTCTACACTCACCTCATCATTAACCATAACAAACATTGAAGAATATCCAGAAGTTGATAGCCGCCAAGCTTTCTCTGAAATAATAAATTTTTCATCTAAAGTTAAATCGCCTGATTTAATTAAATCAAAAGCAATAATGGAGGTCATTATTTTTGTCATTGAAGCAGGATAAATTGATCTGTCTGGTTCTTTTTCATATAAAATTTCACCCGACAAAAAATCTTGTAAGATTGCTGTTCTTGCTTTTATCTCAATATTAGAATGCGCACTGTTAGAAATAAAAAAAGTTATAAGAATTGTAATTAGAAAATTTTTAAACATTTTTTAGCACTTCTAAGTTTTCGAAATTAAGAGATTTTAACTTCTCAAATGACTCTTTCAAACTTTTTATATCATTAAAAGGACCTATTAATACTCTAAATTTAGTTTGAGATAATTTTTTTATCCTAGAGTTTTTTATAGAAGTTTCATCTTTGATTCTAGAAATCATCATTTTAGCAGTAGATTTATAGTAAAAATCAGCAATCTTTATTGAGTAAGAAAATTTTTCTTTAGTTATTTTTTTTTCTTTTTTCTTAGTTTTGCTTAAATCATTAATTTGAATACCATCAATTGGCGCCTTTTCTGCAACGTTTTTTTCCTCATCGAAAGTTTTACTTTTTTTTGCAATAAAAGTAGAATTTCTAGATATTAACACTATTTCCAATAATGGTTCATTGAAATCAAGATCTAAATCTTCAGCAATTCTTCTAGATATAACAGAATTGTAAAAATCTGAAAATTTTTGGTTATTAGATTTTACTTCTGCAATTAAAGACTTTCCATTTTTTGGATTTGTAATCTTAACAGCAGATTTTCTTTTAAGTGATTTGTGATGAATCATTAATGATCTATCATCTAATTTTTTAATTTTTTTTACATTTTCGTCAAAGATTAAAGCAAAGCCACTATTACTATATTTTTTCTCTATTTTTGTTTCAATCTTATCTGGCTTCATTGCTACTTGTTCACAACCTATCAAAAATATTGATAACAAAAATATTAATAAAATTTTATAATTCATTTTTAAATTTATCTTTTAAGGTACAAACAGCTAAAGCAAATCTTAGAGATCTATTCCATTGAAGAATTATTTCGTAGTTATCAAATACAATATATGCAGGATTTAAAGTATCTGCACCAGGAATAATATCTTTGTCTGGAGTGATTATTGCAACATTATAATTTGATTTTAGAAAGCTTATATCATCATAATTATCAATATATTTCTTAAAAAATCCTAATTTTTTTTTATTTTGGAGTTTTTTTGCAGAAACATTCAAATATTTTTTTGGAATATCTTCTTTAAGATCTATTCTATAAAAACAAGGTGAATCTTTTTTCCAACCAATTTTTTTAAGATAATTAGCTGCTGAAGCATAAGCATCATGAGAATTTTTTAAATCAATATAATTATCTGTATTAAAATCAATTGCGTGATTTTTTATGGTTGAGGGCATGAATTGAAAAAAACCAAATGCACCTGCCCATGAACCATACAATGATTTATAATCTATCTGATTTTCATCAATTAATTTTAATAAGATTAAAAGCTCTTTAGTAAAAAATTCAGATCTTCTTTTATCATAACTTAAAGTTGCTAGTGAGGAAAGGATATCCATTTTTCCAACATATGTTCCATAATTTGTTTCAATGCCCATCAATGACAATAGAAGTTCCTTCTCAATTTTAAACTTATTTTCAACAATATTAATCAAATCTTTATTGCTTAAATAGAAGTCGATACCTTTATTTAATTTTTTTTTAGAAGATCTCTTTGATATATAAGTTTTGGTGTCTTCATAAAATTCAGGCTGGTATCTGTCATATTTTATAACATTTGCTAAGAACTTAGTATCTGTCATTACCAGATCAAAAGTTTTCTCAGAAATATTATTTGCTAAAGCTCTTTGTTTGAAATCTTTTTTCCACTTTTCAAAATCTGTATTCTCATTTGCAAATAAGTTGGAATTTAAAAAAAATAGAATTAAAAAAAAAATTTTAATTTTTTTCATATAAGTCATTTAAATATATAATTACAGCAATCCAAATAATAATAAAACTTAGAAATTTAACTAATGAAA
This sequence comes from uncultured Pelagibacteraceae bacterium, assembly GCA_902616025.1. GTDB lineage: Bacteria > Pseudomonadota > Alphaproteobacteria > Pelagibacterales > Pelagibacteraceae > Pelagibacter. The sequence continues at coordinate 6,631 of CACMRE010000017.1, read as the reverse complement.
AATCCTCTCCGTAATAAAAATAACCTAAAATAAACTGTAATGTTGGCGTTATATAAAATATCATTCCGGTAGGTCCTAATCCAATTAACTCAACCCCTCTTACATAAAGAAATAAAGGAATCACAGTCATCGGACCAGCTAAAAGCAAATATAGACTTAATCCTGGATTACTTAAGTTAAAGTCGTTTAGACCATTATTTGCAATTATATAAAATGCAACTAAAGCAAAAGGAAAAATATATAAACTTTCTATTAGCAACCCAATATCGGTATCAATTTCGATTTTTTTTCGAACTAAATTATAAAAGGCCCAACTAAAAGCTACAATGAGACCGACCCATGGTAATGATTTAAGATTAAAAAAAATTAAAATTAATATTGAGACAAAAACTAGAATAATTGAAAAAATCCTTTTTTTATTTAGTTCTTCTTTAAAAAAAATATACCCCAAAAGAACACTAATTATTGGCATTATAAAATAACCAAAACTAGCATCAATAATCCTTTCTGATGCAACAGCATATATCCATATAGACCAATTAACAAAAATTAAAAAACCAGACAAAAATAATGCAATTAATTTTTTTTTATCTTTTACTTCTTTTAAAAAAATTTTCCATTTAGACAGAAATGTTGTGGTTAAAATTAACATTATTGCTGTCCACAGACATCTGTGAACAACTAATTCAGTATGACCAATAAAAGAAACTGACTCAAAATATATAACTCCAATAAATCCCCACCAAAAAGAACCTAAAGAAGTTAATATTAAACCTTTGTTAAAATCATTTTTCATACTAATTAAATGAATTAAATATCATGAGTAATTAGACTATTTTATTGTTGAATTAAATATTTTTAATTATAAAAGCTTCTACACGGAGAGATGGCTGAGCGGTTGAAAGCACCGGTCTTGAAAACCGGCAAAGGGGCAACTCTTTCCTGGGTTCGAATCCCAGTCTCTCCGCCATATAATTGTTAATATTTAAAATTTTTAAATAAATTATTAATTTTGTTATCTTCAAATTCAATGTTGGTTTTTAAACCATTATAAAAATTGTAAAGATTATTATCATCTATTTCTAAGAATTTTATTAATTCATTCAAATCTTCAACATTTAATTGATCTATATATTTATTAGTGAATGCTCCTAAAAGTTTATCCATTTCTTTCGTACCGCGATAATTTGATCTGTATATAATTTTTTTTTTTATTTGTTCTATATCAGCGGTCATATTAGGAATATAATATTAGTTTATGGATATTAAAAGAAATTATGAATATTTATTATCTGACCTAAAATCTATAAAAGGTGTTGGTTTAAAAACATCAAATTTATTAAAAAGAAAAAAAATTAATAGTATTTTTGATCTGTTATGGAAATTACCAAAATCTTATACAGACCGAAGTTTATCTTCGAAAATTAAAGATTTAAAAATAGATGAGATACAAACTATAACTATAATTCCTCAAAAATATTCATTTCCAAGAGTAAGAAACTTACCAAATCGAGTTTTATGCAAAGATGAAACGGGTGAAATAGATTGTGTTTTTTTTAATAGTTACGAGGGATATATTAGAAAAATATTACCTATTGGAAAAGAAGTAACAATTAGTGGTAGAATTAAATACTTTCGAAATAAATATCAATTAACAAATCCTAAATATATTTCAGAAGACTCATCTATAATAAAACAAAAGCATAATACCTATTCATTAACTGAGGGAATTAGTGAAAAGGTTTATAATAAAATAATATTTCAAATTATTAAAAATTTACCTCAGATTGATGAGTGGCACTCAAAAGATATATTAAAAAATTTTGGTAATATTGGTTGGAATGACTCAATCAAAAAATTACACGATCCAGAAAACATTGGTAAATTCAAGGAAAATTTCTATCAAAGACTTGCTTTTGATGAAATTTTTTCAACTTTTTTAGTTAATTCAGAAATTAGAAAAAAGATAAAAAAAATAAAAAAAACAAAGAAAAAATTCAATATTAAAAAACAAGGTGAAATAATATCAAAATTAGATTTTTCCTTAACCAATGATCAAACTAAAACATTAAATGAGATTAACAAAGATTTGTGCTCTGATAACAAGATGTTCAGATTACTTCAGGGTGATGTTGGTAGTGGTAAAACAATTGTAGCGTTATTATCAGCATTCAATACCATCAGTTCTGATTTTCAAGTAGCAGTAATGGCTCCTACAGAAATATTAGCAAGACAGCATTTCTTATTAGCAAAAAAAATATATCCAAAAAATATTAAAATAGAATTACTTTCTGGAAAATCATCATACAAAGATAAGAAAAAAATTTTAAATAAACTTATTAAAAAAGAAATTGATATTATTTTTGGAACACATGCCTTATTTCAAAAAAAAGTAGAATTCAAAAAACTAGGTTTAATAATAATTGATGAACAACACAAATTTGGAGTTAGTCAGAGAAAAAAATTATCTGATAAAGCTGGGAAAGATTGTGATGTTCTTTTAATGACAGCAACACCAATTCCACGTACTTTAACAATGACTATTTACGGGGATATGGATCTTTCAATTATACGAGAAAAACCGAATAACCGCAAACCTGTAAAAACTTATAGTAAAATTGAGAGTAAGATTGAGGATGTAATTAAATTTATCAAGAAAGAAATACAACTTGGAAATCAAATTTTTTGGGTATGCCCTCTTATAGAAGAGTCAAAAAAAATTGATCATTCTTCAGCTATTAAAAAGTCTGAATATCTAAAAAAAATTTTTCCAAATGAGGTTTATTTACTCCATGGAAAAACAACGATTGAGGAAAAAGAGGAAATCTTAAACAAATTTTTAAGAAATGAATTTAAGATACTAGTTTCCACTACTATCATTGAAGTTGGTATAGATTTTCCTAATGCAAATGTAATTATAATTGAAAATGCAAATAAGTTTGGTTTGTCTCAATTACATCAACTTAGAGGTAGAGTTGGAAGAGGTAACAAAGAGTCCTCATGTGTATTAATGTTTAAGTCAAATCTAAGTGAAAATGCAAAAAAAAGAATTAATATATTAAAAGACTCTAATGATGGATTTAAAATATCTGAAGAGGATATGAAATTAAGAGGTTTTGGAGATATTCTTGGTTTTAAACAAAGTGGAATAAAAAACTTTAAATTGGCAGATCCAATACATAATCATAATCTTTTTATTTTAGCTGAAAAAGAAATTAAAAGAATTGAAAATGAAAAAGAGGATATAGGGAGATTTAAACCATTAATTAAATTATATGATCGTGCAGATATAATTAACGATATAGCTTAATTCTTACCTGTAGATGTTCCTGCAGAAACAATAAATTTGGATGCCTCTTCAAATGTCATATTCAGATATATAACTTCATCTATAGGAAACATTAGTAAAAAACCACTTGTAGGATTTGGTGTAGTTGGAACAAATACGTTTATTAATTTTTTATTTGTTTTTTCAGCCATTTCACCTTTATTTTCTTTTGTTGCAAATCCAACAGCCCAAACACCTTTTCTTGGATATTCTACTAAAACAACACTTTTTTTATCATTGTCATCTTTATTAGAAAATGTCTCGGTCATTTGTACTATTGCCGAATAAATAGTCCTTAAAACAGGAATTCTTTTAAATAGATCATCAATAAGTTTGAGAATTCGTTTACCTAAAAAGGATAATGATAATCCCCCAACAATTGTTATAAATGCTACAGAAATAATTATTTCTATTCCAGGTATGGCAAAAGGTAAGTAGTTATTAGGATTTATATTTTCTGGAATTATTTTAGAAGAAATGCCTATTAAAATTTTACTTAAATATAAAGTAAAACCAATAGGAATTAATACCACTACACCCGTTATAAAATAATTTCTAAGAATAAGAGTAAGTGATCGTTTTTTTTTATTCTTTTTCATAAAATTTATTTAAAACTAGAGTAAACTACAAAAGAAATCGCAATAATAAATAAAAATACTAATATTTTATTATTTAGATTCATTTTAAAATATATTATCAATGATAATTAAAAATGGATAGAAGAAAATTCTTAACTTATGTTGGTTGTACTTGTTGTAGTTTAGCTCTTAATTCATGTGCTACTGCACCAATCACTGATCGAAAACAATTAAAACTAATACCTGAAGCTAAATTAAATGCTCAGGCAGCCCAAATTTTTGAAAAAATTAAGGAAAAAGAAAAATTAATAACAGGACCAAAACTTAATCAAATTAAAGAAATTGGCAAAAGAATGGAAAATTCTATAGGAGAATATTTTTATCAATCAAAACTTGATGATCCGACAATTGGTTTTGATTGGGAATATATATTAATCGATAAAAAAAATATGAGAAATGCATTTTGTATGCCAGGAGGTAAAATAGCAGTTTTTTCAGGCATATTAGAAGTAACCAAAAATACTGATGGCTTAGCTGCTGTCATGGGTCATGAAATTGCACATGCTGTAGCAAAACACTCCGTGGAACGAGCGAGCAGAGGTGTTGTTTTAAACGTAGGGACAAATGTCATTGATATATTATCAGGTGGAAAATTATCTCAAGTTAACAGAACAACAGGTATGAATACTATTGGTATGGTCTCTCAACTGGGTATAATGAACCCTTTCAATAGAAAACAAGAAACTGAAGCTGACTATTTGGGTATGATTTTTGCCTCTTTGTCTGGTTACGATATAAGAGAAACGCCTAAAATTTGGGAAAGAATGAAAAAATTTAGTAAGGGAAAAAAACAATCTGAATTTCTTAGTACACACCCCTCACCTGACAATCGCATTAAAAAAATAAATGAGTGGACAAATAGTATAATTCTGGATTACCCACCAATTAAAATATAAGTATTAATTGATGGTGAGCCGTGATGGACTCGAACCATCGACCCATTCCTTAAAAGGGAATTGCTCTACCAACTGAGCTAACGGCCCAAAATTACTTCGTATATACATATTTATTTTAATATTTCAAATGGGAATTGATGAGACATATAGTTTCTTTATCACAACTTATCTATGTATTTATCATGAAATTCATTAAAAGTGCCTTTTTGAATATTTTTTCTTATTTCGCTCATTAATTCTTGATAAAAGTTGATATTATTTAACGTTAAAAGCATCGACCCTAAAATTTCATTAGTATTGAATAAATGATTCAAATAATTTTTTGAATATTTGTTTAAATTTAAATTTTTACACTTTTCATCAAGAGGTGAATTGTCATTTTGATATTTATTATTTTTAATATTTATTCTTCCATTCCATGTAAAAGCCAGACCTGTTCTCCCTGATCTAGTCGGCATTACACAATCAAACATATCTATGCCTCTCTTAACTGCACCTAAAATATCAGAAGGTGTGCCAACACCCATTAAATAATGTGGTTTATTTTCTGGAAGATTTTCCTTGATGTCATCCAAAACTTTGAACATTTCCATTTGTGTTTCACCAACTGCAAGACCACCAATGGCATATCCATCAAAATTTAGATTTAACAAACCTTTTAGAGACAAAAGTCTCAAATCTTTAAAAAGACCTCCTTGGACTATGCCAAAAAGAGCTTTATGAGGATTTTTTCCAAAGGCTTTTTTGGATCTATCAGCCCAATATAATGATAGTTCCATTGATTTTTTAATCAGTTCATAGTCATCCGTTTTCTTTGGACATTCATCCATGATCATTACAATATCTGAGTTCAAGCCAAGTTGAATTTTTATACTTTCTTCAGGGCTCAAATAAAATTTTTTTCCATCAACATGAGAGTTAAAAATTGCGCCTTTCTCACGGTCTATTTTATTTAATTTTGAAAGAGACATTACTTGAAAACCACCTGAGTCAGTAAGTATTGGCAAATCACAATTCATAAAGGAATGTAATCCACCAGCATTTTGAATTCGTTCAACTCCTGGACGGATCATTAAATGATATGTATTAGCTAAAATTATATCTGAGCCAGTTTTTTTAATATCGTCAATCGTACAAGCTTTTACAGTTGCCTGAGTTCCAACTGGCATAAAAGCAGGAGTTCTAATAATACCTCTATGCGTTTCTATAATTCCTTCTCTTGCATAGCCATCTTTGTTCAATAATTTAAAGGCAAATTCTTTTAATGCCATTAAATATTATAATGATTTAAAACTAATTATTTTATCTGGATCTGTGACGGCACCATTATTATTTTCATCACCACGTTTAATTTTATCAACAAATTCCATTCCCTCGATCACTTTTCCAAAAACTGTATATTGGTTATCTAGAAAAGGAGCAGGTTTAAAACAAATGAAAAATTGACTATTTGCACTATTTGGATCTTGTGATCTAGCCATTGATAAAGTTCCTCTATCATGAGGTAAGTTATTAAATTCTTGTTTTAGGTCTGGTAAATCTGAACCTCCCATCCCTGCCATTCTTAAATTAAAATCACTTGATGATGAATTTCCAAATTTTACATCACCAGTTTGTGCCATGAAACCATCAATAACTCTGTGAAAAACAACATTATCATATTTACCACTATTGGCTAAATCTTTAATTCTTTTAACATGATTAGGTGCTACATCTTCAAATAATTCAATTTTAACATCTCCATCTTTAAGTTTCAAAATCATAATATT
>CACMRE010000016.1:0-16305 GCA_902616025.1 uncultured Pelagibacteraceae bacterium | reverse complement strand
TACAAGTGACCAAAGAATATTAGATAATTCTCATAAAGACCCAAGAAGAGCGAGATCAGCAAGCCAGTCTATTGTGCCAACCTCAACAGGTGCATCAAAAACAATTGGTGAGATTATACCTTCACTTAAAGGTAAATTAGAAGGTGTGGCCATGAGAGTCCCTACGCCAAATGTTTCATTAATTGAACTCGTCTTTTGTACAAAAAAAGACGTTACTATTGATAAGATTAATTTAGCGTTTCAAAACTTTAGCAAAAAAAATAAAATTCTTAAAACTACAAAAGAAAAACTTGTTTCAATCGACTTTAATCATAATCCTGCTTCCTCAATAATAGATGAAAGCTTAACAAAAGTGGTGAGTAAAAATATGGGTAAAATTTCAGCCTGGTATGATAACGAATGGGGTTTCTCAAATAGAATGTGTGATATTGTAGAATATCTTCATAAGAATTCTTAATGAACAATATTAAAGATTATGAAAATCTTAGTAGTAAGAGAGTTTTATTAAGATTAGACCTAAACGTTCCTCTGAAAAATGGTGACATTGTCGATGAAACCAGAATAATTAAAATTATACCTGTTATCCAATTTTTAATAAAAAGAAATGCAAAAATTTTAATAATTTCTCATGTTGGACGCCCTAAAGGCAAATTTAATAAAGATCTCTCCCTTAAACCAATTTGTGATTGCTTAGAAAAAAAAATACAAACTAAAGTCAACTTTATAAGTGCGAACATTTTAAAAATCAAAAGAGATGATTTATTTAAAGAGCCTGAGGAGAAAGTTATCTTTTTTGAAAACATAAGATTTTACGCAGAAGAAGAAAAGAATGAGTCAAATTTCTCAAAACACCTAGCTAGTTTTGCAGATTTGTTCGTAAATGATGCTTTTTCTTGCTCACATAGAACACATGCTTCAGTATGCAAAATTACAGAATTTCTGCCATCATTTGCTGGATTACAATTTGAGACTGAAGTAAATGCTCTAAAAAAAGTTACTTTCGAAATCAAAAAACCAATTACTTGTATTATTGGTGGATCAAAAATTTCTACAAAAATAGATATAATCAAAAATTTAATTCCTAAATTTAACAACATAATCTTTGTGGGAGGTATGGCTAACAATATTTTGAGCTTCAAAGGTAACAGAATTGGAAAATCAATTAGTGAAGAAAATTGTGAAAGTATAATAAAAGAAATTTTTGAAATTTCAGAAAATACACTCTGTGAAATTAATTATCCAGAAGATGTCTTGATAGGTAAAAGTGCAGATGATGATGCTCAGATAAAAGATCTTAAGGACATAGCAGACGATGATTTGATCTTAGACGTGGGACCTAAAACACTTAAAAGAATAAAAAATATAATTGAAAATAGTAAAACAGTTCTTTGGAATGGTCCTGCTGGTTATTTTGAAAATCCAAATTTTGCCAAAGGTAGCATTGAGATTGCAAAAACAATTATTAAAAAAAATAAAGAAAATTCAATTTATTCTGTAGTTGGTGGAGGAGACACTGTGGCAGTTGTTAATCAACTAAATGCAATTAAAGATTTTAATTTTGTTTCAACTGCTGGTGGTGCTTTTTTAGAATATCTTGAAGGAAAAGAACTTCCTGGTATAAAAGCCCTAAACTAAAATGTCAGAACTAAATAATACAGCATTAAAAATTTTAGAAAACGGAAAAGGAATTTTAGCTGCAGATGAAAGCACTGCAACAATGACTAAAAGATTAGACAGTGTAAATATCCCCTCAACCCCAGAAAATAGATTATTGTTTAGAGAAACACTTTTTAGCTCATCCTCAATGAAAGATTGTATTGGAGGTGTAATTCTTTACGATGAAACCATTAAACAAACATCATCAAAAAAAAATACAATTCCAGAATTAATATCAGATACAGGCTCATTGCCAGGTATCAAGGTAGACACAGGAGCAAAAATTTTAGCTGGTTCTCCAGATGAAAAAATTACTGAGGGTCTCGATGGATTAAGGGAAAGACTAAAAGAATATTACAAATTAGGTGCAAAATTTACTAAATGGAGAGGTGTCTATAGTATAACTAAAAATTATCCAAGCAAACTTTCAATTCACTCTAATGCACATGCATTAGCAAGATATTCTGCTTTAGTTCAAGAGTGTAATATGGTTCCAATAGTTGAGCCTGAGGTTTTAATGGATGGTGATCATTCTGCTAAAGAGTGTTTAGAAAAAACTTCTGAAGTTATAAAAAAATGCTTTGAAGAACTAATTATACACAGAGTAGATTTAGGCGGAATTATCCTCAAACCTAATATGATTTTAGCAGGAAACAGATCTCAAGAAAAAATTACAAATGAGAAAGTAGCAAAATTAACTTTAGAATGTTTAAAATCTTCAGTACCTTCAGAAGTTCCAGGTATAGCTTTCCTATCTGGTGGTCAGTCTGAAATAGAGGCGACAGAAAATTTGAATTTAATTAATAAACACAATAATACTAGCTTTATAATGAGCTATTCTTACGGGAGGGCTCTTCAACAAGGTGCCTTAAAATATTGGTCAAAAGATATTAAGGATATTGAAGGTACTCAGCAGATTTTTAACCACCGAGCCAAAATGAATACATTGGCCGCTAAAGGAAAATGGTCAAAAGATCTTGAGATATAATAAAAAAAGATTTATTTACTTAATATCCCCAACTAAAATTGAAAAAAATTTTTTTAAAGACTTAAAAGAAGTATTAAAACAAAAAAAAACAAGTTTTTTTCAACTACGACTTAAAAAAAATAGTTTTAAAAAAAAATTAATAATTGGACGTAAAATTCAAAAGATCTGTAAAAAATTTAAAGTAAAATTTATAATTAACGATGACGTGTACCTTGCGAAAAAATTAAATGCCGATGGATGCCATCTTGGTCAAAGTGATATGAAAATTAGTGAGGCAAGAAAATTAATTGGAAAAAAAACAATTGGAATAACATGTCATAACTCAATTAAACACGCAAAAACTGCGATAAAAAATAAAGCTGACTATTTAGCTTTTGGGGCTTTTTACTCATCTAAAACAAAAAAAATAAGATATAAGGCATCGATAAGTTTACTTAAAAAAGCTCGAAAAATCACAAACACCCCAATTGTTGTAATTGGGGGTATTGATTCTCAGAATTATAAAAATCTTTTGTTGAATAAGGCAAACTTTTTAGCTATTTCAGGCTACATTTGGAAAAATAAAGAACTTAAACCTAAGAACGCTATAGAAAAATTTATATGAAAATAAATGCGAGTGAAATTAGAGTAGGCATGTTGCTAGAATATAAAGAAGATTTATGGCAGGTTCTTAAAACACAACATGTTAAACCTGGTAAAGGTGGAGCATTTGCACAGGTTGAAATGAAGAGCGTAAATAAGAATACAAAACTTAATGAGAGATTTAGATCAAGTGAAACAGTTGAAAAAGCTTCATTAGAAGAAAATAATTTTACTTTTTCATATGAGGATCAAGAAAAATATTTTTTTATGAGTCCTAAAACTTTTGAACAAACAGAAATTCAAAAAAGTCTGATAGGTGAAAAAGGGAAATTATTGACAGAAAACCTTGAGGTGACAATAAGTTTTTATAATGAAAATCCAATTTCTGTGGATCTACCAAAACAAGTAACTTGTAAAATTGAAACCACAGATGCTGCGTTAAAAGGTCAAACAGTCTCGTCATCCTACAAACCTGCAACTTTAGAAAATGGTTTGAGTATTCAGGTACCACCATTTATTGAAGCAGGAGATGATGTTTTAATAGATACCAGAAATTTAGAATACATCAAAAAAATTTAATTATGAATTCTATATCAGCAAATCTGAATGTGATGATAAAAGCATGTGAAAAAGCATCTAAAGTCTTAATTAGAGATTTTGGGGAATTAGAGAAATTACAAGTATCTAAAAAAGGACCTAAAGATTTCGTTACTAATTCTGATATTAAGGTTGAAAAAATAATTATAGAAGAGTTAAAAAAAGCACGGCCAAGCTACTCCATAATTAGTGAAGAAAATGGAATTGAAAAAAATAAAGATATTTCTAATTCTTGGATAATTGATCCTATTGATGGAACAATAAATTTTTTACATGGAATACCACATTTTGCTATATCCATCGCATTGAAATCAAAAGATGAGATACTATGTGGATTAATTTTTGATCCTATTAAAGATGAAATGTTTTATGCTGAAAAAAATAATGGTGCTTATTTTAATAATCAACGAATAAGAGTTTCAAAAAAAAATAATTTAGATGAATGTTTATTTGCAGTTGGAAAATTAAAGAATGAACCAGGCTTTACTTATAGAAGATCTGGATGCGCTGCACTTGATATTGCATATGTAGCATCTGGAAGACTAGATGGATATGCGCAAAGTAACTTGAATTTATGGGACATAGCTGCAGGTGTAGTTTTAATAAAAGAAGCTGGTGGAATAATTAATGATATTAATCTTAATGATATCAAAAATATAAAAGTTTTGGCTTCATCAGCTGAAATAAATACCAAATTTATTGAAAAACTAGGAAACTTTTAATTGTTTTAAAAATTTCTTTTGCTATAAGTCTCGTGATGAAAAAAAAAATACACCCAAACTATCATACAATAAAAGTTGAAATGACTGATGGAACTCAGTTTGAAACTAGATCCACTTGGGGATCAGAGGGTGACGTTCTAAAGTTAGAAATTGATCCAAAATCACATTCTGCTTGGACAGGAGGAAAGCAAAAGTTATTGGATAAAGGACGAATAAGCAAATTTAACAAAAAATTTCAAAATTTTAGGTCAGAAAATAAAAGTTAATGACTAATGCTCCCTTAATGCCTATGGCAACTGCTGTGTGGCTTGTAGAAAATACAACACTTACTTTCAAACAGATTGCGGATTTTTGCAATTTACATGAAGTTGAAGTTCAGGGCATAGCAGATGGTGAAGTTGCAAAAGGAATTAAAGCTTACAATCCAATAATTTCAGGACAGCTTTCAAGGGAAGAAATCGAGTTGTCATCAAAAGATGAGTTAAGACCGTTAGAAATCAAGAACAATGATATTGAAATTTCTAATCAAGAAAAAAAAATAAAAAAATATGTTCCTCTTTCAAAAAGACAAGATAAGCCAGACTCTGCACTTTGGCTTGTAAAAAATCATAATATTCTAAAAGACTCCCAAATTGCTAAACTTGTTGGTGTTACTAAAAAATCTGTTACATCCATAAGAAACAAAAGTTATTGGAATTATAATAATTTAAATCCTAAAGACCCAGTTGCTTTGAATTTATTTAGTCAAAAAGATCTAACTCAAGCCTTAGAAAAAGCTGAAAGAAGAATTAAAAGAGAAAAAAAAGAGAAAGAAAAACAAAAGCAAGCAATATAATTATTTTGTAATGGATAAATTAGATAGACATAAAAAAATAAAAATGTTAACTAAACGTTTTTTTGGAGGTATTTATTAAAATAGAAGTCAAAGACAATAATGTTGAACAAGCGCTGAGAGTTTTAAAAAGAAAACTCCAGAGAGATGGTTTTTTTAAAGTAATAAAATTAAAAAATACCTATGAAAAACCCTCTGAAAAGAAAAAAAGAATTCTACAAGAAAATATTAAAAGAGTTAAAAAGCTTAATAAATTAAAAAATAGAATTTAAGTATATCGCGGGGTGGAGCAGTCTGGTAGCTCGTCAGGCTCATAACCTGAAGGTCGGCGGTTCAAATCCGTCCCCCGCAACCAATCATTTTAGTTACACTTTCATTATAATTAATAAAATATTTAAGTATCATTTACTTTTTTTAAAAAACTAATCTAATGTATAATAGTTTTATATTTGAAATGACGATTTCGATAATACTTCCAGTCTATAATGAGGTTAAAAGTTTGGAACATGTAATTTCTAATTGGAGTAAGTATTTAATTGAAAAAAAATTAACTCATGAATTTGTAATTTGTGAAGATGGGAGCACCGATGGTACAAAGGAATTAATACAGAAACTTGAAGAATCTTATAATATTTCAAATCAATCTGTTAAAAATAGAAGAGGATATGGGCAAGGTGTTATTTCAGGAATTATTGCAGCTAAATACGAATTTATATTATGTATTGATAGCGATGGTCAGTGTATGCCTGACTCTTTTGATGAATTCTTGAAAAATAAAAATGTGGCCGATATTTTAATAGGAAACAGAAAACCAAGAAGAGATCCTATAATAAGAATAATATATTCAAGATTATTTAAACTTGTACACGACTATCTATTTGACTCAAAAATAAATGATCCTAGCTGCCCTTTTGTGTTTGCAAGAAAAGATGTTTACAAAAAACTTATTGAAAAATTAAGTTATATGCGTGAAGGTTTTTGGTGGGGGTTTGTAGGAGCAGCAAAAATGTATAAACTTAATTTTCATCAGATAAATATTGTTCACTATGAGAGATATGACGGTAGTACAGTTGTTTATAAATTAAGTAAAATGCCAATGATAATTTTAAGAAATATAATTGGTCTTATTAAACTAAAAAGATCTTTTTAGATAAACTCTAAAAATAAAATGAATAGAAATTTGTTTAAACTTTTAACAAAATATTTTTTTATTGGAATTTTAGCAGCATCCATTGAGTTATTTACCTTTAGTTTATTTTTAAAATACATCAATTATTTTATTGCAAATTCTATTGCATATACTTTTGGTGTTATAACTTCATTTTCATTGAATAGGTTTTTTAATTTCAAAGTTAAAGATAAAACCATAATAAGGTTTGGAAGATTTTTAATCGTAAATGTAAGCGGATTATGCATTTCTAACTTTATACTTTTTTATTTTAGTGGATTATTACCACACCTTGAACTCAAAATTTTAAGTATGCCTATCGTGATATTTTTTCAATTCATAATGAATTACTTTTGGACTTTCAAAAAATAACTAAATTTTTTTTAAAAAGAATAGAATAACGGAATATTTTTTATCCCATGATAATAAATTAATGCAATCATTAAAATAACAAATTGCCAAATAAATAGAAATTTAATTGTACCAACTTTATTTAATTTTAAATCTAGAATATGATTATTTGATATAAAAATGTAATAAACAAATAAATATAGTGGATCAAACCATTCTTGGTATAAAAACCAAACAAAACCATAGTTTAAATAGATTAATGGTAAAACTAAAAAATATTTATAATTACTTAAATTGATAACTGAAATAATAAAAGCAAAAAAAGCTGATGAAATAAAAATTAGTAGTTTAGGATCATTATATAAAAAAAATTGATTAAATTTTACTATATAACCCCCACCCATTTTTGGATAATCTAAATCATAGAATACAAAAAATTTAATAATAAAAATTATTATAAAAATAAATATACATTTTTTTGAAAAAAAAATTTTTGAAAATTTTGAAACATTAATAAATATTAATGGTATAGAATAGAAAAAAAATAAAGACGAGATTTTTGGAATATTAAGAAAAATATTTTTAAAATCTAAATTCGTTGATTGAGTAGTAGTTTGAGATAAATCTTCAAATGCACCCCAAATGAACAAAACATAAAATCCTGGTATGGATAAAAGTGAGTAAATTATTATAGTATATATTAAATCCTTTCTATTTTTATTTAATAATAACAATAAGATATGAAATACAGCCAAAAATATAAATTGTTGTCTTGCATATAAGGTTAAAGATATCAAAACTGTTAATAATAAATTTTGATTAAAAGAAATTTTTTTTGCAATCAACAAATTTAGAAAATAAAGCGAAGGTATCAAAAATAAAAAAGAGAAGTTCTCTGTCATTCCCCAGTATGAAGAAGACCTGAACCATGGACTTAATAATACAATAAATGGAATTAAATAGACTAAAAAATTATCTTCAAATTCAATTTTCTTTAATTTCAAAAACTTATAAAAAATAAAAATTACTAATAAATTAAAAATTGTATTATTTAGGCAATATAAAATATTCTTAGATGCAGGATTTAAAAACGTTTGAAAGCTATGAAAAAAAGGAAATGTTGCCTCACCATAGCCATTTTCCTGGTAATTTTTTATTGTATCAAAATAATCTTTTTTTAAATCAGTTATGACTAACCAAATATGATGTTCTAAATCTACATGACCGGCCCCATTTGAAATTTCTCTTACGTAAAATCCTAAAAAATAACTTAATAAGATTAATAAAATTAAAAAAAGACCAAATTTATTATTTTCTATTTTGAACATCTTTAAATGGTTTATGACTTTTCAAAAAAAAATACACAAACTGTCAATTTTTGTGAAATTCCCTTTCATTATAATTTTTTTATTTTACTCACTGGATACTAGACTAATTAATCTAAAGTTTAAATTTTGATTTTTTACTATCAACCAAAAAATTTTTAACTGTTTCTTGAGTAAGTTGATCAAAAGATTTTCCAAATTTTTGTATTTTTTCAATAATTGGTGGTGGTATAGTTATTATGTGGCAACCCAGTTGTTTTGCTTGAATATAATTATAAGGTTCTCTTACACTTGCCCATAAAATTTGCACATTTTTAAAACTTTTTGCAATTCTTATACTTTTAACAAATTCGGGTACTGGATCTTTACCTGTATCCGCTGCCCTTCCAGCGAAAATTGAGATAATTACTTTTGTTTTTTTATTTATTGCTTTTAAAATTTTTGCTGTTTGTTTAGCTGTGTAAACAGCAGTAATGTTAAGCTTAATATTTTTACTATTTAATTCTTTAATAACTTTACCTGTAAATTTTTTTTTAGAATTAATAATAGGGACTTTTACATAGACATTTTTACCCCACTTATTTATCTTAAGGCCTTGCTCAATCATTAATTTTGGGCTATCAGCAAAAACCTCAAATGAAATTGGTTTTCTATTGCAAACTTTAAGTATTTGTTTTGAGTAAGATTTATAATCTTTTGCTCCTGCTTTACGCATTAAACTAGGGTTAGTAGTAAACCCTTTTACAAAATTATTATTATTAAATTTTTTAATTTTCTTTAAATCGGCAATATCACAAAAAACTTTAATACTCATTTATCTACAAATTTTTCGTAATATCTTCTGTCATTTTCTTAGCATCAGCAAAAAGCATAAGTGTATTTTCTTTATAAAAAAGATCATTATCAATACCTGCATATCCAGGAGAAAGACTTCTTTTGACAAACAGAACAGATTTACACTTTTCAACATCCAATACTGGCATTCCGTATATTGGACTTTGTGGATCAGTCTTAGCAACAGGATTTGTTACATCATTTGCACCAATTACAAAGGCTACATCCGCATTTGCAAAATCATTATTAATCTCTTCTAATTCAAAAACTTCATCATAGGGTACATTTGCTTCTGCCAATAGCACGTTCATGTGACCTGGCATTCTTCCAGCAACTGGATGAATAGCATAAGACACTTTAATGTCGTTTTTTTTTAGAGTATCAACCATCTCTCTTAATGCGTGTTGAGCTTGAGCAACGGCCATACCATAACCAGGAACAATTATAACTGATGATGCGTTCTTCATCAAAAATGCAGCATCATCTGCATTTCCACTTTTAACGGGTCTCTGCTCTTTAGATGAGGTGCCTGACTTCTCATCAGTTGCACCAAAGCCTCCCAAGATTACGTTAAAAAATGAACGATTCATTCCCTTACACATTATGTAAGATAATATAGCACCAGATGATCCTACAAGAGCACCTGTGATTATTAATGCTGTATTTTCTAAAGTAAAACCTATACCTGCAGCTGCCCAACCAGAGTACGAGTTAAGCATAGAAATCACTACTGGCATATCTGCTCCACCGATCGGAATTATTAAAAGAAAACCAATTAAAAATGAGACTGCCAATAATATCCAAAATAAATTTGATGATTGTGTCGAACACAATAAATAAATTAAAACAATTATTGAAATCAGGATTATCGCGTTTAAAGGATGCTGACCTTTAAATGTGATTGGTGAACCAGACATAATTCCTTGTAATTTTAAAAAGGCGATTATTGAACCAGAAAATGTAATAGCTCCAACAGCAGCGCCAATTGACATCTCAATTAAACTACCAAGCTTTATGTTTCCTGTGTTTCCTAGATTAAATGCTTCAGGATTTAAAAAAGCAGCAATTGCAACAAACACTGCGGCCAGACCAACTAAGCTATGAAATCCTGCAACTAACTCCGGCATCGCAGTCATTGGTATTCTGTAAGCAATAAATGCTCCTATTGAACCTCCAATTAAAATGAATATTAAAACATAGACAAATCCATTTGAAAAATTACCTGTAGATAAAAAAGTAACAGTTACAGCTATTATCATTCCAAGAATACCAAAAAAGTTACCTTGTCTTGATGTTTCAGGAGATGACAGACCTCTCAAAGCTAGAATAAAAAGTACTCCAGAAACTAAGTAAAATATTGCTGATAAGTTCGCTGATATCATTTTTTATCCTTTTTCTTTTTTTTATACATCGCGAGCATTCTTTGAGTTACTAAAAAACCACCAAAGATATTTATCGCCGCCAATACAATTGCTAAAAAACCAAAAATGCTAGAGGTATTAAACACGCTGTCTGAATTGCCAGATAATCCTGCAATTATAGCCCCAACAATAATTACAGATGAAATTGCATTTGTCACAGACATTAATGGAGTATGTAAAGATGGGGTAACACTCCAAACAACATAATACCCTACAAATATTGAGAGGATAAATATACTTAATCTGAATATTAAAGGATCAATTTCCATATTTCATTTTATGAGAGTTTTTTCTATTATTTCATCCTCTAAATTAATATTTAATTTTTTATTTTCTTTATCAAATAAGTTTTCCACAAAATTAAACATATTTTTTGCATATAAGCTAGAAGCAGACACTGGTAGTTTATTTAAAATATTACTTTCACCCATAATTTTAACTCCATTTTTTTCTGTAATTTCATCTGCTATAGTAAATGCAGTATTGCCACCCTGTATAGCGGCTAAATCATAAATAACAGATCCAGCTTGCATATTTTTAATCATGTCCTCTTTAATAATCACTGGTGCCTTTTTTCCAGGTATTAATGCAGTACAAATAACAATATCAATTTTTTTTAAAGTTTCAGATAGTAATTCCTCTTGTTTTTTTTTAAAGTCATCAGAAGCTTCCTTCGCATAACCACCCTCGGTTTCTAAATTCTCAGCACCCTCAACAGTCAAAAATTTTCCGCCTAGACTTTCAACTTGTTCTTTTGATGCCATCCTTACATCAGTAGCAAAAACAATTCCTCCCATTCTTTTTGCGGTTGCAATTGCTTGTAATCCGGCAACACCAGCTCCGACAACTAAAATCTTTGCTGCTGGAATTGTACCAGCGGCTGTCATCATCATAGGTATAGCTTTTTCAAAATGAGTAAATGATTCGATTACAGCTTTGTATCCAGCTAAGTTAGCTTGAGAGGATAAGATATCCATAGATTGAGCTCTTGTTATCCTTGGTAATAATTCTAGCGAAAAAAGTTTAATCTTTTTTCTTAATAATTCATCTAACTTTTTTTTGTTGTCGTAGGGATTTAATACTCCGATAAGAGTTTGATCTTCTTTTAATAATGAACTTTTGTCATCTGACATTAATCCCAATTGCACAATAATGTTTGAGAGGCTTATTATTTCTTTATCATCACTTAAAAATTTTACACCAATTTTTCTATATTCTTCATCAGTGATTCCTAAGTGACTTCCATAATTTTTTGATAATTGAACATCAAATCCTATAGAAATATACTTTTTTGCAATTTCAGGCGTAATTGCAATTCTTTTTTCAATTTTTTGGTTTTCTAAAGTTGATCCGATTTTCATTGAAAATTCTATAGTAAGAATATTGCCATTAGTATCAATACTAACACTACCGCGATAGTTCCCCACAACACAAATTTTGTAAAATTATTCCAGGTTTTTTTATGGTTTTCATTATCCATAAAAATTATTTCTGTCTTGCTTTAAACTTTGGGTTTGTTTTATTAATTATGTAAACTCTTCCTCTACGTCTTACGAGTTTTGAGTTTAGATCTCTTTTCTTAATTGATTTTAATGAACTTTTAATTTTCATAATTTTTTAAGAGTTTAGCCTGGCAAAGTCCTACTCTTCCATGTCTTAAGACAAAGTACCATCGGCGCTGAAAAGCTTGACTTCCGAGTTCGGAATGGGATCGGGTATTACCTCTTCGCTATAATCACCAGGCGACGTATTTATACCTAAAGAAATATTTTAGTCAAAAAGAAAATAAGAAATGATTAATTCTTAAAAGAATATAAAATAATGGTTTTTAGAGCTATAAAGGCATCTTTTAAACCAATTTTTTTCCCCTCTTCATAAGACCTACCATTGTAAGTAATAGGAACTTCAAAGAATTTATAATTTTTTTTTGAAAGTTTAATTGTTACTTCTGGCTCAAACGAAAAAGTCTTTTCTTTAAGATCGATACTCTTTAAAGCAGAGGTTTTAAAGACTTTATATCCGGTTTCCATGTCAGATAAATTCAGATTAACGAATAAGTTACATATAAAAGTTAAAATCTTATTTGCCAAATAATGCCAAAAAAAATGAATTCTAACATATTTTCCTCCACCCAAAAATCTAGAACCATAAACAATATCTGCATTAGCCTCAAAAAAAGGTCTTAATAATTTATCATAATCAAGTGGATCATACTCTAAATCAGCATCTTGTATAATGGTAATATCACCCGTGACATATCCAAGAGCTGTGTTAATAGCTGCGCCTTTTCCTAAATTTACATCATGAAAATAAATTTTTATTTTTTCCGTATTAATCAAATTTTTTAGTATCTCTATAGTTCCATCACTTGAACAATCATCGACAATAATAATTTCATATTGCAAAATTTTGTAATTTTTTAAACTTTGATATATTTTTTCCAAAATTTTTTCGATTGTATTTTTTTCGTTGAAACAAGGAATTATTATCGAAAGTTTAAATGTTTCTTTATTAATCATATTAATTAGCTAGTTTATTTATAATCAAATATCCATTTTTTCTTTTAACATCCAGTTTGTTATAAGAGCAAATAAATGGAGTATTCCAGCAAAGTCGACCCTGCCATCCATTTACAGAATTATTTTTTATAACATCAGGCTTATAAATCTTTATAATTTGATTAGTATTTATTTCATTTAATATATATTGATTATTAATTTTTTGAATACCAAAAAAAATATTTTTAACATTATTTAACCTGACAATATTTTTAGAAAAACTAAAAAAAACAAAAGAGATTAAGAAAAACAAAAATAATTTCTTTGAAAAATTTTTTGATGCTAAATTTCTTATAAATAAAATAAAAACTAAAGTTAAAAATAAGTGAGTACCAAATCTATAAACTGGAGAATAATTTAGCCAAAAAACTAAGCCAAATATTAAATAAAAATATAATCCTATTTTGTCTTTAAAAACAAAATTACTATTAATTTTTTTTTTTTGAAATAGTAAAAATAATATTAAAGGTAAAATTATTGTCAAAAGATGTTCCAAAATTTCTGTAAAATTTCTTTTCAGCCAAAAACTAAACCAATTAAAATTTCTTAGATATTCCTCTGGAGTGAAATAGTCTTTTGCTAAACTTGAATAACTTTTATTATTTAGCTCAAGTTCATGTGATAAATTTATATTATCTTCATTTAGCCAACTTACATTCAAACATGTCAAATTGTTTGGAAAAAATAAACAACCAGTGTAAATAAACTGCTGAATAAAAAATGTTATAAATAAAATGTAGACAAAGAGAAATTTAAATTTGAAAACCTCAAACTTCAAATCTTGAAAATATTTCAAATATAAAAATATTGGTAATAATAAAACAGGAATTGTGCTCAACTTTATTAAAATTGAAAAAATTGAAAAAATTGAAACAAGAAAAAAATATTCAATCTTTTCATCCTTTAAGCTTGTTTCAGAAAATCTAAGAAAATAATAAATTGTTAAAACCGAGAAGATTACAGCGGGTAAGTCTACACCGAATTCAGAAATTCTGGTAAATTTTAAAATAAAATAGAACAATGTTATGAATAAAAAATAATCACTTGTTGCTTTTTCATTTTTTGAAAGAAGTTGGTTCGTAGAGAATAAAATAAAACTTATGAAAATTAAAAAACTAGGCAGTGTTATAAAATTGTAATCTTTTTCATTTAAAAAAAATATTGAATACAAATTTAGCCAAATGGAATTATAAACATATGGTTTATCAATATTTGCAAACCCAAAAATTATTTTTTCTTCAATAAAGCTCAAAGCATAAGGAAGATGATAATACCCAAAATCCTCATGATATTTTTGTGACAAAAAAATAGGTAAGAGTAAAAAAACTATAAAAAAATTATAAATATTTTCTCTTTTAATCAAATTTGACAAAATAAATTTACTTTTATAGAAAAAATTAGCTGCTCCAAAAATAAATATTAAAGAACTTATTAGTAAATTTATTTTAAAAAAAAAATGTATAATCGTAATAATAAATGAAATTGTTACAAAACCTAAAAATACATCCTGAAAAAAATTTCTACTTATTTTACTTGATAAAATTCTCCCAAAACCAGCAACTGCAGTAGAAAAAAATAATAAACTCAAAAAAAATACAAGAGTTTTAAATAATATCATTAAATAATTTATTTTATTTTATCTTAATTCAATATTTTAATCTTATCAGAAATAACCATTGGTATTAATTTTAATCCAGTGACATATCTTTTAAAAAAAATAATTGGATTAAATATTAATCTTACTAACCAGCCCAGGTAGTATTTATCAATAAAATTATTAATAGGTGCCTGATCTTTCGTAAAAAAAGAAATTGCAGCTCCAGTGCAAAATATGGATGTTTTGATTCTTATATTTTTCCTGATATATAATCCTAATATCTCCTGTGTTCCACCAGCTAAATTCACAATTATATAATCAGGTTTAAATTTTCTAATAATTTTCAAAAGTTGTAAGTCTTCCAATTTTTTTTTGTTATACTGCGGTGCTAGATAATTATATAATTTTTTAATACCCAATTTTTTAATATGTTTTTTATTGGACCTTAAAAAATTTATATTAGGATCTATGCAAAAAATCCTTTTTTTTTTATTTTTTTTTAAATATTTAAAAAACATGTTTAAAAACTTGTATCCTGAAAATTTTTGAACGTGAATATTTTTAAAAAATCTTAATAATAAAACGAAAAATCCACTATCAAAAAAAACAAAATCTGCTTTTTGAAGTGACTTGTAATATTCATTCGATTTTTCAATATTTGACAATGCGGGTCCTGCAGGGAATACAAATAAGCCGTTTTTATTGATATATTTATTAAACGTTTTGCTATTTACATTATTAAATTTTATTTTTTTAAAAATAATATGTTTAATCATATAATTGAAAATTTAATAATATAATTAAATTTCAAAAGTACTTTCAAAACTCAAAACTTTAAGATTTTGTAAATCTGCTTAAATTAGATCCTTGCTTACTCATTTCCCCACTGATCCAATCATATGTTTTTTTTAAACCTTCTTTTAATTTTATTTTAAAACTCCAGTTTAAAACTTTTTTTACCAAATCGTTATTACTGGATCTACCTCTTACACCTTTGGGCTTATCTAATTGATAAACTCGTTCTAATTTCTTTGTTCCAGAAACATCTTCAATTATTTCAATCATTTGATTTATAGAAACTTGTTCATCACTACCTATGTTAACTGGCTCTGAATAATTTGAATTGAATAAACGGAGAGTTCCGTCAATACAATCATCAATATATAAAAAGGATCTAGTCTGCATTCCATCTCCCCAAACTTCAATTTTTTTCTCATTATTTTTTTTTGCTTTAAAAACTTTTCTGCATAATGCAGCTGGAGATTTCTCTCTACCTCCATCATAAGTACCATAAGGACCATATATGTTATGATATCTGGCTATTCTTACCTGAATTCCATAATCTTCCATAAAATGTCTACACATGCGTTCACTAAATAATTTTTCCCATCCGTAACCATCTTCCGGATAAGCTGGGTATGCGTCTTCTTCTTTTAATCCATTTATAAAAACTTTTTGTTGTTTAGATGTATTATATGCACATGCACTTGATGAAAAAAAATATTTTTTTATTCCATTTTCCTTACAAGAAATTAACAAATTAGTATTTATCAAAACTGATTGCATACACTCGGCTTTATTATTTTCAATGAAACCCATTCCTCCCATATTACAAGCCATGTTAAATACGTAATCTATACCCTCAGTAACATTCCTACAATTGTTGATATCCTT
>CACMRE010000015.1:0-18337 GCA_902616025.1 uncultured Pelagibacteraceae bacterium | reverse complement strand
ATTATACTATCAACATTAATATTAGTGACTGCTGAGCTTTTACGAAGAAGATCTGAAAGACTCAGAGGTATTAATCGTTAGAAAAATAATTTCATGAAGATAAAGAATGTAGTTGTGATAGGTTCTGGAACAATGGGCAGTGGAATAGCAGCTCATTTGTGTAATGCAAATATACCTGTAACTCTTTTAGATTTAAAAACTGAAATAAGTGAAAATGCCAGAGAAAGAATTCACAAATCTAGACCACCTTTATTAATTGATAAATCAAAAATAAGAAATATTAAAGTTGGAAATATTAAAGATGACTTTTCAGTTGTTGAACAAGCTGATTGGGTTGTTGAAGCAGTAGTGGAGAGAATTGATATCAAACACCAAATTTATGAAAAAATTTTTAACAGCAGAAAAGATGGTGCGATTGTTTCCTCCAACACTTCTTCAATACCTATTAAAGTTTTATCTCAAAATTTAAATAAAGAACAAAAAAAAGACTTTTGTATAACTCATTTTTTTAATCCAGTTAGATATATGGGTCTTTTGGAAATTGTTAAAAATGAGGACAATGACTTAAATAAGATAAATCAATTAAAAGAATTTTGTGAACTTGAGCTTGGAAAAGGAGCCATCGTTTGTAATGACACTCCAGGTTTTTTGGGTAACAGAGTTGGTGTTTACGCTATGCAAATAGCAATGACTGAAGCATTTAAAATGAAACTTTCTGTAGAGGAAGCGGATGCAATATTTGGCAGGCCAATGGGTATTCCAAAAACAGGTGTTTTTGGGCTTTATGATTTAATTGGCATCGATCTAATGGCTGATGTTTTAAAAAGTTTTATCAAAGAGTTACCTAAAACAGATGAATTTCATGAGGTTGCAAAAGAAATTCCTTTAGTAAAAAAATTAATTGAAACTGGATATACAGGTAGAAAGGGCAAAGGTGGTTTCTATAGAATGAAGAAAACTGATAGTGGCAAAGTAATGGAGGCTATCAATCTACAAACTGGAGATTATTCTCTAACTAAAAAAATTGACATAAAATCTGACAAAGTCGACCTTAAAGGTCTAATTAATAGGAATGATAAATATGGAGAATATGCTTGGTCAGTATTAGAAAAGATTATTAAATATGCTTCATCATTAGTTCCTGAAATAACAAAAGAATTTAATGATATTGATGAGGCTATGAGGTTAGGGTTTAATTGGGCTAAAGGACCCTTTGAAATGCTAGAGGAGATTGGCGTTAAAAACTTTTTCGAAAAAGTTGAAAATTTTAAGGGAAATAATTTTTTAGAAAATTTAAGTAAAACAAAAAATGAAAACTTTTATGGTGAAAGGCAAAAATATACATCAATAGAAACTCTGGGTAAGGTTAAGAAAACAGCAACGAGTGTAGATGGAAATAGTTCAGCATCTATTTATAGATTTAATGATTATAATATAGTTGAGTTTACTACCAAAGCTAATGCATTAGATTACGACTCAATGGATGCATTAAAGAAAGCAACCGACAAGCCTTTGATTATAATTAATGAAAGCATGCAATTTTCTGCTGGGGTAAATTTAACTTATACAATGGAATTCGCTGACAAAAATGATTTTAAATCAATTGAGAAATTTATTAAATATTTCCAAGAAACATGTAAACATCTTAAGTACTCTAAACACCCAGTTATATCTGCACCATCAGGACTTACTTTAGGAGGTGGATTTGAAGTTTTAGTACAAAGTAATTTTGTTGCCTCTCATACAAATATTGTAATTGGCCTAGTAGAAACTATCGTAGGTTTAATTCCAGCTGGTGGAGGTTGTAAAGAAATGTTAGCTAGATGGTTAGATACAGAACAGGCAAAAAAAGATCCAAATTATGCACCATTAAAAGTTTTTGATATCATTGGCTATGGAAAAACAGCAACATCACCTGTTGAAGCTGAGCCATTGAAATACTTACTGCCTGAAAATAAAAAAATTATGAATAGAAATAGTTTATTAGAAGTTTCAAAAAAAATCTTAGATGAAAACAAAGATTTTAAAGCACCTAACGAACTTAAGTTTAACTTACCTGGGAAAGCTGTTATTGGAGAAATGAATAAAATTTTAGAAAAACTCTATAATGATAAAATAATTTTAGATCATGGGGTAGAGGTTGCAAAAGAATTAGCTTTCGTCTTAAGTGGTGGAGACACGACTATGGATAAAGTGTTGACAGAAGATGATTTATTTAAATTAGAGCTAGATGCTTTTATGAGATTAATTGAAACTAAAAATACTCAAGACAGGATTAAACACACCTTGGCTACGGGTAAACCTTTAGTCAACTAACATTTTAATAGAATTTATAAAGTCAGGCCTTAGAACATACTCAGATTTGTTTTGATATTTAATTTTTTCTAGTGCTTCTATCCCATAAATCACTTTCCCAATCGGTGTATATTCACTCTCATATAATGGCTCATCTTTGAGTGTGATGAAAAATTGACTATCTTCAGTATTATATTTTTGTGTTCTTGCAAGACCTACACTTCCTCTTTCATAGTTAAATGGGACATCTACTTCTGAGTTTATGGTTCCTAATCCTGATTGTCCTGTTCCGATTTTTCCATAATCAATATTTCCTTTTTTACCAAATTCCAAATCACCTGCCTGTACAAGGTTGTCTTTAATCACTCTATGAAATGCTACATCGTCGTAAGCTCTAGACCTCACCAATGTTTTAAATCTTTCAACCGCATTTGGAGAAATATTTGGATATAATTCAATAATTACATTTCCACAATCAACATTTAAAATCACAATATTATTTGGCTTATCAAAAGAAAGTTTTTCTGGATTATAATTTTTAACAAATAAGCATTTATTCTTTATCAAAAAAAAAGAACTTAGAGAAAAAATAGCTAAAGATATTAAGAAAAAAAAGATTATCTTTTCTGACCTTGAGGCTTTAATTTTTTTAATCATAAATCGAAATTTTGATCAATTTTAAGCAAACCTGATTTGATAAAATCTATCTTTTTTTGAAGAATAGGATCAATTTGTCTAGGTAAATTTCCATGCATTAAATGAGAAAAAACTTCTGCCATATCTTCAGAAGCGGTTGATTTTGAATATTCAGTAACAAAACCATTGGTTTTAGAATAAGTATCAAGACCTATTTTTTTTGTGCAAGTAGAACATTTTGCATAATTAAAACTTTCTGAATTGAAATTAGACCAAGTTTTTTCATTGAAAATTTCCTTAAAACTATCATTGATTATATGAAAGACTTCATGATGTAATACTCTTTCAAAATATTTATTATTAAATTTAATATCAACAATAAGAGTCTTCATTACATTATCAGGTATTCCAGCAGTATTGATTCCTGAAATTGATAAGTCTTCACAAAGAACAATATATTTTAAATTTATTTTTTTTAAAAAACTTTGAGAATATCTTTTTAAATTCTTTTCTATAATTTGATACTTTTTATCTAAATCTTGTTTTGATGATTTAAAACAATTAATATTATTGTCTACCCCAATCGTAAAGGGTTGTTTGGCGTAAAGATATCTCAGACTATTAGTAGTTTGAATATTATAAATTTCAAGATTTGGAATTTTAATCAATTGATAAATCGTATCTGCTTGCACAGAAGAAATTAAAAATAAATATAATAAAATGAACTTAAATAATTTCATAATAAGTATTATTGAAGATATTCCAAATTGTAAGAATGTGATAGAGTTTTATGATGAAAAAAAAAAGTACTAAGGAACCAATCCAACCAGTAAGTGGAACCAAAGTACCACGATTTGCTGGACCCTCGACTTTTGCACGATTACCAGAATTGAGAGATGTTGAATATTGTGATGTTGCAATAGTTGGTATTCCTTTTGATGCAGGCACAAGTTATAGACCAGGGGCAAGGTTTGGTCCTCAAAGCATTAGACAAGCTTCAAGACACTTAAGAACAAATTATCATCCAAGTTATGATGTAGAACCATTTAAAGTACAACAAGTTGCTGATGCTGGAGATATTACGTGTAATCCTTTTAATATTGTTGAAGCGATCAAACAAATTGAAGAAGGTGCTACAGATTTACTAAAAAAAACTGGAGGCATAATTAGTTTAGGTGGTGACCATACAATAGCATTTCCTTTATTAAAAGCAGTTAACAAAATTAATAAAGGCCCAGTTGCTTTAGTTCATTTTGATGCTCATTTAGATACATGGGATACTTATTTTGGGGCACCTTATACGCACGGAACTCCATTTAGACGTGCAAGAGAAGAGAATTTATTTTTAGACGATGCTTCTATGCATGTAGGTATAAGAGGACCTTTGTATAGTAGAGATGATATCAAAAATGATGAAAGTTTTGGGTTTAAAATAATTCATTGTGATGAATTTCAAACAGAGGGAACTGATAAAATAGCTGAAAGAATTAAAAAAAGAGTTGGAGATAATCCATTATACTTATCGATTGATATAGATGTCCTAGACCCAGCTTTTGCACCAGGAACAGGCACACCAGAAATTGCAGGAATGACTTCAAGAGAAATGGTTAATGTAATTCGGGGTTTGTCAGGAATGAATTTAATCTCAGCAGATGTAGTTGAGGTGTCTCCAGCATATGATCATGCTGAGGTAACATCTTTAGCTGCAGCAACAATTGTTTATGAACTTACTAATTTGTTTGCAAAAAAATAAGGAAAGGTTAGGAGTCTGATATGGAAAATAAAAAAAATTTTTACATCGATGGAA
Organism: uncultured Pelagibacteraceae bacterium; assembly: GCA_902616025.1. Classification (GTDB taxonomy): domain Bacteria; phylum Pseudomonadota; class Alphaproteobacteria; order Pelagibacterales; family Pelagibacteraceae; genus Pelagibacter. The sequence goes on along the minus strand of CACMRE010000015.1, from coordinate 13,599 downwards.
AATGGGTTGCTCCAAAAAGTAAACAAGAAATAAAAGTAATTAATCCTGCTACAGAGGAAAATTGTGCTGTTATTTCTTTAGGTAATAAAGAAGATATTGATTATGCAGTAAGTTCAGCGAAAAAAGCTTATAGCACTTGGGCATTTTCCCCTAAAGAAGAAAGAATAAGATTATTAGAAAAATTGTACGAAAATTACAAAAAAAGATGGGCGGATATTGCTGCAGCAATTACCACAGAAATGGGAGCCCCCAAAGACTTTGCAACAAAACTACAAGCAGGCACAGGTGCAGCACATCTAAAATCATTTATTAGATATTTAAAAAATTTTGAATTTGAAAAACCCTTGGGTGAACATGCTCCTAATCAAAGATTAATTTATGAGCCAAAAGGTGTGTGTGCTTTGATTACACCATGGAATTGGCCAATGAATCAAGTTTGTCTTAAAGTTGCACCAGCTTTAGCTTCTGGCTGTACTATGATTTTAAAACCATCTGAACTTGCTCCTTTATCTTCAATGATTCTTGCAGAATTAATTGATGAAACAAAATTTCCTGCTGGAGTATTCAATTTAGTGAATGGAGATGGTGAAACTACTGGTAATGCACTCACAAGTCATCCTGAAGTCAACATGATTTCATTTACTGGCTCTACTCGAGCTGGAGCATTAATCTCACAAAATGCAGCCAAAGATTTTAAAAGAGTAAGTCTTGAGCTGGGAGGAAAGGGAGCAAATATAATTTTTAAAGATGCTGATCCAGATGCTATTGAAAGAGGAGCTTTAAGATGTTTTAGAAATTCTGGTCAGTCGTGTAATGCTCCAACTAGAATGCTTGTTGAAAAATCAATGTATAATGAAGCTGTAGAAAGATTAAAAAAATATACTGAAAATTTTGAGGTTGGTGATCCAAAGAAGGAGGGAGAGCATATTGGTCCCGTCATTTCTGAGATGCAATATAATAAAATTCAAACTTTAATTAAAAAGGGTATTGATGAGGGTGCAAAATTAGTTGCAGGAGGTGCTGGTAAACCAGAAGGATTTGAAAAAGGATACTTTGTCAAACCAACAGTTTTTGCTGATGTTAAAAATGACATGGAAGTTGCAAGAACAGAGATTTTTGGTCCAGTGTTATCAGTAATGCCTTTTGAAAATGAAGAGGAAGCAATTAAAATTGCTAATGATACTCCTTACGGATTGACTAATTACATTCAAACACAAGACAAAGAAAAAATTAAAAGAGTTGCAAGAAAGTTAAGATCAGGAATGGTAGACGTAAATGGAGCTGGTATTGCTGTAGATGCACCATTTGGAGGTTTTAAACATTCTGGAATTGGTAGAGAAGCTGGTGAACATGGTCTTGAAGAATTTTTAGAAGTGAAAGCTGTTGGTGGCTGGAATTAATTTAAAGCAGATCTTTTTTTAAGACCATCTAAAAATTTTAAACATTTTTTAATTTCATTTAATTCAATATATTCATCAACTTTATGAGCCTGCTCGATAGAACCCGGACCACAGACCACAGTGCTCATCCCAATTTCCTGAAACAACCCAGCCTCAGTGCCAAAAGAAACAACTTCTCGTGAATTGTCCCCAGTTAAACTTGAAACCAACTCACATGCCTCTGAGTTTTTAATACGATCAAATCCAGTTACTTCACCAATTATTTTTTTGGTTATTTTTGAATTTGGAAAAACTTTTCTCATTTCTGGTAATAAAATTTCATTAGCATACTTGTCTATTTCTTGATTTAAAAAAATTCCATCTTCTTTCAATACCGGTCTAGTCTCCCATTCAATATAACATTTATCAGCTATCACATTGTGTGCTATGCCGCCAAATATTCCTCCTACTTGCAAAGTTGAAAAGGGCGGATCAAATATCGAATCTTTAGGAGTTCTTTTTTTTAAGTCTTGTCTTAATTCAATGAGTTTATTTGCGTAACGTGAAGCAAACTCAACAGCACTAACACCTTTATGTGGCATTGAACTATGACCCGCTAAACCTTCAAAATAAGTTGTATATTCATAACAACCTTTGTGAGCATCTATAATTTTCATTTTAGTTGGTTCCCCAATTATGCATATGCCGTCTTGAATTTTTCTTTTTTTTAACTCCTTAATTAATATGGGCGCTCCAAGACAAGCAGTTTCTTCATCAAATGTGAATGAAAAATGGATATCTCTGTTTAATTCTACTTTTGAATAAATTGGCGCATAAGCTAAAACACATGCAATAAAACCTTTCATATCACATGCACCTCTGCCATAAAGTTTATCATCTTTGATTGTGGCTTTAAAAGGATCAGTGCTCCAACTTTTTGAAACTGGAACAGTATCAGTGTGACCAGATAAAATAATTGGTTTTATCCCGTTTGTTTTTTTCGCCTTAAATGTCGCAAAAAGATTGACTCGTTTTTTTTCTTCATCAAAAGTTTTAAATGAAGTTGCACCTAATTTTTGAAGGTACTCTTCACAATAATTAATTAAATTACTATTATCATCTCCAGAAATTGTTTTGAAACCGATTAAATCAGTCAAAATTTTGATGCAATTTTCATATAATTTTTCAATATTAATTTCTGTACTCATGAATAATAACTAATATATATACTGGATTTATGAAAGAACAAATAACATACGATATATTTGATAAAGTTGACATACGAGTAGGGACAGTAATTTCTGTAAAAAAAAATGAGAAAGCAAGAAAACCATCATTAGTAGTTGTGGTAGATTTTGGAAAAGAGGTAGGAATTAAACAATCTTCAGCGCAAATTACTCATTATTATAATGAGGATAATTTAAAAGGTAAACAAGTAATTGGAGTTTGTAATTTTCCTGAAAAAAATATTGCTGGAGTGGTGTCTCAAGTTTTGATTTTGGGTTCGATTGATAAGGAAGGCAAAGTGATTCTCGTTCATCCATCTCAACAATCAGAAAATGGTCTCCCAATAGCCTAAGTATGCATCCTGAAATATTATCAATTTCATTATTTTGGTTTGTCACAGCGTATACGCCTGGTCCAAATAATGTAGTCGCATCTTACTCTGGATTTAATTTTGGGATAAAAAAAACAATTCCTCATATTCTTGGTGTGACTTTAGGATTCACCTCATTGGTTTTGTTTTTATCGATAGGTTTAATTAATATTTTTAAATTATTTCCCATCATTCAAATAATCATTAGATATCTTGGAACTTTATTTTTAATATATCTGGCTTATAAGATTGCGTTTTCAACCTCTTCAAATGAAACCCAAAAGGAAAACCCTGTAAAATTTATTGAAACCTTTTTATTTCAATATTTAAATCCTAAAGGCGTCACAGTTGCAATTATTGTTGTCTCTACTTATGTTGAGTTAGGGGTTAATTATATAAGTTATGCGACTCAAATAGTTGCTCTTGCTTTTCTATTTTCTGTCACAAGTATTACTTTGTGGACGTTTGTGGGTAAATTTTTGAGGAAATTTGCGACAAATGATAAATTTATTAAGTACTTTAATTATGTTATGTCAGGGCTTCTTTTATTAAGCATAATTACATTTTATATTTAAAAATATGAAACCAGGTAAAATTAACTCTTACAAAACTCTTTCTGATATAGAAATAAATAATAAAAAATTTAAATTTTATTCATTAAAGAAAGCAGAAGAAAATGGTTTGGAAGGTATTTCTAAATTACCAAAATCCCTAAAAGTTTTGCTAGAAAATTTGTTAAGATATGAGGACGATGTTTCTGTTACAAAAAATCAAATTGAGGCAATTAAAAATTGGCTAAAAACAAAAAAATCAAAAACAGAAATTGCTTATCGACCCGCAAGAGTATTACTACAGGATTACACTGGAATTCCTGCAGTGGCTGACTTAGCAGCTATGAGAGAAGCTGTGAAAGAAAAAAATAAAGATCCTAATACAATTAATCCACTTTCTGCAGTAGATCTTGTCATTGACCATTCAGTCCAAGTTGATCAGTCTGCTAAAGCGGATTCGTTCGATAAAAATGTTGAAATTGAATTTAATAGAAATGGTGAGAGATACTCTTTTTTAAAATGGGGTCAGCAAGCATTCAACAACTTTAGAATAGTTCCTCCAGGTACTGGAATTTGTCATCAGGTAAATTTAGAATACTTATCCAAAGTAGTATGGAGCGAAGAGTTTGAGGGACAGAGTTATCTTTTTCCAGATACATTGGTAGGAACTGATAGTCATACTACCATGGTTAATGGACTTTCAGTTTTAGGATGGGGAGTAGGTGGTATTGAAGCTGAGGCGGGTATGTTAGGTCAGCCCATTTCAATGCTTATTCCTGAAGTTATAGGTTTTGAAGTAAAAAACAAAATGCCAGAAGGTACTACTGCAACAGACTTAGTTTTAACAGTTGTTAAAATGTTAAGAGACAAGGGTGTAGTTGGAAAGTTTGTAGAATTTTATGGTGATGGTTTAAAGAATTTAACTTTAGCTGATCGAGCAACAATTGCAAATATGGCTCCAGAGTATGGAGCAACTTGTGGTTTTTTTCCAATAGATGAAGAAACTTTAAAGTATTTAAAATTTTCTGGTAGAGATGAAATGACAGTAAAAATAGTTGAGGAATATGCGAAAGCTCAGGGTTTGTGGTCTAGTGAAGATATTGATTTTACTGATACTTTAACTTTAGATATGACAACTATTGTTCCTACTATTTCAGGACCAAAAAGACCACAAGATAAGGTTTTATTAACTGATGCCTCAACTAGTTTTAAGAAAAGTTTTTCTGAAGTGACTGGTAAAAAAGATTTTTCAGTCTCAAAAGTTAAAGATAAAGAATATTCAATTAAAGATGGATCAATTTTAATTGCAGCAATTACATCTTGTACAAATACTTCTAATCCAAATGTTTTAATCGGAGCGGGACTTTTAGCTAAAAAAGCAGTGGAATTAGGATTAGAGGTAAAACCATGGGTTAAAACTTCATTAGCTCCTGGCTCACAAGTTGTTACAGATTACCTGGAGAAAGCAGGATTAAATACTTACTTAGATAAACTTGGTTTTCATTTAGTCGGTTATGGCTGCACTACATGTATTGGAAATTCAGGTCCATTAGCCGATGAGATTGTTGAGTCTATTCAAAAAGAAAATATCTACGCTGTTTCAGTATTGTCTGGTAATAGAAATTTTGAGGGTAGAATTTCGCCACATATAAAAGCAAATTATCTCGCGTCACCTCCATTAGTCGTTGCTTATGCTCTTGCTGGTCATATGAATTTTGATTTGTATAAAGATAGTTTTGGCAAAGATAAAAATGGCAAAGATATTTTCATGAAGGATATTTGGCCATCAAATAAAGAAATTGAAGATGTGTTAAAATCATCTTTAAATCCTGAAATGTTTGTGAAAAGGTATTCAAACGTCTCTGAGGGACCAAAACAATGGCAACAAATTAAAACAGAGAAAAGTAGTATTTATAATTGGGAAGAAAATTCTACATATGTAAAAAAACCGCCTTTTTTTGAAAATCTTCCAGATCAACCTGAAGGTTTTAAAAAAATTCATGATGCTCGCCCATTATTAATTTTGGGTGACATGGTAACAACAGATCATATTTCCCCTGCTGGTAATATTCAAAAAGAAAGTCCTACAGGCGAATATTTTATGAAACACCAAATTTTACCGAAAGACTATAATTCCTATGGAGCCAGAAGAGGAAATCACGAAGTAATGATGAGAGGAACATTTGCTAATATTAGGATAAGAAATGAGATGGCACCTGGTACAGAAGGTGGATTTACAACGCTTTACCCAGAAAAAAAAGTGATGCCAATTTATGATGCAGTTGTTGAATACAAAAAAAGAGGAACAGATTTAGTTGTTATCGGTGGTAAAGAATATGGAACTGGCTCGTCAAGAGATTGGGCAGCGAAAGGAACTAAACTTTTAGGAGTAAAGACTGTAATTGCTGAAAGTTTTGAGAGAATTCATAGATCTAACTTAATTGGAATGGGTATTTTGCCGTTACAATTTATTGATAATATTGATAGGAAAAATTTAAAATTAATTGGTTCAGAATTGATTAGTATAATCAATCTTGAGAATGGAATTAATCCTTCTGATAAAGTTAAAGTAGAAATTAAGTATGCCTCAGGTGAGATTAAAACAATCCAAGCACTTTGTAGAATAGATACTAAAAATGAGCTAGAGTATTATAAAAATGGAGGCATATTACAATTCGTTCTTCGAAATATGATTTAATAATGGATGAAGATATAGCAATCATAAATAGCAATACCAGAAATCAGAAGATAAAAGATTTTTTCACAAAAAATAGAAAATTACTCGTATTTTTTTTAATCTTTTTGATATTAATTCTGCTTGGTTTTTACTCATATCAAATCTATCAAGATAAAAATAAAATTAAAATTTCAGACAGGTATAATAGTGCAATCATTAAACATAAAAATGGAGATAACTCTGGGATAGTATTGGCGATGAAAGAAATAGTTGAAAATAAAGATCCAACCTATTCTCCATTGGCCTTGTATTACTTGATAGATAATGAACTAATAAATGACAAGTCTAAAATAAATAGTTTGTTCGACATATTGATAAAAAAAACGTCATTAGATAATGAAATTAAGAACTTAATTATTTACAAGAAAGCTCTTTATAATGCTGATACAATAAATGAAGGTCAAATTTTAGAAATTTTAAATCCTGTAATTAATTCAAAAAGTGTTTGGAGGTCTCATGCTTTATATTTGATAGCAGAGTATTTTTACTCTAAAGGTGAAAAGCAAAAATCCAAAGAATTTTTCAGTCAAATAATTACTTTAGAAAACGCTAATTTGGATATACTCAAGGAAACACAAAAAAGACTAAACAGAGATTTGAGTGAATAAAGCATTTGTAATATTAATATTTTCAATTTTTTTATCGAATTGCTCTCTGAATGAAAATTCACGAATATGGAATAAAAAAGAAAAAATTGAAAATGAAAGTAAGGTTTCTAAAAAAATTCTTACCGAAAAAGAGATAATTTCAACAGAATTTAATGCATTATTAAAATTAGACTTATCAAAAAATGAGCCAAATAATAAAATTTTTGATCAACTTAATAACTTTGGACCATCCAAATATAATGGGCAAATAAACAAAATTAATAGTTATAAATTTTCAAAGCTAGAAAATTTTAATCAATTCGATTTTGAACCATTAATTTTAAATGATGGAGTGATAGTTTTTGAAAAAAAAGGAACTATTATTAGGTTTAATGAAAATAAAAAAGTTATTTGGAAAAAAAACTTTTATTCAAAAACGGAAAAGAAAATTCATCCTTCCTTATCATTTGCAATAACAGAAAATAATTTATTAGTTGCAGATAGTATAGCAAAGATTTCAAGTATAGATTTACAGAATGGAGATTTAATTTGGTCGAAAAAAAGTGAATATCCATTTAACTCTGAAATAAAAATTTATAAAGATAAATTTTTTGTAGTTGACTTGAAAAACACATTAAGATGTTTTTATTTAAAAGATGGCTCAGAGTGCTGGAACACTAAAACTGACGAGTCTTTTATAGTTTCAAACTCAAAATTCTCAATATTGATTAAAGATAATTTAGTAATTTATAATAACTCTATAGGAGATATAACAGCTGTTGATATTTTCTCAGGTTTAATCGATTGGCAACTTCCAACACAAAAAAGCAGTATTATTAATGAAACATATGATTTTAATTTCTCAAAGCTAGTTAGTGATGGGAATTCAATTTATTTTTCCAATAATAAAAATCAATTTTACTCTGTGGATTTAGCATCAGGTACCACAAATTGGATGAGTGAAATTAATTCTATTCTAACCCCAATTATAGTTGGGAACCTGATTTTTACAGTATCTGAAAACGGATATCTTTTTACAATTCAAAAAAATGAGGGAAATATTGTCAGAATTAATGATGTTTATAAAAATTTTGATTTAAAAAAAAGAAAAAAAATTAAACCTACGGGTTTTAATATAGGCAATAACAACCTTTATTTAACTAATTCTGATGGAAACCTAATTGTTGTTAACTTAAGTGCTGGAAATGTTTTAAAAATTGAAAAAGTTGCCAGAGATTTAATATCAAAACCTTTAATATATAATGAAAATTTATTTATTGTTAAAAATGGCTCTATAACCCAATATGATTAATTATGATTTTAAAATTTTTAGAGAGAATAGGAAGAAAAAAAGTTGTTTTAGATAGGGGGCCTTCACACCCCAAATATCATGAAGCTAAACCATGGATGAACAGATATTATGTTCTCTTTAGACATAGACCTAGATGGTTTCCATTTAATATTTTAATACATGAAATGTTAGCTGATGATCATGGTGAAGGTGTGCACAACCACACATTTCCATATATCACCATAATACTTAGAGGAGGATATTGGGAAACATTAAGTAATGGAAAATTTTGGCGACCTCCAGGTTATATAGGTTTTAGATCTGCAAATAATTTACACAGAGTAGATTTAAAACCTGGCACTAAGCCTTTGACATTATTTCTATCTGGACCATTTGGATTAAGAAAGGGACCACGATCTGAATATGGAATTGATTTTAAAAGTAAAAAAAATTAATGGCTTTAAATCTTGAGGAAAAATTTAAAACTCATTGTAATACAAAAAATCTTGAGTTAAATCCAAATCAACTAATTTTAGTAAAACAATTAGATAATTTTTATAAAGAAAATTTTAAAACTCCCTTGTTTAATTTTTTTTCAAAACAATCTTCAAAAAAAGGTTTTTACCTCCATGGAGATGTGGGAGTTGGAAAAACTATGATTTTAGATTTTTTTTTTAATCTAGTTGATCAAAAAAAACAACGTGTTCACTTTAATGAATTTATGCTAAACTTTCATGATTTTGTTCATGATCATAAAGATAAAAATGAGGAAAATATTATTGCCGTTTTTGTCAAAGATTTGAAATCAAAATTTTCACTCATCTTTTTTGATGAATTTCAAGTTACCAACATTGTTGATGCTATGATACTAGGCAAATTATTTCAGGAAATATTTAATCAAAATATAAAGATTATTGTGACTTCAAACACAAAAATATCAGAACTATATAAAGACGGGCTACAAAGAGACCAATTTAGACCCTTTATTCAAATAATGCAGGAGAAATCAACAGAACATGAGTTGATAATTTATGATGATTATAGAAAAAGCAAAGAAAACGAAAAACAAAGATATTTTTATCCTTTAAACCAAGAAACTAATTTTAAAATAAATAAGTTTTCTAGAATAATTACCAAAAATAAAAAATTATCTTCCAAAGTTTTGAATATTAAAGGTAGGAATTTTGAAATAAAAAATTTTTATGAAGGGATTTCAAAGTTTCATTTTGATGAATTATGTAATCAAAACCTAGGTGGTGAAGATTATTTAAAAATTGCTGAAAGTTCGGAATTTATAATAATTGAAAATGTACCAGAATTTAATGATATCAACTCAAATCAACAACAAAGGTTCATAACCCTTATTGATGTAATTTACGATAAAGATAGAGCAATAGCAGTAACGGCTGAACAAAGTTTAGAAAAATTGTCGAGCTCTAAGTCTTTAGAAAAACCATTTAAACGTACAATTAGTCGTTTATTTGAGTTAACATCAAAAAATTATTAATATGAAACAAGAATTTTATAATCTTAAAATAGATACCAATGGTCAACGATTGTATGAATTTACTGATCAAACATTAAATTGGATTGAAAAAAACAATTTTAAAAATGGAATTTTAAATTTAAGTATTCAGCATACGAGCGCCTCAATTATTGTTCAAGAAAATGCTGACCCAGATGTGCAGACTGATTTAATTGATTATTTTGATAAATTGGTACCGATGAATAATAAATTATATATTCACACCACTGAGGGAAAAGATGATATGCCAGCACATATCAAGTCTGCTCTTACTAATAATCAAATTTCATTAAGTGTCAAAAATAAAGAACTATTACTAGGTACTTGGCAAGGAATATATCTTTTTGAACATAGATTGAATCCACAAACAAGAACTATAATTCATCATTTTTTTGGTGAAGCTTAATTTTTTAAGCTTTGGAAAGCTTTAAGAGCAGCAGCACGAGCTTCTTCGTGAATGACAATGGGTTTTGGATAATTTTTTCCAATTATTGTTTTGATAGCCTCTTGATATTTAATTTCCATTTCCCAAGGCTTATGAATAAATTTTTTTGGGACTCTACTTAATTCCGGTATCCATTTTTTTACATATACACCATCTTTATCAAACTTTTCTCCCTGAAGAATTGGATTGAATATTCTAAAATAAGGTGCAGCATCTGCACCACAACCTGCTACCCATTGCCATTGGGCAACATTATTAGCTTTATTAAAATCAAGTAAGCAGTTTCGAAAATGCTTTTCTCCTTCAGTCCAATTAATTCTTAAATGTTTAACTAAAAAGGATCCAACCACCATTCTAATTCTATTATGCATCCATCCAGTTTCATAAAGCTCTCTCATTCCAGCATCAACTATTGGATAACCTGTCATTCCAGACTTCCAAGCCTTTAAAAATTTTTCATTCTTTACCCAAGGAAATCTATCAAATTCCTTTCTATAATTTCCTTTTAAAAACTCTGGGAAATAATTTATTAAGCTATGTGAAAATTCTCTCCATCCCAATTCATTAATATATTTTCTATATCCAATCCCTTTAGATTTCATCTCTTTACACTTATTCCAAATTGTATTTACATGAATTTGTCCATGTTTTATGTAGGGTGATAATCTTGAGGTTCCTTCAATGGATGGATAGTCTCTTGCAGTTCCGTAATCTTTTATTTTATTTGCAATTAAGTTATTTAAAATCTTCTTAGAGTCGTTTTCAGATACATTCCAATAACTTTCAAATTTTTTATACCAGTCTTTTTTGGGTAGAATTTTTGTTGGCTCAATAGAATTTTTAAACAAAGAGAACTTTTTTGTTTTTTTCTTTACAACGTAATTTTTACTTGGAGGCATGCCTAAAAATTTTTGTTCAGCATTTCTCCAAAACGGAGTAAATACTTTAAATGGAGTTCCATCATTTTTAGTTACTTCTTGAAATTCATTTAAAATATTTCCTTTAAAATACTTAAATTCAATTTCATTTTTAATAAAGATATCTCTGATTTTTTTTCCTTTTGCAATCACATCAGGCTCATAAATTTTGTTCCAATATATTGAGACATCATCTTTTTTTTTTATCCTAGAAAAAACCTCTAATTCATCACCTTCTAATATCTGAAGATTGATTTTATATTTCAATAGTTCTGACTGGAATACTTCCAAAGATTTTGAAAGCCACCATTTTTGTGCTTCTCTTTTATTATCAAAGTCAGCTTTGTTGTAGATATATAGGGCAGCTACATTTTCATGATTTTGCGTAGCATAAGCAAGAGCAGGGTTATGCTCAATTCTAAAATCTTCTCTGATCCATGTAATGGCGTTTTTTGTCATTGAAATTCTATTTTCTACCTTTAGATAGCAGTTGTTTGTAAAGTTTTACATCTGCATTTCCTTCGCATCCTATGACTAGAATATTTGAGCTTTCATTAAGTTTAAGGAATTTTTTAGCTTTAATATTGTTACATATTCCGATTAAAGCAATAACACCTGGAGCTGCGCATTCACCACCTGTAATAGAAATCTTGCTAAACTTTTTATCTTTTAGGCCAGCTATAGTTTTTGCAATATTTTTATCTGAGATCGATACACAACAATCGCTAGCATTTTTTAATATTTGCCATGGCACCAAAGACATCTCATTACAAGACATTCCACCCATAATACTCTCTTTTTTAATTCTAATCTTTTTTAGTTTATTGCTTTTAATACTTTGAAGCACACAATCAGCTTGATCAGGTTCGACGATTATAATTTTAGGTATTCTTTTAAAATATTTTGCAACACCAGCTACTACACCGGCCGCTAATCCTCCAACACCTGCTTGTAGAAATATATGAGTTATATACCGATTAGTTTGTTGGGATATTTCTTTAATCATAATTGAATATCCTGCCATAGTAAGTTGCGGAACATACTTATAATTTTTTGTAGATACATCTTGGACAATTTTCCAATTATTTTTTTTGGATTGTTTCTGACATTCTTTAAGGGAATTTTCATAATCTCCCTTAACTCTTATAACTTCAGCACCAAATTTTTTAATTTCATTTACTCTTGTTTCACTCACATATTGACTTACAAATATTTTACATTTTAGTTTTAATCTTTGCGCTCCCCACGCAACTGATCTACCGTGATTACCTGCAGTTGCAGAGGAAATTGTAATATTTTTTTTTCCTTTAGATATTTTTTCTACTGCATAAGCGCCGCCAAGGGCTTTGAAGGACTTTAAATGAAACCTTTTTGACTCATCTTTGTAAAAAATATTATTGAGTTTTAGATTTTTTTGAAGTTTATTAAGTCTTAAAAGAGGAGTAGCTCTATAGCTTCTCCAGCTAGAAATTGAGTTAAAAGCATTGGAAAGCATAGTTGAAGGTAAATATTTAAGGACATAATTCCTTTTGAATTTAAAATTGTCGTTGATTAAAAATTTCGTTAGCTTCCAATTCACTTTAGCAATCTAAAGTATTTTGACTTTCCCATTTAGTGACGGGTTTTGACTTATTAAATTTTTCTTTCCTATTAAATTCTTTAATCTCTGAACTTCTTAACTTAACAAAGCTATTAATCGTATCTTTACCAAAACTTTTATTCATTTCCTTATTATTTTTTAATTGCGCTAGTGATTGTTTCAATTCATTTGGAAGTCTTGGAAGGTTAGGATATTTTTTGTAGTCCGTATACATATTACAATGCAAAGGTTTTCCTGGATTAATCTTATTTTTTAAACCATGTAATCCGGCAGCCAAAACACCAGCTTGTAATAAATATGGATTAGCAGACCCATCCATTAATCTTAATTCAAACCTACCAGGATCAGGAATTCTTATCATGTGAGTTCTATTATTTCCTGTATAAGAAATACTACTTGGAGACCATGACGCCCCTGATTTTGTTGGTGGAGCATTTATTCTTCTATAGCTATTGATCGTAGGATTAAAAAAAGCTGATAACGACGAGGCATTCTTAATTACTCCTCCTAAAAAATTATATGCCATTTTACTTAAACCAAGTTTATCTTTTGGATCCAAAAATTTATTTTTTTTACCTTGCCAAACAGAAATATGCGCATGACAACCATTGCCGGTTAAATTTTGAAAAGGTTTAGGCATAAATGTTGCTCTTAGTCCATGTTTTTCAGCAATTGTTTTTACCATATACTTAAAGAAAGTATGTCTATCAGCTGTTGTTAAACAATCTGAATAATCCCAATTCATTTCGAATTGACCATTAGCATCCTCATGATCGTTTTGATAAGGACCCCATCCCATTTCTATCATGCAATCGCAAATTTCTTTGATAAGCTCATATCGTCTCATTAATGCAGATTGATCATAACAAGGTTTTGATTGTGTATCTCTTGGATCTGCAATGGATTTTCCGTCTTCTGAAATTAAAAAATATTCACACTCCACACCCGATTTCATCGTTAAACCTCGTTT
>CACMRE010000014.1:0-19300 GCA_902616025.1 uncultured Pelagibacteraceae bacterium | reverse complement strand
AAAATTGATAATGCTGCAAGATGTGAATAGGCTCCAAAAGTACCTTGAAAATAAATTTTTTTCATTAAGATTTTTTTTCCATAATTTTTTTAACAGCCTCTAAATCCTCTTTTGTGTCTACACCTATAGGGGCAAACTTCGCAAAAGCAACATTAATTTTCATTTTATTGTCTAGTGCCCTAAGTTGCTCAAGTTTATTTTTGATCTCACTAGCAGATTGATTTAAGGAAACAAATTTCTCAAGAGTATCTTTATTATATGAGTAAACACCTAGATGATGATAAATGTTTTTTTTTTCTTCAGTAATATTTCTCATAAAATTTAATGCCTCTGGAAAATTTGTTTGATTTAAATTTTCTTTGGTCAAAACCTTAACCACATTTGGATTCTCTAATAGAGCTTTGTCCTGAATTTTGGAAGCTAAAGTTCCTAATTTCGATGAACTTTCAATCATTTTTTTATTCAAGTTTCTAATATCATCTACATTTATTAAAGGTTCATCACCTTGAAGATTCATAACTAAGTCAATATCAGCTGAATTGATTTTTTGAAACACCTCATAAATCCTATCTGTACCTGTTTTATGCTCATTTTTTGTTAAAATTGCCTGTCCACCATTTTGTTTAACATCATCAACTATCTCTTGGTCTTCTGCTGCAACTATTACTTCTCCAATACTTGCTTCCTCTGCTTTTTTAAAAACATGTGAAATGATTGATAATCCTTTAATTTTCATCAAGGGTTTACCAGGTAATCTCTGGGCAGACAATCTAGAGGGAATTATTACCAAAGTTTTCATTATTTATTTTACTACGAGCACAATATAAACAGAGGCAAAATTGTACATCAAAATATATGAGCAATTTTAAATTTATAGTGTTATATGTTCAAAATATTTTAATTAAATGGATTCATTTGAACTTAACAAGATAATAGCTGCTGTTTTATTGGTTGCTCTAATAATTATTGGTATTGGAAAACTTTCCGATGCTATTTTTTATGTAGAAAAACCTAAAAACCCAGGTTATGTCGTGGAGGTGGAACAAGCAGTAACAGCCAGCACAGAAACTAAATCAGATACATCAATAGAAAAAGTTGATATTGCAGCCTTGATGGCGATGGCAGATCTTGCTCATGGAGAAAAAGTTTTTAAAAAATGTGCTGCATGTCACTCGATTGTCAAAGGAGGGAAAAATAATATTGGACCTGCACTTTACAATGTAGTTAATAGACAAGTTGGAGTTGTCTCTGATTATAAATATTCTAAAGCACTTACTGAATATGGGAAGAATTGGACCTTTGAAGAATTAAATGGTTACCTTATAAGACCAGCAAAATGGATTAAGGGAACTAAAATGGCTTTCGCTGGATTGAAAAAAGAAAAAGATAGAGCCTCAGTTATTTTATATTTAAATCAAAATTCTGATGAACCTCTTCCTTTACCTTAATTTTCCAAGACAATAAAGTAGAATTGATTTTTGTACATGAACTCTGTTTGAAGCTTGTAGCCAAACTTTTGATTGTTTGCTTTTAAAAACATTTTCATCAACTTCACTTCCTCTTGGTAGACAGTGCAAGAATATTGCTCTTGGACATTTTTTTAGAAGATTTTTATTAATCTTAAAATTTTTAAAATCTCTTAATTTTTTTTTTTTATTAACTTTATCATTTATTGATATTACTTTATCTGAAAAAATTACATCAGCTTCTTCAACTGCTTTTTTTGGATCATTGTAAATCGTAATTTTATTTTTATTTTTTTTGATATAATTCATTATGTTCTTACTAGGTTGATATTTTTTTGGACAACCAATTTTTAATTTAAAAGAAAATTTAATTGAAGCAGCAATCAAAGAATTTAGAACATTGTTTGAGTCTCCAATCCAAGTAATATTTAATTCTGATATTGGTTTTTTTTTAATTTCCTCAACTGTGAATACATCTGACAAGATTTGTGTTGGGTGAGAAGACGGGCTTAATCCATTAATAACTGGAATTGTTAAATGCTTTTTAAATTCCTCCAACTTTTCATCATTATCGGTTCTTAACATAAAAGCATCACCAAAACTTGATAATATTTTAGCGGTATCTTCAATACTTTCACCTCCCTTAGATAAATGCAGTTCATCTGGTCTAAGTGTTAAAGTTCGACCAGAGAGTTGTGAGATAGCTAAGAAAAAGGACAAGCGAGTTCTTAAACTGGATTTTTCAAACATTTGTATCAATAATTTTCCTTTTAATGGCGCACCTTTATCGTGATCAAGATTGTTAGATTTCTTTCTTGCTTTTTTTCTTTTTTTTGCATCAATCAAAATTCTTCTAAGATCTTTCGCTGGAATATCTTTTAGATTAATAAAGTGTTTCATTTTAATTTAGTTCTGTACAAACTTTATTGATAATCTTGAGAGCTTGATCTAACTCATTTTTTTTAACATTTAATGGGGGTAAAATACGGATAACATTTTCTGCAGCTCTAATAGTTAATAACTTTTTATCCATAAGTTTTTGAATAAATTTTGTTTGATCTTTATAAAGCTGAATTCCTATTAAATAACCTTCTCCTCTAATATCTTTGATAACTTTGGGATACTTTTCCTTAAGTAAGTTTAAATTTGAAAAAAAGTATTTAGATAATTTTTTAATATTATTCAAAAATTTTTTGCTTGAAACTATATCCATCACAGCATTTCCAACTGCCATTGCCAATGGATTTCCACCAAAAGTAGAGCCATGAGTTCCTGGGGTCATTCCCGCAGCAACTTTTTTATTCATTAAAACTGCTCCAATTGGAAATCCACCTCCAATACCTTTTGCTATCGGAACTATGTCTGGAACACATTTTGATTTTTCAAAAGCAAAAAAATTACCTGATCTTGAAATACCACATTGAACCTCATCTAAAATAAGTAATATTTTCTTCTTATTACATAATTTTCTCAATTCTTTTAAACACCAATGTGGGACAACTTTAATACCACCCTCACCCATTATAGGTTCAATCATGATTGCAGCTGTATTTTTGGTTATCTTTTTTTTTAAAGATTTGTGATCTCCAAAAATGAAGTGGTCAAAACCACCCACATGTCCAAATCCTTCTGTCATTTTCTTAGATCCACTTGCAAAAATTGTAGCTAAAGTTCTTCCATGAAATGAGTTTTTTACACACAAAATTCTTGTTTTATTTGGTTTACCTATTGAATAAAAATATCTTCTAGCAACTTTAATAGCAGCCTCAGTAGCTTCAGCACCACTATTTTGAAACATAACGTAATCAGCAAAAGTTTTTTGACATAATTTTTTAGCTAACTTCTCTCCCTCAGGAATTTGAAAAGCATTGGATACATGCCAAAGCTTTTTTGATTGTTTATTTATAGTTTCAATTAATTTTGGATTAGCATGACCTAAACAATTAACCGCTATACCTTGTACGAAATCCAAATATTTGGCTCCAGTCGCAGTGTAGAGGTAAGACCCTTTGCCTTTTACAAAAGAAATTTTTTTTCGATTATAATTTTTTGCCAAATAGCTCATATATTTTTATTATTTTAAAACTTTGTATAAATATTAACATTATATACAAGTCAGGATTGAATATTTCTATTTTACTTGTTAAGCAATTTTTGTTGATAACTCAGATTTATTACTTGTTTAAATAAAATTTATATCAGTATATTGTATGAAAAACATATTTAAACACTAAATATAGATTTTAAATGAGTTGGACAGATGAAAAAGTAGCTAAACTGAAAGAATTATGGGGCAAAGGTAATACTGCCAGTCAAATTGCAGAGATAATAGGTGGAATTAGTCGTAATGCAGTTATTGGGAAAGCTCACAGACTAAACCTCTCTGCAAAAATAAAAACTAGATCTGCAACTTCTAATGAAAATTTTGAAAACACAATTGATAATAAAAATATAAAATTAAAAAGAGGAAGAAGAAGTAAATTTCAATCCTTAATAATTGAAAAAGATTTTGAGCCAGAAAATCCAAAAACACTAGAGGAGTTGGATGAAAACTCCTGTAAATGGCCAATTGGTCATCCAAATGAAAAAGATTTTTATTTTTGTGGAAGGACATCTTTGAAAGATTTTTCCTATTGCAAACTTCATCTACTGTATGCTTATCAGCCTAAAGGTAAGAAAGATGATGTGACTGAAAAAGATGAAGTGCCAGAATTTATAGAGAAAAAAATCAAATCAGCTTGAATTTTTAAAATTATTTTTTCTGAGATATATTTTTTTTTGAAAATTGCCCACCGTGTCTCCACATATAACAATATTTTTCTACTTCTTTTTCAAATAAACATTTCGCTGGAAAACCGATATCAGTATTAGTTTTATATTTACCTGATAAAATATTATCGTATTTTAAAAGTCTAAGTTGATCTTCTGTGAGTAATGGTTTTGGGAATAATTGAAAAAATTTTGCTGAAAATTTTCCGAAAAGTATAGGCATAGGTAATAAAATTCTTTTTTTATCAATTAAATTTGATAATTTTTCAATTATTTCTTGCAATGTCAATGTTTCAGGCCCCACACATTCAATTATTTGAGAATAAATATTTTTGGAAATAATGTTGTAAATAATACTAACCAAATCTGATGAGTGAATAGGCATAAACTTCGTTTGTCCATTGTAATAGAGTGGAAAGAATGGAAGCCTGCTTAACAATGTCATAAAACTAGTAGTAAAGTTATCATCAATAGAATAAACTACTGATGGTCTTAAAATTGTTGATAAAGGAAAATTTTTTAAGATTTCCTTTTCACCCTCTAATTTACTTTTAGCATAGTCAGAGTCGACTGCCTCATTTACACCTAATGCAGATAAATGAATAAAATGTCTCAAATTATTTTGTTTACAAAGTTTTGCTAGTAATAAGGGAAATAAAGTATGGATATTTTTAAAAGAGTTTTTTTTTTTTTCATATAAAATTCCTACTAGGTTTATACAAATATCTGATTTTTCAAACAGACTTTTAATTTTAGCTTCATCAAAAATATTAGCTTCAACAATATCAATATAACCAGCATTACCCTGAGTTTTGATTATATGGCCTTTTTGATGAATGTTTCTAGTAACAACAATAACCTTGTAGTCATTTTTTGTTAATTTTCTGATGAGATGACGTCCGATTTGCCCACTTCCACCAAAAATTAGACAATTTTTTCCTTTCATATATATAAGACAGTAAAATGAATATAGATATCAAACTTCACAAAAAAGATTTACCAGATGATTTAGATTTAGGCAATGTAATAGCTGTCGATGGAGAGTTTATGGGTCTAAATGTCAGACGTGATCCTTTATGTTTAATTCAAATTTCATCAGGAAAATCAGATGCACATATAGTACAACTTGATAGATCAAATTATAGAGCACCAAATTTGGTGAAAATATTAAAAGACGAGAGAATTACAAAAATTTTTCATTATGGAAGAGCTGATATGGCTCATATTAAATACTATTTAAAAACGGAGACTAATAATATTTTAGACACAAAAATTGCGAGTCGGCTCGCAAGAAGTTATGCCGACAATCATTCATTAAAAACTTTAATCAAAGAATTTGCAAATGTAGATGTAAGTAAACAATTTCAAAATTCAGATTTTGGAGGTGAACTTACACCTTCTCAAATGAAATATTGTGCAAATGATGTTATTTATCTTCATAAAATTCATAATGAACTAAATAAAATTTTAGAAAGAGAAAAAAGAATTGATTTATATAAAGATTGTCTTAAATTTTTAAGAACTAGAGTAGATCTTGATTTGGCTTTATTTAAGGATGATATATGGTCCCACTAAATGAAAAAAAGAAAATTTATTAAAGTTGCTAAAGAAGTAATTGATCTAGAAATTAAAGCATTAATCAAATTAAAAAAAGAGTATCGGTGAAACATTTGATTTAGCCGTCCAGCAAATTATCAAATGTCAATCTAAGATTATTCTTTGTGGTGTTGGAAAAAGTGGATTAATTGCAAATAAAATTGCGTCTACTTTGTCATCAGTTGGCACTCCAGCATTTTTTCTTTCAGCAAGCGATTCTTCTCATGGAGATTTAGGAAGTATTTCAAAAAAAGATATATTAATTTTAATTAGTAATTCAGGTGAAACGAATGAGTTAAAAAATATTATTCAATTTGCAAACAGAAATAAAATTTTACTTATTGGCATAGTTTCACAAAAAAACTCGGTTCTTTATAGATCAGCAGATATTAAACTATATATACCTAAGGCTATTGAAGCGGGAGGCATAATACCAACCTCCAGCACAACTTCTCAATTGGCATTAGGTGATGCCTTAGCAATCGCAACGATGAAACAAAGAAAATTCAATAAAAAAGATTTTAAAAAAATTCATCCCGCAGGGAGTTTAGGCTCACAATTAAAAACTGTTGAAGATCTTATGCTTAAAAATACAGCAATTCCTTTTGTAAATGAAAATTTAAAAATGAAGGATGCATTAAAAATTTTAAGCTCTAAAAAATTAGGATTTTTACTTGTAAGAAACAAAAAGAAATATACCAGGGGCATTATTACTGATGGAGAACTTAGAAGATTTAGTCAAAAAAATCAAAACATGCACAATATTAGAGTAAAGGAAATTATGACAAGAAACCCGATAGGAATTGATAAAAATGAACTAGCAGCTAAAGCACTATCCTTAATGAATAATAAA
Organism: uncultured Pelagibacteraceae bacterium; assembly: GCA_902616025.1. GTDB lineage: Bacteria > Pseudomonadota > Alphaproteobacteria > Pelagibacterales > Pelagibacteraceae > Pelagibacter. The sequence continues at coordinate 12,616 of CACMRE010000014.1, read as the reverse complement.
AAAATTACATCCTTATGTGTTTATAATAAAAAAAATAAACTTAAAACTATAGGAGTACTCCATATTCACAATATACTTCAATCGAACATATCCTGATGAAAAAAAGAATTATTTTAGGAACCTCTTTTATAATTATTTTTTTTTCTCTTTTGACTTTTAAATACTTTAAGTCCAGTAACGAGAAAAAAATAGTAGAAAAAAAAAGGATTGAACTTGTTGAAAAAGAAAATTTGAAAATTGATGATGAAAAAATTGAAAGCTCAAATATAATAGAGGATGTAAGTTACTCGGCAAAAGATATTAAAGGAAATGAATATTTTTTGAAAGCAAATGAGGGAATAATAGATCAAAACGAAAGTAATTTTATTTTTTTAAAATCTGTAAAAGCAATAATGAACTTGAAAGATTTAAAGTTGGTAGAGATCTCATCTGACTTTGGTAAATATAATATTAAAAATTATGATACTATTTTTTCAAAAAATGTAATAATTTCTTACTTAGATAATATTATCACGGGTGATTATCTTGATTTTTCACTAGATAAGAATTTAATGATGATATCTAAAAATGTAGTTTTAAAAAATAAGAGGAGCACTCTTCAAGCTGATGTTGTTGAAGTAAATATTGAGACAAAAGATATAAAGATATTTATGTACGAAGAAAATAAGAGCGTTAATATCAAATCAATAGAATAAAATGGCTTTAATCAAAAAATTTAGAATAAAATCTTTTAAAAAATTAAAAACGATTATTGAATTTGAAAATGTAACCTTATCATATGGTAATAGAATAATTTTAGATAATATAAGTTTTAAAATTAATGAAGGTCAGATATTTGGAATGCTTGGTCCAAATGGTGTAGGGAAATCAACTATTTTTAATTTGATTACGGGATTAATAACACCAAAATTTGGAAAAATTAAAATTGATGGTGAGGATGTATCAAAATACCCAATATATTTGAGAACTAAAAAATTTAAAGTTGGATATGTTCCGCAATATGGTGGATTTTTTAATGACCTCACTCTTCATGATAACCTTAAAGCTATAAGTGAAATTGTAATAGATGATAAGAATTTGAGACAAGAAAGAATAGACTATTTATTATCAAAGTTTGAACTTGAAAATATAAAAAATATTAAAGCAAAATTTTTATCAGGAGGACAAAAAAAGAAGTTAGTTATTTCTTTATCTCTTTTAAGTGACCCGAAAGTGCTTTTATTAGATGAATGCTTTGCAGCCCTCGACGTATTGACAATTAAAATGTTGCAAGAAATTATTGTAAATTTACAGCAGGAAAATCAAATCACTATTTGCATATGCGATCATCAAGCAAGAGATTTATTAGCATGTGTAGATATTGCGATGATCTTAAGTAATTGTAAAATAGTTGCTCAAGACACACCATCAAATTTGGTAAAAGATATTAATGCTAAAAATGCATACTTTGGTAATAGTTTTAAATTTAATTAATACTTAATGCCAAATAAAATTATTTTAAAAAAAAAGATCAAAAATTTTAACAAAAAAATTTCAATTCCTGGTGATAAAAGTATCAGTATAAGATGGGTTCTCATTTCATCTTTTGCCAGTGGAGTTTCGAAAGCTAAAAATTTATTAATGTCTGAAGATGTGTTAGCAGCTATTAAAGCTATTAAAAAATTAGGTGTAAAAGTTCACATTAAAAAGAATTTTTGTGAAGTACATGGTGTTGGGATGAATGGTTTCAAATACAAAAAAAACCTAGTAATAAATGCTCAAAATTCTGGAACTCTCGGAAGGCTAATATCAGGAATATTAATTGATACACCTTTTCCTATAAAAATTATTGGTGATAAAAGCTTGTCGAAAAGAGACTTTAAAAGAGTTACTAAACCTTTAAGTAAATTTGGAGCAACTTTTCAACTTCGTAATAACAGTAATCTACCTCTTGTTATTAATGGGTCTCAAAATTTAAACTCCATAAAATTTTTTGAAAACAATAGTTCTGCTCAATGTAAAAGTAGTGTTATTTTGGCTGGAATAAAGGCCAAAGGAAAGACATTTATAAAAGCAAAAAAATCCAGAAATCATACCGAACTTTTATTCAAATATTTAAAATTACCAATTAAAATAAAAGAAAATAGAAATTTTGATTTTATCGAAATTCAAAAAGTAAATAAAATTAAACCAATTAATTATAAAGTACCTTCAGATATAAGTTCAGGAGCTTTTTTTATTGCTCTCACAGTTCTCTCAAAAAAGTCTCAAATAACTATAAAGAATGTCAATGTGAATCCAACTAGAACCGGTATTACTAAAATATTAAAAAAAATGGGAGTAAAAATTTCTTTTCTAAATAAAAGAACTTATAAAGGAGAACTGGTCGCTGACATTTTTGTAAAAAGTCCATCAAAATTAAAGTCAATTAATTGTCCTCCAAAGTTAAATAGTGAAGCCATAGATGAATTTTTAATAATTTTCTTAATTGCTGCTAAAGCAAAAGGTATATCGATTTTTAAAAATTTAGATGAATTAAATAAGAAAGAAAGCCCAAGGTTAAAATGGGGTTCGAAAATTCTAAAAATGATGGGAGTTAAAGTTATCACAACCAAAAACTCGATAAAAATATTTGGTAACCCTAAATTAAAATTTAATAAAAGAATTAAAATCCAAAAATATTTAAAAGATCATAGAGTCTTTATGACATGTGTAATAGCTGCACTAACACTCGGTGGTGAATGGCACATACATGACAAAGACTCGATTAAATCTTCATTCCCATCTTTTTTAAAAATTATAAATTCATTTCGCAAATGAAAAAAAGGAAAAAATTTATAAAAATTGCAATTGACTCTCCTGCTGCAGCTGGAGCTGGTACCTTAGCCAAAACTATATCAAAACATTATAACCTTTTGTATTTGGATACAGGAAAAATATATAGAATGTTAGCTTTTATAAAGTTAAATCAGAAAGCAAGCTTTAATTACAAATTTCTAAAAAAAAAAATAAAAACCTTAAATCTAAAAAGTCTTCAAAATAGTAAGTTATTATCTGACGAAGTCGGTACTGAAGCATCTTTAATCGCAAAAGACACAAAAATAAGAAAACTTGTCCATTCTTTTCAAATTAATTGTGCATACAGGCCACCAAAAAAATTTGATGGCTCTTGTTTGGATGGTAGGGATATTACTTATAAAATTGTGCCTGATGCAGATTTAAAATTTTTTATTACCGCAAGTTTAAAGATCAGAGCTGAAAGAAGATTTCGAGAGTTAAAAAATTCAAAAAAAAATATTTCATATTCAACAATTCTTAAAAGTATTAAAAAACGTGACAAAAATGACTATAATCGACGAATTTCGCCTTTAAGAAAAACTAAAGATTCTATATTGATAAATACCTCAAAGTTATCTAAAAGATCGTGTTTTTTAAAAATTAAAAAAATTATAGACAAAAAAATTAATAATTAATGGAAATTTATAAAGATTTATCAAACCCAGCTTCCAAAGAATTCGAACAATTATTAAATTCAAAACTTTCTAAGACACAGATAGAGGAAGGAAAAATTATAGAGGGAAAAATAAACAAAATTACAGATAAATTTGTTTTTCTTTTTGTGGAGGGACTAAAAAGCGAACCAGTGTTAGATATCAACGAGTTAAAAGGTATGGGTTTAGGAAATAAGATCAAACTTGGTGAGACTATTCCTGTTCTTTTAGAAAAAATTGAAGACAAAAATGGTGAGGTTTTAGTTTCAGCTAATAAGGCTCAAAAAATTAAAGGGTGGGATAAATTAGTTGAAGCCTATGAAAAAAATGAACCAATTATGGGTAAGATCACATCTAAATGTAAAGGTGGATGTATAGTAGAGCATATAGATACTGGTTCGTTAATGTTTTTACCAGGTTCTCAGATAAGCGATAAACCGCTAAAAGATATTAGTCATTTAATGAATGAACCACAAAAATTTGCCTTGATTAAATTAGACAGAGTAAGGGGAAACGCTTGTGTATCTAGAAGAGAAATAATTTCCTCTTTTAAAAAAGAGGATAAAGCCAAAATTATTGAAAAATATAAAGTTGGAGATATCATAAAAGGTGCTGAGGTAAAAGGCTATAGTACCTTTGGGTGTTTTTTTAATGTCAATGGTGAATTAGATGTTTTAGTACATTTACAAGAAATATCTTACTCAAGAGTTAATCATCCGGATGAGGTTTTTAATATTGGAGAAAAACATGATTTAAAAGTTATATCAGTTGATAAAGAAAAATTACAAGTAGGGTGTAGCGTTAAACAACTATCACCAGATCCGTTCGAACATATTGAAAATTACGAATTAAATAAAGTATATAAAGTAAAAGTTGTCAAAATTATGGACTTTGGGGCTTTTTGCGAATTAGAACCTGGACTAACAACATTGCTTCATTCAAGTGAACTTAGTTGGAATAAAAAAAATGCCTCTGCAAAAAAAATGTTTAAAGTAAATGATGTAATAAATTGCGTTATAACTGAAATTGATAAAGAGAAAAGAAGAGTAGCAATATCACACAGACTGACATTAGAAAATCCTTTTGAAGTCTTTGAAAAGAAATTTCCAGTTGGAACTATTGTAGAGGGAGAAGTGGTAAATAAAAATGAGTATTCATTATTTTTAAAAATTGAGAACATAGATGTTGACGCATTTTTACATTGTAATGATTTGACTTATTCAAATAATGGTGAGGAAGAACTTAATAATTATAAAAGAGGCGATAAAATTAAGGTTAAAGTATTAGAAATAAAAGTATCTGAGCAAAAAATAAGAGTAGGATTTAGACAGACACAACCAGACCCTTTTGATTGGTTTAAAGACAAAAAGATTAAACAAACAATAACAGTTAAGATTATTTCTACAGACTCTAAAGGATTAATTGTAAGACCAGAAGGATGTGATATGGATTTTCCAATTAAGAAAACCAACATTGCAATAAATGCTGCAGATACGAGAACTTCAAGATTTACAGGTGGAGAGAGAATAGATTGTGCTATAGCAGATTTGGACAAAAATAAAAGGAAAGTATCATTGAGTATTAAGCTTTTAGAAGAAATTGAAAAAAAAGAAGCTCTCGAGAAATATGGAGCAGAGGGTTCTGGAAAAAATTTACCTTTTTCTTCTTTATCAGAAGATTTAAAGAAAAAAGATAAAAAATAAAACTAATTAGTTTAAATAAATTGTCTATTGTAAAATCAGAGCTTATTAAAGAACTTAAAAAATCCTATCCTAATTTTTTAAAACAAGATCTAAATAAAATAGTTGAAATAATTCTTGTTGAAATGAAAAATACTCTTAAGAGAGATGAGGGAGTAGAATTGAGAAACTTTGGAACTTTTAGAACAAATATTCAAAAGGCTTCATTAAGACGTAATCCAAAAACAGGGGAAAAAGTTAATGTTCCACAAAAGAAAACAATAAAATGGAAAATGTCTAAAGAGTTGTTTAAAAAGTTAAATAATGAGAAAGAATAAAATTTTTGTAGCGTGTGATAGCACTAATATTTCAAAAATAAAAAAAATTATTAGTAAAACTCAAAATTCAAAAATAAAAGTAGGTTATAAATTTGGACTTGAATTTCTTAACTCAAAAGGTGGGAGACCTTTTTTATCTAAATTAAAGAATAAAATAATATTTGCAGATCTTAAACTTAACGATATTCCAAATACTTGTGCATCGACAATTACTGCTATTAAAGATTTAAAAATTAATTATTTGACTATACACATAAGCTCTGGCTTAGAAGCCTTAAAAGCGACCAAGAAAGTTTCGGGAAAAATAAAATTAATTGGGGTAACAATTCTTACATCTTTAGACAATAAAGCATTAAAAGATATTGGATTTAATAAAAATGTTAAAAAATTAGTTGTTCACCAGGCAAGAATTGCAAATAAAGCAAAATTAGATGCTATAGTATGTAGTGCTCAAGAAGTAAAATTAGTTAAAAAAGTATTTAAAAAAGAAATCATAACCCCAGGTATAAGATTTAATTCTAAATCAAATGATCAAAGAAGAGTTGTAACTCCTAAACAAGCCTATAAAAATGGTAGCGACTGGCTTGTAATGGGAAGACCTATAACCAAAGGGAATATAAAAAAGAATATTCAAAATTTAATTGATCATTTAAACCAATGATCAAAGGTTTAAAAATTTGTGGGGTCTCAGATCCTGAAACTTTAAACTATATTTTAAATCATAATCATAAACCAACAATGATAGGTTTCATTACAAACTATAAAAAAAGTAAAAGGTTTGTTGAATTTGAAAAATTAAAGGATTTAATACATGTAAATAAAAAAAAGGTTAATTTTGTATCTGTGCTTGTAAACCCCGATGATGTAATTTTGGAAAAACTTAAAGATTTAAATTTTGATTACTATCAACTTTACGATGTAAATCCTATTAGAACCAAACAAATTAAATCTAAATTCAAAAAAAAAATAATCACAGCTCTGACTATATCTAGTAAAGATGATGTAGTTAAATATAAAGATTATTCAGAAATTTCAGATATAATTTTATTTGACTCAAAAGGTTACGATAGATCTGAAAGTTTTGATCATAGTTTAATAGATGACGTACCTAGTGAATTAAATAAAATGATTGCAGGAAATATTCAAATAGATGATATACCGAACTTTAAAAATAAAGACTTTATTGTTGACCTCAGTGGAGCATTAGAAGACCAAAATGGAAAAAAAGATATAAATAAAATTAATAAATTGTTAAATTTATTTGAGAAAATATGAAACTTAAAAAAAGAGTTCCGGTAATTGATCAAGGAAATTCACTTGGATTTTGGGGAGGTAAATTTGGAGGAAACTTTGTTCCAGAGACTTTGAAAAAACCAATCGAAGATTTAGAAATTTTATTTAATAAACTAAAAAAAAATAAAAAATTTATCACTGAAAGAGACAATTACTTTAAAAATTGGGTTGGTGCTCCAACAAGATTTATAAAACTTGAAAATCTTACAAATCATATTGGTGGTGCTCAAGTTTGGTCCAAAGTTGTATCCGATGCTAATGGAGGAGCCCATAAAATTTATAACGCTACTGTTCACTGTTTACTTGCAAAACGATCTGGAAAAAAAATTATATGTGGAGATACCGGTGCTGGATATGCTGGTAAAATGTTAAGTATGGCTGCTAAAAAGTTTGGTTTAAAATGTAAAATATTTATGGGCGCAAAGGATATAACTAGGCAACAGCCAAATGTAAAAGCAATGAAAAAAAATGGAGCAGAAGTAATACCCGTCTACTCTGGAAGTCAAACACTTGTAGATGCCGTCTCAGAATGCATGCGATTTTGGGTTGCTAATTGTGATACAACAGCAATGTGTGTTGGAAGTACAGTTGGACCAGCAGTTTTTGTTCGCATATGTGGATGGAGCACAAGCCAAATTTCGAGAGAATTAAAAGTACAATTAATTGATGAGTTTGGATCAATTCCAAAAAAACTTAAATTGTACAATTGTGTAGGTGGAGGAAGTTCAAGCTTTGGTTTTTGGAATGAATTTATGGATTATGATAAAAAACAAGTTGAATTTATTGGTGTAGAGGCTGGTGGACCAAAAAAAAGTAAAAAACACGCAGCACCTTTAACTTATGGTTCAAAGATTGGTATACTTCATGGTGCAGCTCAATATGTTAATCAAAACTCTGATGGACAAATAGAAGAAACAGAGTCGATTTCAGCAGGACTTGATTATCCAGGAATTTCCCCACTTCATTGTTTTTTAAAGGATACCAAAAGAGCAAGGTATACTGCAGCTAGTGATGAAGAAGCTCTAAGTGCCTATAGACTTGTTACCAAATTTGAAAAATTAAGACCCTCTTTGGAACCAAGCCATGCTTTTTTTGTAGCACTTAAAGAGGCAAAAAAACTCAGTAAAGATACAGTGGTAGTAATTAATAGTTGTGGTGATGCTTATAAAGATCGTGGAATTTTAGAGAAAAGATTAGGCAAAAAATATGTTAAATCCAATTAGTGTTGCATTTAAAAAAGCAAAAGCAGAAAATAGACCAGCTTTATTAACCTACACTGTTGCTGGTGATAGTTCAAAAAAACAATCTTTAGATATATTAAAATCTATATCTAAAAATGCAGATATTTTAGAAGTAGGTGTGCCTCACAATACTCCTGTTGCAGATGGAAGCCAAATTCAAACTAGCGCGTATAGAGCAATTAAAAAGGGTATCAAAATAAATGATATATTTAGGATTGTTAGAGATTTTAAAAAATTTGATAAAAACAAACCTATTATATTGATGGGTTACTATAATATGATTTTTCAATACGGAGATAACAACTTTTTAAACAAATGTAAAAACTCAGGAGTAAATGGATTAATAGTTGTAGATTTGCCTTGGCCAGAAAATAAAAATTTTGCAAAAAAATGTAAAAGAAAATCAATTTATTTTATTCAACTTTTATCACCTACAACAACGAGTAAAAGACTTAAAAAAATTATACAAAACTCTCATCCAATGAATTATTTTATATCAATGCTAAGTACTACAGGTGGCAAATTAAAAGTATCACCTAAAGAAATACTTAAAAATTACAATAGGATAAAAAAAATTAATCCAAAAAAGGAGATTGTGATTGGTTTTGGAATAACAGATAAGACAATTGGAAAGCTTAAATCTGCTGATGGATTAGTAGTCGGAAGTGCTATTTGTAAAGAAATTACGAGAAGTTTAAATAGTAGACAAAATCCTGTCACAAATGTAGGTAAGTTAGTAAGAAAATTAAAAAACAAAATAAAATGAATTGGATCACTAAAATAATCAAAGCAGGTGAAAAAATCAAATCTGCCATTCATAAAAGAGCGTCCAAAGAAGACATTGCTAATAGTGATTGGACATCCTGTTGCAAAGGTCCAATATTAAAAAAAGATTTAGAAGAAAATCTATGGGTTTGCCCTGATTGTAATAAACACCACAGAATAAAACCTAAACAAAGATTTGATATTTTATTTGGAAAAGATAATTACGAAATATTTAAAACACCCATCCCAAAAGATGACCCTTTAAACTGGACAGACTCAAAATCCTATAAGGATAGATTAAAATCTGCTAGAAAAAAAACAGGCATGGATTGTGGGATGATGGTCGTAAGTGGTGTAATCAATGATATTAAAATTACTGCAGTTGCATCTGATTTTGATTTTTTAGGTGCATCAATGGCAGCTGCAGAAGGAGAAGCTTTCTTATACGGTATTCAACATGCAATTGAGAATAAAACTCCTTTTTTATGCGTAAGTGCAGGGGGTGGAATGAGAATGATGGAAAGTTTAATTTCTTTATCTCAAATGACAAGAACTACACTAGCAATAAATGAATTAAAAAATAATAATCTTCCATATCTTGTTTGTATAACAGACCCAACTGCTGGTGGGATCACAGCCTCCTATGCAATGTTAGGTGATATTCATATAGCTGAGCCTGGAGCACTAATCGCTTTTGCTGGAGCAAGAGTAATTCAAGGAACTGTTAAGGAAGAATTACCAGAAGGTTTTCAAAAGAGTGAATATGTTGAAAAGACAGGCTTTGTTGATTTAATTGTTGAAAGAAAAGATCTAGCTGAAAAAATTGGAACTTTATTGTCAATATTGTTAAAGAAAAATTCTGTTATAAGCACTGAACAAGATGAAACTACAGAAAATACTCAGTCGCTTTCTAAAATTGCATAAAAAAGAAATTGATCTAAGCTTAGATCGAATTATTCACCTATGCGAAAAACTTGGTAATCCTCAGGATAAAATCAAAGCAATCAGTATTGTTGGGACAAACGGAAAAAACTCTACAATTCAAGCTTGTTATTCAATTTTAAAGGAGGCAGGAATTAAGTGTAATGTTTATACCAGTCCTCATATTCAAAAAATAAATGAAAGATTTGTTTTTAACAACCAGCAACTTGGGGATGATGAACTAGCCTCTTTATTTGAGGAGGTTGAGGAAGTAAACGCGAATAATCCAATAACGTTCTTTGAAATTTTAACTGCATGTTTTTTTCATAAAGCAGCTCAATATCCTGATAATCTTAATTTAATTGAAGCAGGTTTATTTCATAGGTTTGATGCAACAAATATCTTAAAAAATAATCATGCAAGTATTATAACTTCTATTTCAAAAGATCACTTAGACTGGCTTCCGGAAAATGAGAGAACTATTGATAAGATTATTTTTGAAAAAACCTCAAACCTTTTAAATTCAAATATTATAGTTGCAAAACAATACCCTATTTCATCATTAGAAAAGATTAAAAAAACTATTCACCAAAATAAATCTAATAAGTATTTTTTTAATGATGATTTTTCATTTTCAAATGGAGAAAATGGATTCTTTTATTATGAAGATAAATTTGGTGGATTAAAACTACCAAAACCAAATGTATTAGGCCAATTTCAACAAGAAAATATTTCAACAGCTATTGCAACCTTACGAATATTAGATCTGGGCATTGAAGATCATCACATAAAAAAAGGTATTCAAAAAATCGACAATATTGCAAGACTTCAAACAATTGAGTCAGGTAAATTAAAAGATTTAGTTAAAGACAATCTTTTTTTAATATCTGGAGATCATAATGAAGATGGAGCAAGAGTATTAAATGAATATTTAAAAAGCCTAGATTGTAAAAAACATGTCATTATTGGTATGATGGATAATAAAGAACATGAAAAATATATTAACCACTTTAAAGATATCGACTCAATAACAACTGTAGATATTAAAAACCAGCCAAATGCAATTAGTGGGCTTAAATTAAAAGAAAAATTCAAGAATATGCCAAATGTAAGTTATAAAGAAAGTATTGAAGATGCGATTAAAAGCGTAAATCTGAATCAAGGAGATCTACTATTAATTACTGGATCTTTATATCTTTGTTCTGAAGTTTTGAATTTAAATTAAATATTTTTTTCTAAAAATTCTTTCATGTGGCTTTCGGGTACACCACCAACTTTTCTATCTACTTCAACACCTTTTTTATAAATAATTACAGTTGGCACCCCTCTTATTCCAGCGGCACTACCAGTATTTATTCCACCTTCTTCAATGTCAGCGTAATAAAATCCTGCTTTATCTTTATACTCAACAGCTAGTTTATCCATAATTGGTTTTAAAGCTTTGCAAGGTCCACACCACGCAGCCGAAAATTGAATTACAGAAATATCCTCGTTTTTAATTTTGTTATCAAAATCTTCGTCTTTAAAATCTGTCAACATTCGATCTTTCTATAATTTACTAATACAAAGTCAACTACGCAATTTCATATTTTTTTTCAATTGACATTATAAATTCGTTTATTTCATCTAATTTTTTTAATTCTTCCTCATCATCTCTATTAGAAGCTTGGTCTCTTAAATAATCAATTTCAGTGTAAGCCATATTAACAGTTTGCCACTTTTCTTTATTTTTGCTCAAGATTCTTCTAGCAATTTCACTTTTGATATTTTTATAAAGATCAGGTGGTAAAATTTGCGGTGCTTCTTGATAAATAATTTTTTGGCCAAACCAGCTACATCTTTTATCTTGAAACTTATCTAATAATCTCAATTTGTCTTCCCAAGATGAGCTATGCCAAGTTTTAAATAATGCAGTATCTTTATTTGGAATAAATTTCTCATAAAGAGTTTCCTCTGGTAATAAATCTTCTTGGGTTTTTGTTTGTTCCTTTTCCTCTGCAGCTTCTCTATTTATGATTTGAATATTTTTACAAAAATTTTCATTTTCCCTAACAAGTTTAGCCCTTTTTTGAATTTTTGCTAAATCTAGTTCTGAATAAGGTTTTTGTTTAAGAGCAAATTGTTTATCTAAAATTACTGGTGCTTTATTAGTTTTTAAAACTCTTAAAGCCTTAGGACTATATTTTTTTAATACATCTCGTAATTGATTTACTGGTAGGTTTAACAATGGTTCTGGATCCCTTCTTAGGTCCCAAACATATCCCCAAGATGCATATGACGGGTGAAAGCAATGATTATGATGTAGCGTACCAGTAAGATACATCATATTCCGACCCTTCACATTTTCAAAAATAGAATATATGCCTTCATTTTTTAAAAATGTTTCAACGCTAGTCTTTGTTGATGTCTTTAAAAAAGTATCCCAATTTTCTTTATGTTTGTCTTTTATAATTCTTAAAACCTTCAATGAATTCTGTGCATCAACATAGGCTGTATGGCTAGCTGAAGTGTCAAAACCCTGCATTCTAGATAAAGATTCCAGTGCAAGACTTGGATTACCTGCTTCGGTTAGCTCTGTTTTTAGGGTCTCTGAGTTTAATGTTTGGGCTGCTCTAGCTATATGCAAACCATCATGTTCACTATTGGGTGATGAGTGGGTGACATAAGGATACCTATTACCCTTAAAAAAATTAAAGTGGAACATTCTTCGATCAAAATTTAAATTTGACCAACCCATAAAAACTGCTGGAGCACACTTTGTGAAAAAATTTTCAACAGCACCTAAAAAATCATAATGTGAATAATTGCCTTTAGTAAGTAAATCAATGCTAGTTGAATTAACAAGTAAGGCCTTTGCACTGGGCACCTCTCCTTCTGGCATTCTGCCTCTGATATTTAATTTTCCAATC
>CACMRE010000013.1:0-19568 GCA_902616025.1 uncultured Pelagibacteraceae bacterium | reverse complement strand
TTTATTATGTTTAGCTGCAATGCCTTTTTTCACTGCATTATTAGCTTTTTTATTTCTAAAGGAAAAAATTTCTCTAAATGTCTGGATATCAATGCTTATTGCAACTGTGGGTATTATAATCATGGCTGTTGGTAATACTGAGAAAAATTCTTTAATAGGTTTTGTTTTTGGACTTACATCATCAATTGGATTTTCAATTTTTTCAGTCACTTTAAGATGGAGAAAAGAAACTCCAAAATTTACAACAGTCGCTGTTGCAGGTTTATTTTGTTTTATAACTGCTACAATTATGATTTTGGTCAATAAACAACCTTTTTTTGCAACTAGTTATAATAGTGCAATGTTCTCTTTACATGGGGTATTAGTGTGTTTAGGTCTTATTTTATATTCAATAGGATCTAAAGCAATCCAAGCAGCAGAGTTGACATTATTGTCTCTCACAGAGGTTATTGGAGGAATTTTTTGGGTATGGTTACCATTGTTCGGGATTAATGAAATTCCATCCACTAACACAATAGTGGGAGGCTTTTTTCTTTTCGTCTCACTTATTTATTATAGCCTTATCATGAGGTGGAATAAGAGATACATCGCACTAAATTAAATTTAATGGATAAAAATAAAGTCATTGTAAATAGTTGGAATGAATGGGATCCATTAAAACATGTAATTGTTGGAAGAGCAGATGGTGTATGTATTCCAGCCCCTGAACCAGCACTTGATGCTAAAGTTCCTGAGGACTCTGATATGAAAGGTAAATTTGGTCCAAGAACAAAAGACACAATAGATAAAGCTAATCAATTGTTAAATGATTTTTCAGAAATGTTATCCAAACGTGGTATAAAAGTAGATAGACCAACACCAATTGATTTTAATCAAAATATTTCAACTCCTGACTGGAAAGTTGAAACTATGTTTGGTTGTATGCCTCCAAGAGATGTTTTACTGACTGTGGGCAATGAAATTTTAGAAGCTACTATGAGTTATAGATGCAGATGGTTTGAATATCTTTGCTATCGACCTCTTTTAAAAGAATATTATAACTCAGATCCGAACATGAGACATGAGTCGGCTCCTAAACCAAGATTAACTGATGCAGATTATAGAGAAGATTATTTGTCTGACAAAATAGGTATTGAAAAAAGATTAAAGTGGACTGAAGATAAATTTTTTGTAACAACTGAGGAAGAACCTTTATTTGATGCAGCAGATATACTACGATTTGGAAAAGACTTAATTGTACAGCATGGTTTCACCACAAATTTAAAAGGTATTGATTGGTTAAAAAGACATTTTAAAGATCATAGAATTCATGCAGTAAACTTTCCGGGTGACCCATATCCAATACATATAGATGCAACCTTTACTCCTATAAAAGAAGGATTGATTATAAACAATCCCCAAAGAAAATTACCTAAAGACCAAAGAAAGTTATTTGAAAATAACGGATGGGAAATAATTGATGCTGCTCAACCAGCTCATAATGAGCCACCACCACTTTGTTATTCATCTGTTTGGCTTTCAATGAATGTTTTAGTGTTAGATCCTAAAACAGTTTGTGTTGAAAAAAGTGAAAAATATCAGGCAGAACAATTAGACAAGTTAGGTATGGAGGTAATTCCAGTAGATTTAAGAGATGCTTATGCTTTTGGAGGTGGACTTCATTGTTGTACCGCCGACGTTTATAGAGAAGGGGAAATCAAAGATTATTTTCCAAAACAATAAAAAAAGATTAATTTTCTTTAGATTTATCTATATTAAAATTCTCTAATCCACTTGATGAACTTTTAAGATTTTTATCAATTTCTTCAAATCTTTCTCTTTTTTCTATCTCTTTTTGAATAAGTCTTTGTTCACGTCTAATTTCGTCTTGTTCTTTTTGCTTTTGCTCTCTATCAAATTTTTCTTCCCACTCTCTTATTTTGATAAATTCAGCCTCTTTTTGTCTATCTTCCTCTTCTCTCAATATTTTTAGTTCTCTATTTTTACGTCTTTGCTCTTTTAATTCTTTATTTTTTTGCTCATCTTCTCTTACTTTTAAATCAATATCTTTTCTATTTTGCTCTTCTTCTCTAGTTTTTAATTGTTTTTCCTTTTCTCTTAATTCTTTTGCAACAAGTACTAACTCCTCATCTTTTTTCGTTAGTCTTTCACTTTCAATTTTTAGTTGATCTTCTTTAGATCTAATTTGTTTTTCTCTTATTCTCAGCTCTTCTTCATTTAAGCGGATTTTACTACTCTCCTTATTGAGCCTATCCTCCCAAAGTTTCAATTCTTTTTTTTCCTTTTGATAAGAATTTCTTTCCTCAAGTTTTTGTAATTTAATAGCTTTGATTTTTTCTTGTTCTTTTTTTTTTTTATAATTAGATAATGCGCTACTTAACGAACTTGTTGTTAACGATGCTATTTTAGCAAGTCCGTTAGTTTTTTTTTTTATTTTTGTTTTCTTTTTTTTTAATGGCATTTTTTAATTTTTATTTATTTCACTAGATAAATGAAAATTATTCAATAAGATTCTTAAAAAAATCTATGTAGTCCGACTAAAATGAGTTACAACCTGAAAGGGATATATTTAGTATGTCACTTCCTTTTTTTGATCTTCGTTCTCGTCTTTTTTATATTTTACACCTTTTCTCTCTAAAATTTCTTTAACTTTTTCTGAATATGGTTCTTCTATGTGTTCAGTAGTAGGATTAAGTTCAATACCTGCTGGAGTAATGGTTTGTGGCATAGCAACGAACTGAGAGTCTGGATTTTCAACAGTTTTTCTTACTTTCATTCTATATATTCCAAAAAATCCTATGAAAGAGTGAAAAATAAAGAGAAATACAAAAAAACCATTAGGTCCAACCAAATCCATAAATATTGAACAAAGAAATGGCCCGCTCATTGCTCCTAATCCAAAAGCAAATTGAAGTCCAGCTCCAGCTGCAACAAATTTTTCTTTTGAAATATAATCATTTGTGTGTGCTAGGATTAAAGAAAACATTGGTAAACTACAAAATGAAAAAAGAATAAAGAAAAAATAAAACCATGTTTTGCTAGTTGCAAGGCCTCCAGGCAAATACATTTGTCTTGAAACAAATATAGCAATAATTGCAAAAATTGCCGCCCCAAATGTTGAAAAAACAATTACTCTTCTTCTATCATAAATATCAGAAATTTTACCAACTGGAAATTGGGCTACTGCACCTGATATTGCCAATAAGAAAGTTACAATTGATATTTCTAAAATTGTGAAGTTCATGGAAGTAGCGTAAACTGCTAGTAATGTGAATAAAGCTGATTGTATTGTTCCATAAAAAAGAGAGCTCACCATACCAAAAGGTGAAGCTTCGTATAACTCTCTCATATTCATGGCTTGTATTTTCTTAAAATTTGGTGGTTTTTTTTTAGTTAGTAAAATAGGTATTAAAGCAGCAGAAGTTATTACTGAAACCAAAATAAAAGGTTGAAAGTTTTTAGGACTACTAAAGTTAAGTAAAAACATACCGATGCCCATGGTTCCATAAAGTATGACCATATAAATAGAAAGTACGCTACCTCGATTTTTATTACTTGATCTGTCATTCAACCAACTTTCTGCAACTGTATAAATGCAAACCATGCTTACACCTGTGAGTATTCTTAATAGAAACCATATGAATGGATGAATTATTACTGAGTGAACTAAAACAACTAATGAAGCTAAAGATGCAAAAGCTGCAAAAACTCTTATGTGACCAACTCTCGAAATTATATTTGGAATAGTTGCGGCACCAATAAAGTAACCTACAAAATAGCCAGACATCATAAATCCAGTTGAAGTAAGGCTAAATTCTTCTTGGACCGCTCTTACACCTAGTAGAGACCCTTGAAATCCATAAGCCATCATGATGAAGCCCATTCCCAAAAATAATGCCCAGGAGTTTTTTAAAACTTTATTCATAAAAATTGGGGTAATTATTCGCGATGTATTATTAAATCAAGTCTTAATTGTGACAAGTTTAAGAATTTTTGAGTTTTAAGTACGAGTGAATTGCGATGGTAGTGATTATAATTAGACCACCCTGAAGTGTTTCTAAACTAGGCTGTTCTTTTATGATTAACCAAACCCAAATTGGACCAATTATAGTCTCTAGCAGAAAAAAAAGATTTACCTCTGCAGCAGGTATAAACCTTGGCGCAATGGTAACCAAAACAAAAGGTATCGCTACACATAAAATACACATCAAAGGAACAATCAAAAGATCTTTACCAACTAATGCAAAACTTTCGATAAAAAGTAATGCAAAAGTTGCTACAAATAATTTACCAACTACTGCGGCAGGAACTAAATTTTTAGTTTTAGCAGATCTGATTATTACTGCTCCAACCGCTAGACCAATTGCAGTAACAAATCCTAAAACATCTCCATAAAAATTACCTAACTTCAAAGAGTCGTAGAAAATATATATTATTGCTAAAAAAGTAATTATTATAGAAGTCCAAGTTTTTTTATCAGGTGGTTCTTTTAAAAATATAGCTCCAAGAATTGCTGATAGCATTGGAGCAGTAGCAATCATAACCAAGGTATTGGCAACGTTTGTATTTTGAATAGAAACAACAAAAGTAATATTAGTTACACTAAATGTAATTACATAAAATATTCCATGGTAACCACTAGTGAAAAGAATTTTAAAGAAATTTAACTTATAAATGATTAACATACCTATCAAAACTGTCATAAAAGGAATAATCCCCCTATAAAAAACTAAACCCCAAGTATCTACATTTGAAAGCCTTATGAATAGTGAGTCTGGTGTAATAAACATTACAGCAACAAAAGCCAGTAAGGATCCCTTTTGTTGGTCTGTAAGATTTTTCACGCTTTTAATTCTTTCCAGAAAGTTGAGGCTAAATTTATTTTTGAGAGGTCGTAGAAAGTTTTTAATCCAGTAGGTGATGTTACATTTATATCACCATTAAGTTGCTCATCTATAAAGTCAATTCCAGCAAAGAAAATTTTATCTTTTTTTAAATCTTTGCTAATCAATTTTGATATTTTCATTTCTTTTTTAGTTAATTTTATATTTATTGGTTTTGCGCCTTTGCTTAAATTGCTTAAAAATGAGCCTTTTTTTGGAATTCTTGATATTGCACCACAAACTTTACCATTAATCAAAAAAACTCTCTTATCTCCTTCTTTAATTTTGGGTAAATATTTTTGACACATAATATAATTGTGTTTTTTAATAAATTTTTGAAAAAATTTTAAATTAAACCTGGTCAATAAACATATATTGTTTCCACTATAGCTATTAATAGGTTTAACAATCACTTTTTTATGTTTTTTAAAAAACTTCCTAATTTCATCAATATTTTGTGAAAAAATAGTATCTGGCATAAATTTTTGATATTTTGTGGAAAAAAGTTTTTCAGATACATTTCTTATTGCTGTTGGATCATTAATAATTTCAACTCTTTTTTTTATTTTATCTAAAATAAGAGTTGAACAAATATATTCTAAATTGAATGGTGGATCTTGGCGAATAAGTAAATATTTACACTTAACTAGCTCTAGTTTTTGTTTTTTTAAAATTTTAAAAAATATTTTTTTTCTGTAATCAAATTTGACGAAAAATCCTTTAGCAATTACTTTAAAATTAATGATAGATAAATCTTTTGGATCATAATAGAAAATTTTATAGTTTTTCTTTTGTATTTCATGAGCTAAAAATATACTGGTATCTGATCTAGGATTAAGTTTAGAAGGATGATTTCCCTGGATAGCAATAATTTTATTTGTCATATAATTCAGTTAAATCTTCATCTTTAGAAAATTTAATAATCATATGATGTGCATTTGTAGTTTTATTATCAATCACTTTTTGTAGATGATTTAAAAATATGGTCTCATTTTTTCCACTTTTATTGACAATATCTCTTTTTTCTAATCCCTTTTTAGATAAATTTAATAACACTGAAGACCAATAAAGCAGGTCTTTACCCATAAGCTGGGTATTAAAACCTTTTTGTGGCGCCTCTAAATATGCATTAATAATTTTATCTTTATCCCAACTAGAAATTAATTCATAAACTTCATCTAAATTTCCATATAACATTCCAACGTAAAATGCTGGACCTGCACATAGACAATCCCAACCACAAGTATCCATAGACCTCAATTCAATATATTTTTTAAGTCTATTCTCGGTGAAAATTGTACTTAAATGAGTTGATAAATCATTTTCATCGGGCAGACGATTGTTTACCTCTTTAATATTTCCTGACATGAAATCACTAAAATTGTATCCTCTGCCTGAAAAATAATTTTCTTTTTGTTGTATAAATAGAACTGGAAAATTAATTACAAAATCTGCATATTTTTCAAAATCAAAGTTTTCTAGGAACAATTTAGGCAAACCTCCTCGAGAAGTATTTTGCCATACTTTAGACCGGTACGATAAATAATTACTTTTTTTCCTCTCAACTATGGATGAATTAGCGAATAAAGCAATTGAAATAGGTACCAGAGAATTAACTATCTTAAATTTTTTTTTAAAATCTTCTTCCGAACAGTAATCTAAATTTAACTGCGTTCCACAGGTTCGGTACATCATATCAAGACTTAATTCTCCTCCTAAAGGCATATCTCTTGTCATAAGTTTGTATCTTTTTTTAGGGTTATTGGGGATATCATCTAATTTTGATATTGGATCAAAACCTGCACTTACAATTTTAATGTTAAGTTTTTTTGTGACCTGTTTTAACTCAAATAAGTAATCATAAGATTCTGCACATGCTTCATGAATATTAGTAAGTTTATCACCAGATAATTCAATTTGATTACCTGGCTCAAGAGTAATATTTTTACCACCCTTATTTAAAGCAATAATATTGTCGTTTTCTAATATAGGATTCCATCCAAATTCAAGTAGAGCTGAGAACATCTCCTTTATTTTTTGATAATCAATTCTCTTATTATTTTGGCTATTAAATAGAAATTTCTCATGCTCGATACCAATTTTAAATTCTTTCTTATTTTTAATCCCAGACTTGAAATATTCAATTATTTGCTCTTTTTTTGTGATCATTAGTATTAATTTTGTTTTTAATTTTTCGTTAGAGAAGAATATGGTTTTCTAGAAAAAATTTTCTTTACAATTGGTTTGAAAAATTCCAAAGGTAAAGACTCATATTTAGGATCAAAAGAATTTTGATCATATTTTTCGCAAAAATCTATTGTATCTTGATAATATTTATGATCTTTATATTTATCTCTTCTATTCTTATCACCACCTAAATGATGCGCATAATAATACATTTGAAATTCGCCATGCTTTTCTACTATCCAATGAGTTTTTTCTGATACATAGGGCTTTAAAATTGAAGCGGCATACTCAGAATGATTCATTGGTGCTAATTCATCACCGATGTCATGTAACAGACAAGCTACAACCATCTCCTCACTTTCACCATTTCTATGAGCTCTCGTAGCACTTTGAAGTGAGTGCTCAAGCCTTGATACCTGATAACCTTCTAAAGTTTCTGTTAGTCCAGACATAAATTTTAATATTCTATCAGCAGTTTTGCTGGCAAAATTTTTTTCATGTTTATCTAAAAAAAGATAATCCTCTTTAGTACCATTTTTCATTTCAGTAAAACTTACTTTTTTCATTTAATTATTTGATGCAGTATTTAATAACGATAATTGTGTGATTTTACTATCACCAAGTTCATCGATAGGTTTGACAGGATAATCACCAGTAAAATAATGATCAGTTAATTCAGGATAATTTTCATTTCTTTTATCAAAACCAATTGCCCGATACATCCCATTTACCGACAAAAATTTTAATGATTTTGCACCTATGTAATCACAGATTTCAGAGTTACTTTTATTTGCTGCAAGTAATTCTTTTTTGGTTGGTGTGTCAACTCCATAAAAATCAGGAAATTTTATTTCTGGACAGGCAATTCTAACATGAACTTCTTTTGCGCCAGCATCATATAGCATTTTAACTATTTTATGAGATGTTGTACCCCTTACTAGTGAATCATCTACTAAAATTATTTTTTTGTCTTGAATTGTTGATTGATTGGCGTTTAATTTTAGTTTAACGCCCAAACTTCTGATCTTCTGACTTGGTTCAATGAAAGTTCTTCCGACATAATGATTTCTGACTAAACCAAGCTCAAATTTTACATTCAGGAATTGTGCAAAACCTAAAGCTGCTGCATTTCCAGAGTCTGGTACTGGCACAACAATATCAGCATCTACATCATTTTCTTTTGCAAGTTCCGAGCCAAGGTTTTTTCTATGTTCATACGCAGTTTTTCCACCAAGCATACTATCTGGTCTTGCAAAATAAATATATTCAAAAACACAGGGCCTAACTTTTCTTGGAGGAAATGGTTTAATACTTTTTAGTTCGTTATTTTCAATTAAAACTATTTCACCATTTTCAACTTCTCGTATGAATTTTGCACCAATTATATCTAAGGCACATGTTTCAGATGCTAGAACATAACTATTTTTTAATTTTCCAATTACTAAAGGTCTGATACCAAAAGGATCTCTAACACCTACTAATGAGGTTTGAGTTAACATTACTAAAGCGTATCCACCTTGTATTTGAAAAATTGCATCAACAATTTTATCTATTGTTTTTGTCCGTTTTGACTTAGCAATTAATTGGACTATTGTTTCTGTGTCAGATGTTGTGTAGAAAATCGCACCTTCATCTACTAATTTTTTTCTTAAAGAAATAGAATTGGTTAAATTTCCGTTATGAGCTACACCGATCCCTCCAGCATTAGTATCAGCAAAGAAAGGCTGAATGTTTCTAAGAGTATTTTCACCTGTAGTACTATATCTATTATGTCCAATGGCATAATCACCTTGAAGTTTTTTTAGTATTTTCTCTTTATTAAAATTATCACCCACCAAACCAAATCTTTTTTCAGAAAAATATTGTTTACCATCAAAAGTAACAATTCCACATCCTTCCTGGCCTCTGTGTTGAAGGGCATGAAGTCCTAAGGCTGTTAATGCAGAAGCATCTTTAGTATTACTAATTCCAAATATACCACACTCTTCTTTAAGCTTAGGATCAAATATTTTCAATTTTCTCCTTAGATTTTTGATATGTTTTTTCATTAGGAAATTTTTCTAATAAATAATTACTACCTTTTTCTAAATATGGAAAGATTAATGATTTACTTAAATTTACTGGCCATTTATCGTAATTATATACAATGTGTACACCTGAGAAGATACATACTGAAATAATATAAGCTTTGATAAATCCAAAAAAGAATCCAAACATTGTATCTAAACTTCCAAGGCCAGTGAATCGAACAGCTTTTCTGATACCTTTATTAATCATTAAGATTAAGAATATAACAATTACAAATATTGTAACGCCTAAAACTATATCTAGAACATACTCGTTATCAATTATGCCCTTCAAATAAGGTTTTGCTCTTGGGAATATTATCAATGTAATTATATAGGCTAGAAACCATTTGGCCATTGACAGAATACTTAAAACAAAACCCTTTCTGTAACCTCCAATTAATGTAAAAATTGTAATTAACAAATATAGGATGTCTATAACATTTGTAGTTTTGTAAAAATCTACAACAAGATCTTGCATCTAATTATTTATTAAACGGTTTGATCAATAATATTAAAGAAGGAAGCAAAGTTAAAACTGATACCATAGCTAATAACATTGCCAGTCCAGTAAATATACCGAAATAGATTGTCGGAATAAATTTTGACAAAACCAAAATTGAAAATCCAAAAACGATTGTTATTGAGGTATTTAAAATCGCTTTACCAACTGTAGAGTGACACAAAATAAGAGTCTTATTATAATCTTTTGAGGTACTAAATTCTTCCTTAAATCTATAAATATAATGAATACTATTATCTACAGCTATTCCAATTGTAATTGCGGCTATTGTAATTGTCATCATGTCTAATGGAATTCCCAATAAACCAATTATTCCTAATATAAAAAAAGCTGCTATAAAATTTGGTACTACACCAATAAGAGAAAGTTTAATATTTTTGAATAAGATTACAAACATTCCAAATATTCCAATCATCACTAAACCTAAAGTTAGTATTTGAGATTTAAAAAGACTTTGGAGCAAGTTATTAAATAAAATTAAAACACCACCAAGTTTAAACTCACTTTCTTTTAATCCCAATTCATTTTTTAAGTCATAATTAATTTTTTTTATGAGATCATTTCTTCTTAAATTTTCTTGTGAATCAATAATCCTTAGATTAATTCTTGCTTCATTGTCTTTTATGGAGATATATGGATCAATTATTTCAGTCTTGATACTCTCAGGTATTTTTGAATAAAGGACACCCATTTCTAATGTTCCTAAGGGCTTATTATTATTTAGCATTGTTGCTACATCAATTATTGAAGAAAAGGATAAAACTTTTCCAACTTGAGGCAAATCATCTAGATAGTTATGAACAGAAGAAATTCTATCTATTTTATCTTTGGTAAACCAGTATTTATCATCATTCTCATTTTCTTCATCTCCCCAATCTTCAAAATCATCTTCATCATCAGTTTTCTTATTTTCTTTCTTTGGAAACTTTAAAATTACTTCAAGCGGAGTTGTACCACCTAATTTTTCATCTATAAGTTTCATTCCTTTATAAATTTCAGTTTTTTTACTGAAATAATTAATGAAACTATTCTCAACTTCTAGTCTGCTTATACCGATTAAACTAAAAATGATAACTACAATAGTTAGGGTAAAAATTGTTTTGTGATTATTTAGTGAAATTTGTGCAAAGAAAGAGGTAATTTTTGACTCTTCTTGTTTTTTTTGAAATATTTTTTCTTTAGGCATAAAGTTAATTAGAGATGGAAGTAATGTAAAGGTAATAACAAATGATGTAATCAAACCCAAGGTCATCATCCAACCAAAATCAATAATTGGTTTTATTTCACTGAAGATTAAAGATAAAAAGGCAATTATAGTTGTTAAAGCAGTATATAAAATTGGCCAAAACATTTTATTAGTTGTTAAAGTAATTAGCTCTATAATTTTTTTATTTGGATGAATTTCTTTAATTTGTAAAAATCTTGTACTCATGTGAATATTCATCGCCATTGTTAAAATTAACATTAACGCAATGAAGTTTGATGAAATAACTGTAACTTTCCACCCTAATAACCCAAGCAAACCTGTCATGATTATTACTGAAAAAAAACAACTACTTATGGGAACGATAATCCAAATTAGTTTTCTAAATACAAACCATAATGTTGCGATAATAAATAATAAAACACCAAATCCAAAAACCACAATATCACTTTTAATAAATGTCATCATATCGTCGGCAATCATAGGAATTCCACCTAGATTTATTTTTCCAATATTATTGTAACTTTTAATCACATCTCTAATTTCAAGAATATTTTGATGATTTTGTTTTTTTATAAAGTCTTTATGAGCTTCAATTTCTTCTTTCGTTTTATTAGAAATATTTTCTATTGGTTTATTATCTTTGATATTAACTATGATACCAGAGGTTTTACCATCCTCGCTAATAACAAAATTTCTAAATACAGGGCTACTTAAAATCTCATTAAATCCCCTTTCTTTATCTATATCTTCATCCTTTAAAGTTTTAAAATTTTCTAATCTTTCTTGCAAAGGTGCATCTGAATTATTTAATAAAGGGATATCTAAAAGTGTAATAACACTATGAACCCAGTTTAAACTTTGAATTTTGTATTTTAAACTGAGAAGGTTATTTATAGAAACATTAGAGATCATTCCTTCGTTAGGGGTATAAGTTAGTATTAAAAATTCCTTTGACCCATACCTATTTGTAATTTCTTTTAAATATTCAAGGTCTGGATCTCCCTCAATTAGTAATGTCTCTGATGAGGCGTCTAATTTAAAATCTTTAGAGTAATAGCCAAAAGTAAATAGGGCTATAATTAAGATTATTAAAATGAATTTGGGATTTTTGAGAATAAAATTTTGATAAAATTGGGTAATCATTTTACCCTTTTATATTGGAATTTAGTTAATTTGAGTATCTTTAAATTTAGTAAACATTGCCTCAAACTCTAAAAATACATTTCCAGTTGGACCATGTCTTTGTTTACCAATAATTAATTCTGCTAGATTAGATACCTCATTCATCTTTGCTTGCCATTCAGCATGCTCTACAGTTGCTGGTTTTGGTTCTTTATTTTCTAAATAATAAGACTCTCTATATACAAACATTACCACATCGGCGTCTTGCTCTATCGAGCCAGATTCTCTCAAATCAGATAATTGGGGTTTTTTATTATCTCTCTGTTCTACTTGTCTTGATAATTGTGAAAGAGCAACTACAGGTATTGATAATTCTTTTGCGATCGCTTTCAAACCTTGAGTAATTTCTGATACTTCTTGAACTCGTCCATCTTTATAATTTAAGGTTCCTCTCATTAACTGAATGTAATCAACAATAATCATATCAAGACCATGAGTCCTTTTAATTCTTCGTGCTCTATTACTCATTGCCGCAATTGTTATTGCTGGTGTTTCGTCTATATAAAGTGGAAGTTCGGATATATTTTTTGAAGTCTCTATAAATTTGTCAAATTGTTCATCAGAAATTTTACCTCTTCTTATATCATTTGATTTAATTCTAGATTGTTCTGCTAAAATTCTAGTAGATAATTGTTCAGACGACATTTCTAATGAAAAAAAAGCAATGGAGGATTTCTTTCCACTTTCTTGTAATTTTTGAGCTGCATTAAAAGCGATGTTAGTAGCTAGCGCTGTTTTCCCCATGCCAGGTCTTCCAGCAATAATAATCAAATCAGATTTATGCAATCCTCCTAATCTGTCGTCTAAATCTCTTAGTCCAGTAGGAACTCCAACTATACCCTCATCATTTTTTATAAGCAGCTGAGGCCATATCAATTGTATCTTTTAATGCCTTATCAAATTTTATAAAAGAAGAACTAAAAGATCCTTTTTCAGCTAATTTAAATAATTCTTTTTCTGAATTTTCAATTATTTGTTGTCCATTTATATCAAGATTACCTAACTTTGCATCGTCAATCGTTTGTTCAGAAATCTTTATAAGTTCTCTTCGCACAAACATATCATAGATAATTTTTGAATATTCGATTGCTTGTCTAACAGAAGTTGAAAATTTTGTAATCTTAACTAAATATTCTGGAACATTTAATTCATCTTTTTCATCTTCAAAATAATTTTTTAAAGTTATAGGATTAGCCAGCAATCCCTTGTAGATTAAACTTTCTATTGCTCCAAAAATCTTTTGATGCATTGGATCATAAAAGTTATTACTAGTAATAATAATATTAATTTCATCAAAAATTTCATTTGAAACAAGTATAGAACCAATTACCGCTTGTTCAGCTTCAATATTATTTGGTAATTCTTTAAATTTATTTTTAACGATTGATAGATTATTTTCCACGTCACATTTTACGTTAATTTTAATTAAAATGAATTTTAAATATTGACTGGGGAAAAAATTGTATAATTATTGAATAGTCTCAGCTGACTCAACCACTATATGTATCTCAGCATCAATCTCTGAGTGTAAAGTTATTTTTACTTTGAATTTCCCAAGAGATTTAATTTCTTGAATTGGTTGGATCATTGATGGTGTTATATCTAATTTTTCATTTTCTTTAATAAGTTTTGAAATTTCTGTGGGTTTAACTGAACCATATAATTCTTTATTTTCAGTTGAAAGCTTTTTGATCTGGAATTCTTTTTGGTTAATTTTTTCAGCTATTTTTTTCGCTTCTTGTTTTTTTTCATTATCTTTTTTGGATAGTTGTGTCTTTATTTTTTCAACTTGATTTATATTTTCTTTCGAAGCATACAATGCTTTTTTGTTCGCGATAAGGAAGTTTCTAGCAAAACCTCTTTTGACGTCTATAATTTCACCTATAGATCCTATTTTTTTGATATTTTCTAATAGTATTACTTTCATTTACAATAAAGCCAAGTTTCTAGCTCTTTTAATCGATAAAGATAATTCCCTTTGTTTTTTTTGACTAACATTTGTTATTCTTGATGGAAGAATTTTACCATTTTCTGATACATATCTTTTTAATAATTTTATGTTTTTATAATCAATTTTTGGAGCACCTTTAGCTGATAATGGGCAATTCTTTTTAAATTTATATTTATTTGGTTGGAAGATGCTTAACTTTGCAAAATTGCTTTGTTTGTTTTTTTTATTTCCACTTTGTCTTTTAGGCATAATTAATTATTAGAATTTTCTTTTTTTACTATTTCATCTTTTTTTGAGAAAAAATTTGTCTCAAGATCAAATTTTTTTACTCTTACTGTTAAATATCTTAATAATTTTTTATCAATTGCTTCATTCTTTTCAAGTTCGTTAATTACATTTCCTTTGCCTTTAAATTTAAAGTGAATGTAACTTCCTTTTTTATTTTTTTTTATTAAATATGATAAACTCATCAAGCCCCAATTTTCAGTTTTTATTATTTCACCCTCATTTTTTTCAATAATGCTTAAATATTTTTCGGTTAATTGTTTTATTTCACTTGGAGAAGTGTCTTGTCTTGCAATTATAGTGTGCTCGTATAAATTCATTTAAATTCTTTGATAAAAAAATGTGATATACTATTATAAATCTTTAATTACAATAGCAAAAACAATATAAAATATAGGTTTTTTAGATGTTTTCACTAGTATTCCCAGGACAAGGATCTCAAAAAATTGGAATGGGAAAAGATTTTTTTGAAAATTACGATTTAGTAAGAGATTTATTTAAACAGGCAGACGAGACATTGGGTATAAGCTTGTCAAAAATAATTTTAGAGGGACCTAAAGATGAATTAGATCTTACAATTAATACTCAGCCAGCAATATTTCTTATAAGCTACTCAATTTTTCAGGTAATGAAAAAAGAATTCAACATTGATCTTAGTAATGCAAAATATTTTGCAGGTCATTCACTAGGAGAGTATTCTGCTTTATGTGCTGCAAACTATCTCAGTTTTTCAGATACTATTAAACTTTTAAAAATAAGAGGTGAAGCAATGCAAAATGCTGTCCCAAACAATGAAGGAGGTATGTTGGCTGTTTTGGGTTCAAAAGTAGAAATTATAGAAGATCTTTTAAGTGAAAATAAGAGTAACTTCAAAGTACAAATTGCAAATGATAACTCTGAGGGTCAGATTGTTTTGAGTGGAAGGAATAGTGATATAGAAAAATTAATACAAGTTTTGAAATCAAAGAATGTAAAAAATATCAAGTTGCCAGTCAGTGCCCCTTTTCATTGTCAGCTTATGAATAATGCTACTGAAATTATGAGAAATGAAATTCAAAAATTAAATTTTCAAGAGTCTAAAAATAAGTTGATTTCAAATGTGACAGCGAAAGAAATATTAAATAAAGAGGAGCTTAAAATGCTGTTAATTGATCAAATAGAGAATAGAGTTAGATGGAGAGAGAGTGTAGTTCATATGATTAATAAAGGAGTAAATCATTTCATTGAAATTGGACCTGGAAAGGTATTATCTGGTTTAATAAAAAGAATAGATAAGAACGTAAAAATTAATACAATCAATAATGAGAGTGATATAAAAGATTTAAAGTTATGATTAATTTAAAAGATAAAAATATCATTGTAACTGGTGCATCAGGAGGAATAGGTAACTCGATAGTAAAAAAGTTAAGTGAGTTTGAAGCTAATATATTAGCCACTGGGACAAAAATTGAAAAATTAGAGGAATTAAAGTCAAATATTAAAAATGTTAAAATTTTAAGTTTTGACATTTCTCAAAGTGAAAAAATAGAGGAATTTATTGAGAATGCTACAACTCAACTTGGAGGAAAACTAGATTGTATTGTTAATAATGCAGGGTTGACACAAGATAATCTAGCTATTCGTATGAGCTTAGATGAGTGGAAAAAAGTAATTGATGTAAATTTAACATCTACTTTCCTATTAAGTAAATTTGCTATTAAAAAAATGTTGAAAAATAAATCAGGAAAAATTGTAAATATTACTTCGATTGTTGGGCATACTGGAAATTTAGGCCAAGTAAACTATACGGCATCAAAAGCGGGTATAGTTGCTATGTCAAAAAGTTTGGCAATTGAATATGCTAAAAAGAATATTAATGTAAATTGTATTTCGCCAGGTTTCATAAAAACAGCTATGACAGACAAGTTAGATCAAAAATTTAAAGAACTAATTATTTCTAAAATACCATCTGCAAGGTTAGGAGAGCCTAGAGATGTCGCTAATGCGGTTCTATTTTTAGCCTCAGATCTATCAAATTACATTAATGGTGAAACAATTCATGTTAATGGGGGCATGTATATGGCTTGACAAACCAAGTTTTTAAACTAATAAGAATTTATATAACAAAGGATCAATATGTCAGAAGATGTTTCAAGTAAGGTAAAGAAAATTGTTGCCGATCACCTAGGAATTGATGAGGCTAAGGTAACAGAGGAGTCAAGTTTTATAGATGACTTAGGAGCTGATAGTTTAGATACTGTTGAGTTAGTTATGGCTTTCGAGGAAGAGTTTGGCTCTGAGATCTCTGATAGCGAAGCTGAAAAAATTTTAACAGTTGGTGATGCTGTAAAGTTTATTGAAGGAAAAGCAAACTAGATTTTAAATGCCCATAGATAATGATGGGGTGATGATAATCTTATCCTCTCCGTCTGGAGCTGGAAAGACCACTTTAGTAAATTTATTAGCAAAACTAGATAATTTTGAGATTTCTATTTCACACACAACAAGAAAACCAAGAAATAATGAAATTCCCAATAAGGATTATTTTTTTGTAAGTGAGACTGAGTTTAAGAGATTAATTAAAAATCAAGAATTTTTAGAATACGCGAAAGTTTTTAATAACTTTTATGGCTCTACCAAAACACCAGTTATAAATAATTTAGATAATGGAAAGAATGTACTGTTTGACATTGATTGGCAAGGTGCTGATCAAATCAAAAATAAAAGATTAGACTATAAGCTAATAACCTTTTTTATATTACCACCCAGCAAACAAGTATTATTTGAAAGATTATCCAATAGAGATATGAAAGACAAATTAATTGCAGAAGAAAGAATGAAACAATTTGAACATGACGTATTGCATTGGATAAACTATGATTATGTTGTTATTAATAATAATTTAAATGATTGTTTCAATAAAATTCATGATCTTATAAATGCAGAAATCAAAGATGGATCAAAAGATTATGACAAAGATTATATAAGAAGTCATGTTGAAAAATTAACGTCATAATTTTTCATATTCTTTAGTTAACTCATAATAAATCTCTTTCTTTAAGTTGTGAGGTCTTAAATTTAAGTCAATTTTTAATTTATTAATTATACAAGTGTTGCTCTTAAATAATACATTAAAGGGTGTTTTTAATTTTTTTCTTCTTTGATTAAAAAAAACTCTTGTTACTTTCTCTAGGTTTTTTGAGTTTTTGAATTTATAAAATTTTATTTTAGGTTTGAAATATAATAAAGTACTATCTACCTTTGGTCTTGGAAAGAAGCTGTTTGGTCTTACATCACAGATTTTATTTACATCTAATTTCCAATTCACTAATATTGATAATCTTCCGTATTTTGATGAGTTAAATTCTGAGATAATTCTGTCTGCTACCTCTTTTTGAAACATAAGAACTAAAGACTCAAACCAAAAATCTTTAGTGTCTAAATTTAGAATCCATTTAGCTAATATTTCTGTTGAAATATTGTATGGTAAATTTCCAAAGACAATTAACTTTTCTTCATAAAGTTTTTTTTCATCAATCTCTAAAATATCATCATTTATTATAATGATTTTATCATCAAATTTTTTTTTTAAAAAATTTGCTAAAACTTTATCTTTTTCAATTACTAATAGTTTTTTTGGATTATTTTTTAAAATATGCGCAGTCAAATTGCCTGTCCCAGGACCAACTTCTAAAACTGACTTATTATCAATTTCAATTATTGAAGTAATTTTTTTTAGAATATTTTGATCTACTAAAAAATTTTGACCTAAACTTTTTTTTGCTTTGATCACTAATGAGTATCTAAAAAAGTTAATGCTTTGATCAAGCTTAAGGGATTTGATTTATTTTTTCCAAGCATTTTTTCATTAGGACCATGATCTGGAGAAATTCTTGTGAATGGAAGGCCCAAAGTTATATTAATTGCATTATATTCAAATAATGTTTTTATAGGAGTCAAAACTTGATCGTGATATGACCCAATTATAACATCATACTTTATTCTATTTTCTTTTAAAAAGATTGTATCTGCTGCAAATGGTCCAAGTATGTTATATTTTAATTTATTCAAAGATTTTATCGCTGGTTTAATAATTTTTTCATCCTCATTAAAAGCATCAATGCTCTCACAATGAGGATTTAACCCCGTGATTACCATTTTAGGTTTTTTATTAAAATAATTTTTATAAAATTTGTCAATTAGTTTAACCTTTTCTCTGATCAAATTTTTACTAATTTTTTTTGAAACTTTTTTCAAAGGCAGATGAGTTGTCAAAGGACAGACAGAAAGATCTTTGTTATAAATAAGCATAGCAAAATTTTTTGTATTTGTTCTATGAGCTAAATATTCTGTAATTCCTAAATATTTTTTTTTAAGAAAAAATTTTTTTGATATAGGACCATTGATAAATTTATTTGTAATTTTTGTTTTTAAAATTTTTAGCGCGATATCAAATGACTTTTTAACATAATCATTTGATTTATCAGAGATCTTAACAAAAGGTTTTTGTTGATTAAAATCAACATTAATCAAATTGATTGTTTTATTATTTAATTGGTACTTTTTTAATTTCAAAAAATCAATAAGTTTTATCTTTTTTTTTATTTTTAATTTCTTCATTTGCATTTTGATTAAATTATGTGATGCAATTAAAATAATTGGACTTTTAAATTTTTTATAATTTAAAGATTTAAAGAATATCTCAAAAAAAATACTATTTGGCTCTCCACCAACTATTACCACAGGTTTATAAACCATATATTTTATAATTTTTTTTAACTTTATTTAAATACATACTGGAGAATTGATTGAGTTGTTCATTTGTTTTAAATCTAATAATTTGCTCAATTTTATCATCTAAATTGAATTTTGTTTGATACTCTTTTTTATCCTCAACTTGTATGATCATAAATCCTGACGAGGTTCTAATTGGCTTTGAAAATTGACCAGGCTGTAATTTTGAAATGATATTTTTTATGTCATTATTTAAATTTTCCTCTTTAACCCAGCCAATAAGACCACCAGTAGAGGCGGTCTCAGAATTGCTGTGAATTAATGCAGCTTTTTTGAAACCAATTTTCTCAATATCTGAGACAATTTTTTCATATTTGTCTTTAAATTCAACTTTACTCATCACGTTAAAAATTATTTCTGATAACAAAAGTTCAATTTGAGTATTTTTTTGAGGATTTTGTGAGACTTCTTTTTTAATTTTATCTTTGTCTATAACAATTTTAGTTCTAAACTTTTGGTAGATAAGATCGTTCCATGCTAATTCTATTGCAAATTTTTCTTTAATGACTCT
>CACMRE010000012.1:0-20185 GCA_902616025.1 uncultured Pelagibacteraceae bacterium | reverse complement strand
TCTAGCTAAAACAACAGTATCTATAATCTCATTCTTAATCAGATCTTTGCCTGCTATTTTCAATTCATTATTTAAATGTGACAAATCAAATTCAGCGTTATGAATAATTAATTTTTTTCCTTCTATATAAAGTAAAAAATCATCTGCAATTTCCTTAAATTTTTTTTTATCTGATAAAAATTTATCTGTATATCCATGAGTTTCTAAAGCCTTTTCAGAAACTTTTCTCTCGGGATTTAAATAGCAATGAAAATTATTGTTTGTAGGAATAAAATTGTCCAACTCAATACATCCTATCTCAACCACTCTATGACCTTCTTTAACAGATAGTCCTGTTGTTTCTGTATCTAAGATTACTTCTTTCATTTAATGTATTTGTTTTAAAATATCCTTTATCTGTTTTTTAATAAATCTTTTTGTAAAATTATTTTTGATTATAAATTCTGATTTTTTTTTTTTATAATCAAGCGATAGTTGTATTTTTTTAAATTTATCAATAATTTTAAAATTAAAATTTTTTCTTTTTTTTAGCCTCTTAAAGATTTCTCCTTTTTTAGACTCGACAAATATCAAAATGTCTTTTTTTCTGTTTATCCTATTCTCAAGCAATAAAGGAATATCTAAAATTATAAGTTTTTTTTTTTTATTTTTTTTTATGAAAATGTTCATCTTATTTCTTATTTCAGGATGAATAATCTTAATAATTTTTCTTAAACTATTTTTGTTAGCCAATATTGTTCTTGTTATCTCTTGTTTATTAATTGGAAATTGTGTGATGTGTTTGGGTAGGGCTCTATTAAGTTTAATAAAAATTTTTTTATTTTTTCTATATAATTTTCCAACTTCATTATCAGCATTAAATACTGGGTAACCAAATGACTTGGCTACAAAGCTTTTTCCAGATCCTATATCTCCTAAAATTCCGATCCTAATCATTATTTAAAAGCTTAAATGTGTTTGTATTCACTATTGGTTCTATCTTATGCCATAATTTAAATGCTTCTAAAGCCTGGTAAACGAACATGGTTTTTCCATTTTCTGTTTGGTGTCCTAATTGTTTTCCAATCTTCAAAAAATCAGTTTCACGAGGATTATAAATTACGTCGTAAAATAGTTTATCTTTTCCTAAACTGGAAAAATCTAAATCTATTGTTTCATTATTTAAACCAAGACTTGTGGCATTTATTACCACATGAAAATCAGTTAAAGTTCCCCATTCTAAAATTTTGAGATTATCAAATAAAAATTTCAGATTTTCTGCTTTCTCTCTAGTTCTATTACTAATTGTTATTTCTTGAACATGCATATTTTTTAAAGCAAAAATTATTGAGGGGACTACACCACCAGCCCCCAAAATTAAAACTTTCTTACCCTTAATACTAAAATTTAATTTTTTAATTGCACTATCAAAACCAGCTATATCTGTATTATGTCCAACCAAATCACCATTATTAAAAGTAATAGTGTTTACTGATTGGGTCTGCTCTGCTTCTGGGCTTAATTTATCTAAAAAAGGAATAACCGTTTTTTTGAAAGGGATAGTCACATTACATCCAGCTATTTTTTGTTCCTTTATATCTTGAATTAAATTTTTAATTTCATGATTCTCAAGTTTAATTTTATCATATGAGGCATCAATATTGTTTTCTTTTAACCACCAGTTTTGGAGTTTAGGCGACAAAGAATGATCAATTGGATTTCCTATTACTAAATATTTTTTCATTTGTAATTGCTCAAGTATTGTTTTATTTTTTTGATCGGTAAACCCATAATAGTATCTTTATCTCCCTCTATATTTAAAAATAATTTTCTACCTTCCCCCTCTATTTGATAAACATTGTAAGCATATAATGCTTCATCTGTAATTTTTAACAAATAACTTTTAAGTTCATCTAAACTAAATTGTTTCATTGTTAAAGTTGCTTTATCAGTGTAATTCCAAATCATGGCACCATTTTGAGAGATACAAACTGAACTGATGAGATTGTGTTTTTTACCGTTAAGTTTTTTTAAAATTTCTAAGGCTTGTTCTCTATTTATTGGTTTAGATATTAATTCACCCTCTAAATCTATTACACTATCAGCACCTAAGACCAAAAATCCTTGGTTTTTTTGACTAACCTTGTTTGCTTTTAGTTCAGCTAAATTTTTTGATATTAGTTCAGGAGATGCTTTTTCTTTAATTAAACTTTTTTTGACAGTATCCTCATCTAAATTAGAGCTTTGTACCTCTATGGAGATATTGTTATCATCCAAAATTTGCTTTCTTACTTTGCTTTTTGAGGCAAGTATAATTTTAACCATTATTTTTATATATTTCGTATATCTTTATAATTGAGGCGGCAGTTTCTTCGACTGATTTTCTTGTAACATCTATTATTGGCCACCTATATTTTTTAAAAGTATTTTTAGCGTCCTCAACTTCTTTTTTAATACTAGATAGATCTGTATAAGATTTATTCTGAGACTCTTTTAATGAGTTCATTCGATTTTTTCTAATATCAGCTAACCTTTCTGCTTCTGTGCTTAATCCAACAATACAAGTAAGGTTTGGGTCTTCTTTTAAAGTCTCAGGAATAGAATTTTCATTTACCAAAGGAATATTAGATATTTTATACCCTTTGTTTGCCAGATAAATCGAGGTTGGTGTTTTACTGGTCCTACTAACCCCCAACAAAATAATGTCAGATTTTTTAATGTCTTTAACTAAATTTCCATCATCATGGTTCATAGTAAATTGAATTGCTTCAATCCTCTTATAATACTCATCATTGAGAGTGTATTGACCACTAGGTTGGTGAGATGCTTTTTGATTAAGCAGCTTTGAAAAACTTAAAATTAAATCTCCAAGAACACCAAAACAAGGTATTTTCTTTTCCTCACTATTTCTTGCAAGATATTTTGCAAGGCTGCTATCTACGATTGAATATAAGATGATAGAGTTTTGATTTTCTTTAGCATTAGATAAAATTTTTAAAATTTGGTTTTCAGTTCTTGTAAAGGAATAAGTGTGTATTTTGTAATCTATATTTTTGAATTGAGCTTTAATTGCAGTAAAAATTCTATCTAACGTTTCGCCCGTAGAGTCTGATATTAAATAAATCTGATAAATATTACCCATGTATAAAGTGTTAATAATTTTTGTTTTATTTAGACAAAGTTGGTTAATTTTATAAATTTAAAATTTATGCTGTAAAACATAGCTTTTATTAACATTATTAAACATCTGTATAAAGTTTTTCATTAGTTTGAAATATTGGTAATAAGCTTCAATATTACTTATATATATGTCAAAAAGTTACAATTAAATGTTAATAACTAGTTTATAAAATGTATATAAAATTTAATCCACGTATTTCACAGCTCATACTACAAATACTATTAAATAAATTTAATTATTAATATGTCCAACATCAAGAAGGTTATTGAAAATAGAAAAACAGATCTAAATCCTATATGGATTATGAGGCAAGCTGGAAGATATCTGCCAGAGTTTAGAGAAATTAGAAAAAAGAATACTGATTTTATAAAACTATGTTTAAATTCTAGTTTATCAGCTGAAATAACCCTTCAACCTTTAAAAAGATTCGACCTAGATGCAGCCATAATTTTTTCTGATATATTAATTTTACCTTACGGTTTAAAACAAAAAGTAGAATTTAAAAAAAATTTCGGACCTATTCTTGGTGATTTAAACCTTGATCAAGCATTTGAAGTTACCGAAAATGATTTTATTGAAAGAGTTAATCCTGTTTATAAAGCTATAAATTTAGTAAGAAATAACAATTTAACAAAAAATAAATCTACTATAGGTTTTGTTGGAGCTCCTTGGACATTACTTGTTTATATATTAAATAAACAATCTCCAAAAATAAAACTCAAAGAAAACTTTTTTAAAGATCTTTTAAGCATCGAAACAACTTTAAAAATAATAGATAAATTTTTAAAAATTCATATTAAAAACCAAATTGATAGTGGTGCAGAGATTATTCAAATTTTTGATAGTTGGGCAGGACTATTAGATGATAAGGATTATGATTTTTATATCTATAATCCAACTTGTTCTTTAGTTGAATTCACTAAATCTTTAAATGTTCCAGTGATTTGCTTTCCACGGGGTATAAAGGATTATAAAAAATATTGTGAAATTGTAAAACCAGATGCAATTTGCATAGATTATGAGGTTGATCCAATAAAAATTGAAAAAGAGATAAAAATTCCTGTGCAAGGCGGCATGGATCCAAAAGTTTTACTCACTGATAAAGATAATATTAAAAAAGAAGCAACCAAGTATCTGGATATTTTTAAAGATCATCCATATATATTTAATTTAGGTCATGGAATATTGCCTGAAACTGATCCGAATATGATGGATTATTTAGTTAAAACTATAAAAGAATATTGATGAAAAAAAAATTAAGTCACCCACCTATTAATTTTGGTAAAATAGGAGCTTTGATAATTAATTTGGGGACACCAGATTCCACAAGTTGGTTTGACATTAGGAAATATTTAAAAGAATTTTTATCAGACAAAAGAGTAATAGAAGTTAATCCTATTGTTTGGCAAATTATATTAAATGTTTTTATATTAAATTTTAGACCATCTAAAACTGCTAAAGCTTATAAAGAAATTTGGATGAAAGATGAAAATATTTCTCCCCTTCTCTATTATACACAAGAACAAGCTAAGAAATTATCAAACTCATTTTCTGAAAAAAACCTAATAATTGACTATGCCATGAGGTATGGAAATCCGAGTATTAAAAGTAAAATAAAAAAATTGCACGAAAAAGGTTGTGAAAACTTGATTATACTTCCTTTATATCCTCAGTATGCCGCAGCAACAACAGCAACTGTTTGTGATGAAGTTTATAGAACGTTAATGAAAATGAGATGGCAACCATCAATCAAAATAATACCACATTATGAGTCACATCCTTTGTATATAGACGCTTTGGTAAATTCACTGAATAAGAAAATAGAAGAAATAAATTGGAAACCAGATTTAATATTGGCATCTTATCATGGTATACCCCAAAAATACTTTGATAAAGGAGACCCATATCACTGCTATTGTCAAAAAACGACAAGATTGATTTCAGAGAAATTTAATTCGATAGAAATTAAAACCACGTTTCAATCTAGATTTGGTCCTCAAAAATGGCTTGAGCCCTACACAGATAAAACACTGGAGAAGTTGCCTAAAGAAGGAAAAAAGAATGTTTTAGCAATATGTCCTGGTTTTTCCTCAGATTGTGTTGAAACATTGGAAGAAATTCTTATTCAAGGTAAAGAAAGTTTTTTAGAATCTGGTGGTGAAAATTTTGATATGGTACCATGTTTAAATGATAATAATGATCATATAAATTTATTAAAATCATTAATTCAACAAAACATATAATCGATGAATACTTATTTGTTTTTCAAATCTCTTCATCTAATAGCAGTAATTTCCTGGATGGCAGGTCTTTTATATCTTCCAAGAATTTTTGTTTATCATTCTCAAAATAATGACAAACCACTAGTTTCAGAAGTATTTAAAGTCATGGAAAAAAAACTTTTTTTTTACATTATGACCCCCGCTATGACATTATCATGGATATTTGGTTTGATACTAATACATGAAATAGGTTTCGGACAATTGGGTCAAAAATGGATGATTTTGAAATTAACTTTTGTTGTTATCTTAACTTTATATCATTTTTATCTTGGAAGAATTTTAGGACAATTTAAATTAGACACAAACAAACACTCCCATAAATATTATCGATATATTAATGAAATACCCACTTTATTGCTTATTTTGATCATATTTGTTGTGATTTTTAAGCCTATCTAAGGTTGAAAAATTTAATTTAGAATATATATTAGATCCATTATTAAGTCCTTAATAATTTACTCATGAACATACAAGAATTAAAACTTAAATCATCAGAACAGCTTATTACCCAAGCAGAAGAGCTTGGTATTGAAAATGCAAGTACACTAAGAAAGCAAGAGATACTTTTTGCAATTTTAAAAAAAGTAGCAGAAAAAGAGGAGATTACTGGGGCGGGTGTATTACAACTACTTCAAGATGGCTTTGGTTTTTTGAGAGCCATGGAGTCGAATTATTTACCAGGTCCAGACGATATTTATGTAAGTCCAAGTCAAATTAGAAAATTTGGTTTAAGAACCGGTGATACTGTGGAAGGGCCAGTTAGAGCTCCAAAAGAAGGGGAAAGATACTTTGCATTACTACAAGTAAGTAAAATTAATTTCGAAGAACCTGACAAATCCAGACATAAGATAGCTTTTGATAACTTGACGCCCCTTTATCCAGATAAACAACTAGTTATGGAGGTGGAGCAAGTAAAACCCGATAAAAAACAAGATTTAACTCCAAGACTTATAGATCTCGTAAGTCCAATTGGAAAAGGTCAAAGATCAATTATTATCTCACCTCCAAAAGCTGGTAAAACTATGATTTTACAAAGCATAGCCAACTCAATAGCAAAAAATTATCCAGAATGTTATCTAATTGTTTTGTTAATTGATGAGAGGCCCGAGGAAGTAACAGATATGCAAAGAACTGTAAAAGGAGAAGTAATCAGTTCAACTTTTGATGAACCAGCACAACGTCACGTAGCTGTTGCTGAAATGGTAATAGAAAAAGCTAAAAGACTAACAGAGCATAAAAAGGATGTTGTTATATTACTAGACTCAATTACGAGACTAGGTAGAGCTTATAATGCAGTAATACCAAGTTCTGGTAAAGTTTTAACAGGTGGTGTTGATGCAAATGCTCTTCAAAGACCTAAAAGGTTTTTTGGTGCAGCGAGAAATATAGAGGAGGGTGGATCGTTAACAATTATTTCTACAGCATTAATAGACACTGGAAGTAGGATGGATGAAGTAATTTTTGAAGAATTTAAAGGCACTGGAAATAGCGAGACAGTTCTTGATAGAAAAATTGCGGACAAAAGAATTTATCCAGCAATTGATATTACGAAATCAGGCACAAGAAGAGAAGAATTGTTATTTGATAAAAATGATTTACAGAAGATGAATGTTTTGAGAAGAATAATTGCACCAATGGGAACTATGGACGCTATTGAGTTTATCAATTCAAAACTTAAAGATACAAAAAATAATGCTGAGTTCTTTAATTCAATGAACAAACCAGCATAATTTAATTTCCCAATACCACATAATTGAAGCTATAATATTTGAATGACTATTTATGCTTTATCGACTGGTCCGGGTGTATCTGGTGTAGCAATTGTAAGAATTTCTGGCCCGGAGGCGTCAAAAGCAATTAAATTACTCACCAAGAAAGATCTACCTACTCCCAGAACAGCAATTCTTCGAAAAATAAACAACCTCAATACTTCTGAGTTGATTGATGAAGGTATTATAATCTGGTTTCCTGGTCCTGAGAGCTACACAGGTGAGGATATGGCCGAGTTCCATGTTCATGGTGGGAAAGCGATTGTTTTAGCATTACAAAACGAATTGTCTAAAATAGAAAATTTCAGATTAGCTGAGCCAGGAGAATTTACAAAGATAGCATTCCAAAATGGAAAAATTAATTTATTAAAGGCAGAAAGTATAGGTGATTTAATTTCAGCAGAAACCGAAATGCAAAGATTACAAGCTGTAAAAATTATGGAAGGTAAGTCAGCTAAGAAATTTGATGATTTAAGAGAAAAGTTATTAAAGATTTTATCTTTTGTTGAGGCAAAAATAGACTTTCCTGAGGAAGATTTACCTGATGAAAATATTAAACAGATTAAAAAAGATACAACTGAAGTTTTAAACAAAATTAAAAAAATTTTAGATGATCAAAAAGTCGGTGAAATAATTCGCGAAGGTTTTAAAATTGCTATCATTGGCCCAACTAATGCTGGGAAATCTTCATTATTAAATAATTTATCAAATAGAGATGTAGCGATAGTGTCCGAAATTGCTGGAACAACAAGGGACGTGATTGAAACACATTTAAATATTGATGGTTATCCTGTTATTATTTCAGATACAGCAGGCATTAGGAGCTCTAAAGACGAAATAGAGAAAAAAGGTATTAAATTATCCTTAGATAGAGCAGAAAAAGCTGATTTGAAATTAGTAGTAGTAGATGCTAAAAGCATTGATTTTAGCGGATTTTTAAACGATCTACTAAAAGATAATGCAATTTTAGTTATAAATAAATCAGATCTTATTAATGGTGAATTAGATCCGGCGGTAAATAAATTAGACCATGTTTTAATTTCATTAAAGGAAAACAAGAATTTAGATAAATTAATTTCAAAGATCAAAAATAAGTTAAAGACAAAATTTATCATAAATGACGATATATTAATTACTAGAGAAAGACACAGACAACACTTGGTTCATTGTTCAGATAATTTGAAAAATTTCCTAGAAAAAAATGATAAAAAAGATTTTGATAAAGCCGCTGAAGATTTGAGGTTAGCTAGTAGAAATTTAGGAATGATTGTTGGAAAGGTCGACGTAGAAGAAATATTAGGTAGTATTTTCAACGATTTTTGCATTGGAAAATAAGATCCTTGTAAAATTCTTTTTCAAATATAAATTTACATCATGAAAAATGAATTTTCATTTGATGTTGTTGTAATAGGAGGTGGTCATGCTGGTTGCGAAGCAGCAGCTGCTTCAGCTCGTCTAGGTGTAAATACTGCCCTATTCACTCATAATAAAAATACTATTGGTGAGATGTCATGTAATCCTGCAATTGGTGGTTTGGGCAAAGGACATTTAGTCAGAGAAATAGATGCATTAGATGGTGTTATGGGTGAGATTGCAGATAAATCAGGAATACAATTTAGGTTACTAAATAGAAGCAGAGGACCAGCTGTTAGAGGTCCAAGAACTCAGTCTGATAGATCATTATATAAGAAATTTATGCAAGAAAAACTTGTAAACTATTGTAATTTAAGTATTTTTTCAGATCCTGTAATTAGGTTTATTTTTTCAAATAATACTATAAACGGCTTTTTAACATTAAAAGGTAACAAGATTAACTGTAATAAAATAATACTTACAACAGGCACTTTTTTAAATGGATTGATACATATTGGTGATGAGCGTATTCCTGCGGGAAGATTTAATGAAAAACCAAGTACAGGTTTAAGTGAACAATTAGAAAAATATAAATTTAAAATAGGGAGATTGAAAACAGGTACTCCTCCTAGACTCGATGCTAGAACAATAAATTTTCAAAACTTAGAAAAACAAGCAGCTGATGACAATCCTTACTTTTTTTCCTTCTTAACGAAATCAACAAACAACAAACAATTGTCTTGTTCGATGACTTATACAAACGAAAAGGTGCATAAGATAATTGAGAAAAATTTGTCAAAGAGTGCGATGTATTCTGGTAGCATTCAAGGGGTGGGTCCAAGATATTGTCCATCAATAGAAGATAAAATAGTTAAGTTTGCTGAAAAGACGAGACATCAAATATTTTTAGAGCCAGAAGGGCTTAATGACCACACAATTTATCCAAATGGAATATCAAATTCTCTACCTGAGGTAGTACAACAAGAAATACTCAACAATATCAATGGTTTAGAGAATGTAAAAATGATAAGACCAGGATATGCTATAGAATATGACTATGTAGACCCTAGGGAGCTCTTCTTAACTCTTGAGACTAAAAAAATAAGGAATTTATATTTAGCCGGTCAGATAAATGGAACTACTGGATATGAGGAGGCTGCAGCTCAAGGTCTTATAGCTGGTGTGAACGCAGCTTTGTCATTTATGAATAAAGAACCATTCATTCTAGATAGGTCAGATGCTTATATTGGAGTAATGATAGATGATTTGGTTACTAAGGGTGTTGCAGAGCCCTATAGAATGTTTACTTCAAGAGCTGAGTATAGGCTGAGTTTAAGAGCAGATAATGCTGATTTGAGACTTACCAACAAAGGTATTAAAATTGGCCTAGTATTAAGTGATAGAAAGTTAAAATTTGAGGATAAATTTGCTAAAATGAGTGAAATTTCTGTTCAAATGTCTAGTTTAAGTATATCTCCAACAAAAGCAGATAAACATGGTATTAAAGTTGCAAAGGATGGTATTTTACGTTCAGCAGAGGAAATTTTAGCTCAAAAAGATGCTAATATGAATAAAATGCGATCGATTTGGCCTGAAATTAAGGATTTTGGATCCGAAATTGACGAGCAAATAGAAATTAATTCCCATTATAGAGGTTATTTAAAAAAGCAAAATGCAGATATTATAGCTTTTAAAAGAGATGAAAACCTCGTTATACCAGATAATATTGATTATGATCAATTTTCGGGCTTATCAAACGAGGTAAAAGCTAAGTTTAAGGAAATAAGACCAAAAACAATGGGGCAAGCGTTACGAATAGATGGAATTACCCCAGCAGCTGTATATATTTTGTTGTCACACGTTAAAAGAAAGTCTATTAAGCATATAGCTTAATGGATTCGATAATTTCTAAAAATTATTCTCAAATACGAAAATTTGACGTTTCACGTGAAACTTGTAATGAGTTTGAAAGCTTAATAAGCATGATTCAAAAGAAAAATGAGGAAATAAATATAATTAGTAAAAAAAACTCTGAAAAAGAGGCAATTAGACAAAGACATATTGTTGATTCAGTACAAATAATTGATTTTGTTGATTTAAATAGTAATACAACCTCTGATTTAGGATCTGGGGGGGGAATGCCAGGATTAATTATAGCAATCTTAATGAAAAAATTGAAAAACAGAATGAAAATAAAACTTTATGAAAAAAGTTATCATAAATGCGTTTTTTTAAAAGATGTCTCAAAAAAATTAGAATTGAATACGGAGATAATACAAAAAGACATTTTTAAAATTAAGAATATTGAAACGGGAACCATTATGTCCAGAGCTTTTAAGCCAATGCCTATAATTCTTGATTTGGTACAAAAAAATTTTCGGAAATATAAAAATATAATTTTATTCATGGGTAAAAGCGGAAGAAAAATTTTAAATGATACTCTTAAAGTCTGGAATTTAGATTACGAAGAAAAAAAAAGTTTAACGAGTAAAGACTCATTTTTGTTAAATATAAAAAATATGGAAAAAAAAATTTGGTGAAAATTATTTCAATAATAAATCAGAAGGGTGGAGTTGGTAAAACAACAACAGTTATTAATCTCGCATCTGCTTTAACACAACAAGGAAAAAAAATTTTAGTTATTGACTTAGACCCCCAAGGAAATGCAACAACCGGTCTCGGTTTATCTAATTTGGAAAGGTCTGATGAAACTATTTATGGTATTTTAAATGGAACTAAATCTATTACAGAAGTAATCAAAAAAACTAAATTTGATGATCTCGATCTGATAACATCAAATGTCGATTTATCTGGTCTGGAGGTAGAGACAGCTGGTGATAGCGATCGGGCCTTTATTTTGAAGGTGAAATTATCCGCGTTTTTAAATGATTCTGGAGGATCATATGACTATATACTTATAGATTGCCCACCATCTCTAAGTTTGTTGACTGTTATGGCTCTTGTATGCTCAAACTCACTCTTAGTTCCTCTTCAAACAGAATTTTTTGCCTTAGAAGGATTAACGCAATTGATGAAAACAATTGATCGGATAAAAATTAATTTAAATCCTAAGTTGGAAATTCAAGGGATACTTTTAACAATGTATGATAGAAGAAATAAGTTATCATCACAAGTTGAACAAGAAGCAAGAAATTATTTTAAAGAAAAAGTATATCAAACAGTAATTCCACGTAACGTAAGATTATCTGAAGCACCTTCTCATGGTGTACCTGTTTTAATTTATGATAAAAATTGTCCGGGTAGTAAATCATACTATAGTTTTACAGATGAATTTATTCATCAAGAAAATCACATAGGGAGCGCAGCTTAGTGAATAAAATTAAAAAAGGCCTAGGTAGAGGCTTATCATCGTTAATTGGTGAAACAAAGATCGAA
This sequence comes from uncultured Pelagibacteraceae bacterium, assembly GCA_902616025.1. GTDB lineage: Bacteria > Pseudomonadota > Alphaproteobacteria > Pelagibacterales > Pelagibacteraceae > Pelagibacter. Next base: position 8,225 of record CACMRE010000012.1, on the reverse strand, counting down.
AAAAATACAAATAAATTATCTATTGGTGACCTTTATCCAAATAAATTTCAACCTAGGAAAATTTTTGATGAAGATAGTTTGAGTGATCTAGAAAAATCAATAAAAGAAAGGGGTATTATTCAACCAATTATTGTTCGAAAATCTGATCAAAATTCAAAGTATGAGATCATAGCTGGAGAAAGACGTTGGCTTGCAGCTCAAAAAGCAGGTCTACATGAAGTGCCAGTTGTAGTGACTGAAGCTGATGATTTAAAATCTTTAGAATTTGCAATTGTTGAAAATGTTCAAAGAAATGACCTTAACCCACTAGAGGAAGCACAAGGTTACCAAAGATTAATAAATGATTTTTCTTATGATCAAGAAAAGGTTTCGAAATTTATTGGGAAAAGTAGAAGTTATATCACAAATTGCTTAAGAATTTTAACTCTACCGAGTGACGTGCTGAGTTTAATTGAGACAAAAAAATTATCTACTGGTCATGCTAAGATATTGGTTGGTCTTGAAAATGCAAGTTATGTTGCACAAAAGATTATTGAAAAAAAACTTTCTGTTCGTCAATCAGAAAATTTTGTTAAAATTTTTAAAAAGAAAAAAGGTTCTTATATTCGTTCGACAGACCCAAATATTCAAAATCTTGAAAAATTAATTTCTGATAAGATAGGTCTAAATGTTTCAATTAAAAACAATAAAAAAAATAAAGGGACAATTACTTTTGCTTATCACGATATTGAACAATTAAATAAAATAATTGATATTATAAAATCTAATTATTAATATCTAAACAACCTTTTTCTAAAATAAAATTAGTCAAAATTAGTATTGAATTATTATGGTTTTTCTTGGTTTCTAGTTCAATGTTATTGATACCATTAATCAGTTCTTTTATTTTTTCAGGCTTCCATTTATTGAGTTGAATTCTAACGATATCTTTTTCTTTCCAAAAAATTGGAGGTTTAGCTGAATTTATTGTTTTGCTTATATCTTTATTTTTTTCAAATTCAATTGCGAGCTTAAGAATTCTTTTTGCTCTTGACAAAAAAGTTCTAAGAATAATTATACAATCTTCTGTATTATAACTATTTTCATTAAGAATATTTGTTATTTTATTTTTATTTTTTGCTAAACAATTATCTATTAGTTCTGATAAAGCAAAGTTTTCACTTAAGTTAACTAATTTTAATATTTCTTCAGATGATATTTTCTTTTTTCCACTTGTGTAATTTTTAATTTTATTTAGTTCATTATTTAAATAGCCTCTATCTCCATTACATTTTTCAATTATTAAGTTAATATTTTGTTGTGAAATTGAAATCTTTTCATCTCTAAAAAAATTAACAGCTAATTTTGAAAGTGTATCATTGTTATCTGGATATGTAGGAATACAAATTAGATCTTTTTGTTTCTCAAATAAGGATCTTATTTTTGATTTTGTTTCTAAAATTCCTGAATTGATTATTATTTTAACATTTTGAATATTCCGATTAATTAAATCTTCAATAATTTCATAAATTTTGTCAGAAGCTCTATTTATAATTATTATTTTACTGCTCTCAAATAATGAACCAGATAAAATATTTTCATAGAAATTTTCAGTTTCATTCCTAATTTGTTTTTCATCATAATTATAAATTTTTCCTTTATTTTTATTTATTATTTTATTGATACATTCCAATTTTAAACCTTCATTTTTCCCGTATAACAGATAGAAAATTGTATCGTTTTTGATTTTGCTTAATTCAAACGTTTTCAAAATCATTCGATAACTGCCAATCTAAGAATTAGCTTTTGAGATATTGAATTAGCAATGTTTTTCATAATATTTCGCTCGTAATTTTTTTCTTCATATTTGTCAGTCATCTTTTTAAAATTAAATTTCTCGGTCACAACAAAATTTTCAGAAATATTTTCCTTAGTTATGACGAATGTTATCACCACATCTGATTGGTAGTCAGTAATGGTCCCAGTGCTATCTTTTGCTAAAATATTTTTTGTATATTTTGTATCAAAACTTAAATTAATTTTCTTGTCGCTCTGATCTCTGCTATTTCTTTTTAAATTTGAAATTAAAAGATTATTTATATATTTATCACCGGTGTAACTACTTATGACTATTTTATAATTAAGATTGTTTTGATTTGAATAGAGTGGTTTATAATCACAATGTGTTAATAAATTTAATGATAGTATGATAAAAAAAATTTTTTTAAGCATTTAAATAATTATGTTTAAAAGTTTATCTTTTATGTAAATCCTTCTTTTAATTTCTTTCTGATCTAAATATTTCATTACTTTCTCATCATTCTTTATAATTTCAAAGAGTTTTTCTTCAATAATATTTGGTCTTGTTTGAACTAATCCTCTTTTTTTTCCATTAATTTGTATAACAATATTTATTATTTCATCTTTTAACATCGCTTTATCGAAATACGGCCACTTAAAATTTTCAAATCTTATAATGCTCAAACATTCATTGGCGAAGTGTGGAAGAATAGGTGTCATTGTAATTAAAATTTTCCCATAATTTTCAACAAGTGTATTTTTTGTATAAGGTTTTTCTATTTGTTTATTTAAAAAGGAATACATTTCATAAAGGTTTGCAACGATTTTATTATAGCTAAAACTCTCTAAATTATCGTGAATTTTCTTTAAATACTTATTGGTATATTTATTTAATTCATCATCATGATCATTATTATGTTTTTTATTAATTTCATTTACTACTTTTTCATTTAACTTCCATAGTTTTTGAATAAATTTAAATGATGAAATAATACCTTCCTCGGACCATTGAATATCTTTTTCGGGAGGACTATCTGATAAAATAAATAATCTTGCTGAGTCTGCCCCATAATTAGAAATAATATTTTCTGGATCAATTGTATTTTTTTTTGACTTAGACATTGACTCAGAGGGTCCAACTGAAATCAATTTTGTTCGATCTTTTTTTAGATATTTTTTACCATTTATGATTTCAATCTCGTCTGGACTAACCCAATTATTATCAGGGTCTTTATAAGTCTCATGACAAACCATTCCTTGAGTAAAGAGGCCATCGAATGGTTCTCTTATTTTAAAATTTTCATTCTCATATGATAATGCTTGCATAAAAAATCTAGAATAAAGCAAATGTAAAATCGCGTGTTCTACACCACCGATATATTGATCTACAGGCATCCAGTAATCAATATCCTCTTTTTTAAACCCATATTCGGTTTCTCTTGGAGAACAAAATCTTAGGTAATACCACGATGAGCAGACAAAAGTATCTAGAGTGTCAGTCTCTCTCAACAATTTTTTTCCATCAATAATTATTTCTCTCCAATTTTTTTGATTATTAAGCGGATTACCTTTAACATTAATATCTATATTTTCTGGAAGCACTACAGGTAATTTTGATTTAGGTATTGGATATGCATTATCATTCTCATCATATGCAATTGGGATTGGGCAGCCCCAATATCTCTGTCTAGATACACCCCAGTCTTTAAGCCTAAAATTAATTTGTTTTTTACCTAATTTTTTATCTTCTAAAATTTTGATTGTTTCAAGAACAGACTTTTCTGGTGCCTCTAAACCATTAAGAAAATCTGAGTTTATTATTACTCCAGGACCAGGGTAAGCCTCATGTTCAACTTTAAAAGTATCATTTTGATCACTTGGTTTAACAACTGTTTTAATTTCAAGATTATATTTTTTTGCAAAATCAAAATCTCTTTGATCATGAGCTGGACAGCCGAAAACAGCACCGAATCCATAATCCATTAAAACAAAATTTGCAAAATACACCGGAACTTTTTGCTTTGGATTTAAAGGATTAATTGCTTTAAGGTTAGTTTTAAATCCAATTTTTTCACCTACTGCTATTGCTTCCTCTGTAGTACCGGTCTTTGAACATTCTTGTTTAAATTTAATAAAATCCTGATTGTCTCTGAAAAATTTAGAAATATCATGATCGACAGACAGGGCTAAAAATGAAAACCCAAAAAGGGTATCGGGCCTTGTTGTAAAACATTTTATACTATCAACAGGTAACTCACCTTCAACATCAAAATCAATTTCGCATCCGAATGATTTACCAATCCAGTTTTTTTGCATTGTTTTTACTTTTTTAGGCCATGAGTCTAAATCATCCAAACCGTCCAGTAACTCTTGAGAAAATTTTGAAATGTTAAAAAACCACTGATTTAATTTTTTCCTCTCTACAACAGCACCAGATCTCCATCCCTTACCATCAATGACTTGCTCATTAGCCAAAACTGTTTCATCTATTGGATCCCAATTGACATAATTCTCTTTTCTGTAAACAAGTCCTTTTTGGAATAATTCTAGAAAAAATTCTTGTTGATGTTTATAATAATCTTTATCACAAGTGGATATTTCTCTATCCCAATCAATTGAAAGACCAAGCTTTTTTAATTGTGCTTTCATATTATTGATATTTGATTTAGTCCAAGTTTTTGGATCAAGATTGTTTTGTTTTGCTGCATTTTCAGCGGGCATACCAAATGAGTCCCAGCCCATCGGGTGTAAAACATTATAGCCTTGAAGCGATTTGTAACGCGCTAATACATCTCCTATCGTGTAATTTCTTACATGACCCATATGAATTTTTCCTGAGGGATAGGGGAACATCTCAAGACAATAAAATTTTTTTTTTGTAGGATCAGTTTTAACTTTGAAACTTTTATTTTTATCCCAAAAATCTTGCCATTTTTGTTCAACGATTTTAAAGTTGTATCTATCCACTTCTAAAAATATTTTAGGCTATTCCCCGGGAGTACCCATTATATAAGGTTGAAAATTTTTATCTTTAGATTGCTTTTTAAAAATGGATGCTTTTGCAAGTATTTGTTTGGTAATTTCTTTTTTTAATTGCCCATCTTGTTTTTTAATACTACAATTACTTGGTGTAAGACATTTTTTATAAAAGACATCAACATCTATAGCATCAGATCTAATTTCATTACTTAAAAATCTTATTGTAATTTTAAGAGATTCATCGGCACTACCTTGCTCTGAATACCAATCAGTTATTATTATTCCACCACTATAATTAGCAGAGGTCAATGGCATAAAATCTAAAACGTCAAGAGAAGCCCTCCATAATTCATTAGAGCTTGCAAATTCAAAATTAGTTCCTCTTCCACTGCCTTTTATTGCATCATTCAATCTAAAGCCTTTCCCTTCCTCTAAATTTTTCTTAACTCTTAATTTTGGATCTGGTGGATTTTTTCTTGCATCTCCAGGTTTAAAAAAATCTTTTCCACATGAGGTTAAGCTGAAAATTACTAGAAACCATGTGATTAATATTTTATTTGTCTTAATTTCTGGCATTTTTGAGTTTTAAAATGAAATTGAGATTAATATACAATTAAATTCTAAAATAATGAAAATATTACAAAAATTTTTGTTGCATATTTGCAACACTTTATGAATTTTTGATAAAAATAGGGCAATTAAAACGTTTTTTTATCATAAAATGATAATTTCCTAATGTTTATTATTAATAATCAAACAAACTAAAGGAGTAATTAATATGAACAATTTGAGAAAAATCGGATTATCAGCTTTAGCTGGTTCTCTAGCGATTTCTTCTGCACATGCTGCTGACTTTTCAGTAAGTGGTGGAGCGTCATTAACTTTTGATGACCCTAACAGAGGATTTAGTGATAGAGGAAACGGCTTCTACATGGGTGATAGTCTAAAATTCAATGCAAGTGGTGAAACAGACAATGGTATTGGTGTTGCTGTTTACTACGAAATTGATGGTAGTGTACTTGATGATTACAACATGAAACTATCTGGTGACTTTGGAACATTAACGTTCGATGGTCATGGTGGTTCATCAGCGTTCGGTGCAGTAGATGACAAAACTCCAAATGCTTACGAAGAAGCATGGGATGTAATTGACACTAACGGTTCTACAACAGGTGGAACTCCAACTGTGATTAATGGTGGTGGAACAGATAACATGTTTATCTATACATCTCCAACAGTAAGTGGTGTAACAGTAACTGCAGCTTACGTAAATCACGTAGCTGTTGCTGCTGAGTCATATATGGACTTTGCTATTTCAGTATCACCTGAAATGGTAGAAGGTTTAACTATTGGATTTGCTAGTGCTGATCATACGATCGCTACAAACAGAGACCAAGAGGAAACTACTATGTATGCAACTTATGCATCTGGTCCATTTACAGTAGGTGTACAATCATCAGAATTAGATGATACAACTGCTAGCTCTGATTTAGAGTCAATCGCTTATGGTATTTCATATGCAATAAATGATGATTTATCAATCGGTTACGCTTACCATGAATTAGAAACTGAAACAGCAGGTGATGCTGATCAGCAATCAACTGGTGTTTCTTTCTCATACACACAAGGTGGAATTACACTTGGTGGTGCTATGAACGAAGTTGATAACATGGGTGGAACTGGAACAACTGACAGAGAAGGTTACGAGTTCGGTTTATCATTTGCATTCTAATTAAATTAGAAAACAAATTTAAAAAGGGCCCCTTTTTAGGGGCCTTTTTTTTATTCAAAATAAGAAATCCCAGCAAAACTAGAGATTTTATTTATTAATCTAATTTTCTTAATATTTTTTTTTGATATACCACCAAGTGCAACAATTTTTTTATCAGTATAATTTTTTAAAATCTTAAATTTATATAATCCTAGATAATTATTATTTTTTTTGAATAATGAAGACAAGAAGATTTTTTGAACTTTTTGTAATTCTTTAATTCTGATTTCTTTTATATTATGTGCAGATCCAAGGATGATAAAGTTAGTAAACGTTGAATATGCAAGGTGATTGAATTTTTTATTGAAAGAGGGTAAGTACACCCCATCAAGCCCATATTTTAAAGCTATCTTAAAATTATTAGCTATGAGAAATTTATTTCCTCTTTTTTTTAAAAAGTTTTTTAACATCAAAAGTTTATTAATATCTATTTTTGATGAGTTGTAATTCCTATAAATTATTATTGTTTGTTTATCTTGTTTTTTAAAATTATTTGTATCAAGAGAATTAATAAAGTAATATTTATTTAATAGTTTAAAATGCATTCTTCTGTTCAAAATTTAATTAATATTCAAGAAAAAATAAAGCAGAGATTAGTTGACCTTAAAAGTAATAAAATACCAAAAATTATTGCAGTATCAAAGACTTTTGGAATGGATAAAATATCTCCTTTAATTGAACATGGCCATATAGATTTTGGTGAAAATAAGGTTCAAGAGGCAATTGAAAAATGGAGTGATATTAAATTAACCAATAATGAAATTAAACTACATTTAATTGGAGGACTTCAAACAAATAAAGTCAAATTAGCTGTAAAATTATTTGATTATATTCATTCAGTAGATAGTGAAAAACTTGCAAAAAAAATATCTGACGAACAACAAAAACAAAACAAAAAAATAAAAGTATTCATTCAAGTTAATATTGGTGATGAAGAACAAAAATCTGGAATTAATAAATCATCTTTAACTCAACTATATTCATATTGTAAAACAATTGATTTAAGTGTGGTTGGACTTATGTGTATTCCACCATTCGAAAAATCACCAGACATTTTTTTTAAAGAGATGAGTATGTTGAATAAAAATTTAGATCTTGATGAATTAAGTATGGGAATGTCATCAGACTACTTAGAGGCTATCAAAAATTCTGCAACTTATTTAAGAATAGGCTCAAATATATTTGGGAAGAGAAGTTAATAAATATTTATTTTGGTTTTTTTATCTATTAATTTCAACATTACTAAAAAGTCATTTTTTTTCATAGCAATACATCCAGCTGTAGCTTTATAATCATTTGTTAAATGAAGAAATATACAGCTCCCTCTAAATTTTATAGGTTTTTGATAGTTGTATTTAATTGGGATTATAAGATCATATTTATGATCTTTTCTATAAAGTTTTTCATATTTTATGTTTTTTTTTATGGTGATTAATTTATTATAATTTTTATTATCAAGAGGATCATCACACCACCCCATATTTTTTGTGATTCTGATACATTTTATTTTTGTAGATGGTTTTTTTATTCTATCTGGTCTGTAATATAAATTCTCAATCCCAAAAGAACCTTCAGGTGTTTTTTTATCACCTTCTATTTTTTTCCTACTTATACCTTTTTTTCCAATACAGCACTTAAAATAAAAATCATCGATTACAAGTGAATGTTTATTTTTTAAGTAAATTATCATAATATT
>CACMRE010000011.1:0-20738 GCA_902616025.1 uncultured Pelagibacteraceae bacterium | reverse complement strand
GTCTTTTGTAAATTTTATTTAGTGCATTTACTACAGATTTATAAGCCCCTCTCTTACTCATTTCTTTTAAACCTTGTTCGTTTAAACCTTTCGGAGTTTGAGATTCTTTAACTAAATGTCTTAAATCTTTTTTTGAATTTACGACTGCATCTTCAGATAAGGCCAAAAATAAAGTTGTTATATACTTCTGTGCATCAGATCTTTTAATACCTTTTTTTATCAACCAAGTACTCATCACATTTAATATTTCATAATAAGATGCCATCATCCCTGACGTTGACCAAAAATTAATTGATAATTTTTCATTTTTAATTTCAATAGTAGATCCAATTTTATTAAAAAAATTTTTAACCTTTCTATTTGGTGGGCAAATAGGCACTGGTCCTTTTTTAAGAGAAATTGGCGGAAGTGGAATAGCTCTTACTAAGTCAGCTTTTACTTTTATCATTTTTCGAAGGTCTGAAAGATTTATAGTTGAGATAAAACTTATAATTGTTTGACTAGATCTAAATCTTAAATTTTTAATAATTTTTTCACCAACAGTTGGTGTGACTGCCAAAAAAATCCAATCACAATTATCAACAATTTTTTGATTATCCTTTTCAATAAATATTTTTTTAAACTTTTTTTTTAATCCTTTTGCAATAAGACTATTTCGTGATGAAATAAATATCTTTTTATAATTAATCTTTGAAGAACATATTCCAGATATAACTGAAGATGTTATTTTTCCAGTTCCTATAAAACCTAATTTCATAAATATCTTATAGTGATTAATTTATATTAATTAATAAAAAAAGAACCTCTAATTCGTAATAACTCTCTACTTAAATCTTTGTGTTCTTTAAAGGCTTTTCTGCCATGAAGCCAAAAATAATTATTTGCTACTACAGATGATCCCACTGGAAGTTTAGTTATAATCTTCTGATTACTTTCCTCTAAACTATCAGATAATTTTTGTAAAAAAGTACCTTGTTTCATATTTTTAGGTTCAGGAAATTGATCAATATATGAAATTTGAGCTCTTCCATCTTTATCAGATGAAAATACTGGATGTTCAACTTTATAATCAATATTTTTACTTTTCGGAGAACCCCAAAGAAAATCTTCTTTTCCAACAGGATCATTAAATAATTCATCACAATGTTCCCAATCATCAAGATGAAGCATAGCAGTTTCTCCACCCTCAACATTTTTTTCCTCTATTTTTGACATTAACAACCAGTCAGTTTTTTCTTTGACATAGGTTCCATCAGTATGTAGATCCATATTTTTATAAGCCTTTCTTAAATAAGAGTCACTTTTATCCTCATGCTTAACATGAAATCTAGCATAGTATTTACCAGCCATTGCATCATGATTAGGGTTCCCAATAAGATGCGCAACAGCAGTTGAAAGCTTTACTAAAAAACTATCATCAATTTTAGATATTAAATTTTTAGGTTTAATAATAAAACAACCAGTATTTCGATCTCTAATAATTTTATTAATTAATTTAGATAATTTATTATTACTTAAATCATCTAAACTTTTTGCGATAGTAAATCTGGTAAACGGTTTATATTCTAATGCAGTAATATCAAACTTATTAAAAGGAAAGATAAGTTTATTTAAAATTTCATCTCCTATATCTATGTTAATTATCCTTGGAGATTGCTTATTTTCATAAATTTCAAATCCGTCAATTTTTTCAATCATAAATAACTGCTAAAAAGTGTAAGTATGATAGCAGAGAAAATTGTTGGGTAAACTAAATTTTTTTTAGTGATAAAAAAAAGCCCAATTGATAAAATTATTACAATTAGTCTTACTAAGTAATCTATTTCAGATAATAATCCTGATGGAAAAATTACAATCCTAGCTATTAATGCTGCCAACGTCGAGTATGCCAAGCAATTAAACCATCTAAAAATTTTGGAAGTTTCTTTAATATTTTCTGAACTTACAACACCTAAAAATCTAGACAAAAATGTCGCTAATGAAGTTATTAAGATTACTAAAAAAATATTACCTGTCATTAATTTCTCCAATAAAAAATGCAATTGTTCCAGCCACAAAACCACCAAATAGAATACACCACTCTGGAGATATAAAATAAAAAGCTGGACCTAAAATTGCACCCAGGATGATTGATAAACTAATTTTAATAGTTTTCATCGCTCCCACCATCATACAAGTGAAATAAATTGGATTAATTATTGCTAACCCAATTAACATATCTCTATTTAAAAAGTCTGATGCAATATAGCCGATAAATGTAGAAAAAATTGCTACCGACCAGGTTGCTGTGCCAATACCAATCCAAAAATCTATCCTTGCTTCTTTTTTTATTTGTTCATAATTATCTTTCATTATTAGCCACGATGAGACGGCAATGAAGTGACATGATAAATAATATTTCCATTTAGGTTGTTTATGGTGCATCAACAAAGGCATTAAGGAAACTGTCATTGGATACAATCTTGCATTTACTAACCAAACAGCAATGAAGATATTTATTAATGATGATCCAATTATAAGTGACTCCGCCATCACTAATGAACCAGGTAATGCGTAAGTTAAAAAAGTTGAAAAAAGACTTTCTTGAATTGTAAAACCAATATTTTTTAAAAGAGCTCCAATTGCTATAAAGCTAGCTCCCAAGGCTATAGCTGGACTGCCAACACCTTTGATAGATGCAAATCCTTTTAAAAAATATTTTGAATCAATCATTAACCGCCTAGGAATAGGCGTCCAACATCAGGATTATTTAAGAGTTCATCTCCTTTACCTGCTATTGCAGTTTGTCCTGATACTAAAACATAACCAATGTCAGCAAACTCTAAACCTTTCTTTGCATTTTGCTCAACAAGAATAATTGTTTTTTTTTCATTTTGTTGAAGGTCTCTTAAAATTTCAAATACCATTTCAATATATCTTGGCTCTAAGCCAATCGAAGGTTCATCAACTAATAAAACTGATGGTTTCATAACAAGCGCTCTTGAAATTTCCAATAACCTTCTCTCACCACCAGACAAAACTTTTGCAGGTTGATTTCTTCTATTTCTTAATCTTTCATACTTCTCAAGAATTCTTTCAGCTTCTTGAAATGACTCCTCTGTTTTATCTTTGATAAATCCACCCATTAAAAGATTTTCCTCAACTGTCATATCAGGGAAAACAGAATTATCTTGTAAAATATATGCAATACCAACTGATTTTAATTTTTCAGCTGGTGATAAATTCGTTATCTCTTTTCCATCAATTTCTATTTTCCCAGAAAATATATTGGTAAATCCATAAATTGAATGAAGAATAGTTGATTTACCAGCACCATTTGGACCTATTAAACAAAGTGATTGAGCCTTGCTAACATAAAGATCAAAATTATGTAAAATTTCCATTTTCCCATAACCAGCATTCATATTTTTAATCGTGAGATGAATGTCATTAGGTGAAAGTTTTTTCAAGTCTTCTGCTTGAGGTGCTTTTCCTAATACTTCATATTGATTAGACATTATTGTGCTCCCAGGTATGCATCGATTACTCTTTTATCATTTTTAATCTCATCCGGTGTTCCATTAGCCAGCATTTTGCCATGAGCTAAACAATAAATACTTTCTGCTAATTGCATAATAACCCTCATATTATGTTCAATAACTAAAAGAGTTATCCCAAAATCCTGGTTTACTTTAATTAATCTGTCTATTATTCCATTGATTAAAGTTGGATTTATACCTGCGGTTGGCTCATCTAATAAAAGCATTTCAGGTTCATTCATCAAAGCCATTGCCAACTCAAGTAATTTTTGCTGACCAAAAGATAAGTCGCCAGCTCTTAATTTTCTTTTTTGATAAAGTCCGACAAAATTTAAAAGATTTTCTGCCTTCTCGGTTAAATCTTGAGGAATTTTAGAGAATATTTTTAATATACTTTCATCACTACCTTTGTGACTGATTAGCATATTATCTACACAATTTAATTTTCCATAAATTCTTGTTTGTTGAAAAGTTCTCAACAAACCAAGTTTAGCAATTACAGGAACAGGTAACTCAGATACCTCTTTACCATTAAACTTAATTGAACCTTGATCTATTGGATAAGTGCCTACTATTGAGTTAAATAAAGTTGTTTTTCCTGAGCCGTTTGGACCAATTAGTCCAAATATTTTTCCCTTTTCTACTGACATTGAAATGTCAACATTAGCCTTAACACCACCAAAAGATTTGCTTACATTATTTACTTCTAAAATACTCATTTCAGTTCTACCTGTGCTTTTCGATCTGCCTCATCTACAACTTCACCAAATCGTTCAGGATATTTTTCTCTCAACCATCCCATAATTCCCTCTGGGAAATAAATAACAATGACAACGATCAAAACTCCTAAAGCAACATACTGCCACCCTAAAAAGAATGTCCAAAATCCTTCTTTAAAAATATGAAATACAGTTGCGCCAATCACAGGACCCCATAAAGTTCCCTTACCACCAAGGATCGCCATCAAAACCATGAATACACCCATTTCTCTTCCATCAAAAGCAACATCGGTCGAATCTATGTAGCCAACAAGTCCGCCCATGATACCTCCTGCTAAACCGCAGAAAAATGCTGATACCATCCAGCCAATTATTTTGTATTTCATCGTTTCAATTCCCATCGCCTCAGCTTTATCTTCATTATCCCTAATCGCATTAAGAATTAATCTAAAACGTGTTGAGTAAATCGCTCTCACTGCTATGAATGTAAGGACAAGTGCACCAAAACTTAAAAAATAAAAAAATTCCCCTCTTGCCTCTAGACCACCAACGTTTGGAAAAGGTGGTGTGGTAAAACCTTGTCCTGCTCCAATAATCTCTATACCACCAGAAATTTCTCCTGCAGCAACGCCTAAACCTAAAGTACAAATTGCAAAATAATGTCCTCTAAGTCCTAGGATGGCATAACCAATTAATCCTGCAACAATAGTTGGAACAACAGCAGCAACCACAAGTCCAGCTGCCATTCCTTGAAAGAACTGTGTGGGCGTATGTACAAAAGTTTTTTCTCCTCCACTTTCTGTCCACTCTGCTAATGGAAAAAACATGCCAACCTGTACAGAAGCACACAAATACATTCCTAAACCATAGAAAAGAATATTTCCAAATGTGTTATATCCCATTTCCCCACCCTGAATATTCCAAGTGGTGGCTAAAACAATCAATACACACAAAATAGATAATTGAACCTTAAATGCTGGAAATACAAAAGGCGCAGCGAGTCCAAATATCAAAATTGCAGCATATAATATGACATTTTTACTCATTATTTTAGATACTCTCTTTTTCTTGAAAGTTTAAATCTTCTATAAACGAGAATTAAAACTAATAATAAAAACACTGAACCTATTCTAAATTCTGTTCCTAATATATAATCAGCAAACTCTTCAAATACACCAAGACCCATCCCTGACATTGCAACACCAGGTAAATTGCCAAGTCCAGCAACAATAACAATCATAAATGATCTAATTGTATACGGTAATCCCATATAAGGATGTATTGTAAAGGTTATTGAAATTAGCGCTCCAGCAACACCACAAAGAGCAGCATTTAATCCAAAAGTTGCTGCATAAACCTTTTCTGTATCTACACCTAAAATCTTTGCAGCTCTTGCGTTTTGAGCTGTTGCTCTAATCGCTCGACCAAGTTTTGATTTTTTCATATAAATCACTAAACCAATAGCAAAAACAATACTAACGAATGCTGAAAATATTTTTGAGTTTGGTAAAACTACTGCACTATCAAATAAAAATGTTGTGCCATAACCTGAATTTGCTAAGACAACATCTGCACCAAATGCAAAGTTCATTAGCTGCATAAAAAGAATACTTATACCGAATGTAGCAAGAATTGAGATAAACAAGTCTCTATCAACCACTTTATTAATTACTAATTTATAAATTCCGACACCAACAAAATACATTATTATTGGGGATACAATTACTCCCCAGGCTGGATGAATTCCGTAAAGATACATGAAGTATGCAATGTATCCACCAAGAATAACTAGATCACCTTGTGCAATGTTGATGATATTCATCACCCCCCATTGCAGAGCCATGCCATAAGCAATTAATGCAAATAAAATTCCAAGCAGTATACCATCCAAGCAAGCTTGAACAGTTATCATCGGATACTGAAAAACCATGAAATCCATAATTTGCCTCTAAAAAAAATACCCCCTAGAATTTAGGGGGTATTTAAAGATTTGTTATTATCTGTCAGACCACTTAGGAATTGGGTGAATCAATTTAGCTGAAGCCCACTTTAGTGGAGCTACAACTTTGTTTTCACATTTACCAGCGCCATCACACATTACTTGGAAAAGTACCATCGGCTTGTCAACATTTTGACCACCTGGTGCGAACTTAATATTTCCATAGAATGTTTGCATGTTCGTAGCTGCAAGAGCATCTCTTACTTTCTTTTGATCGAAAGAATTCGCTCTTTCAAAAGCATCTTTGAACACTAACAATGCTGCAGATGACTCTGCTGATTGATATGGCGGATCATATCCAAACTCTTTTTGGAAATCTGCCGCATACGTCATACCATCTTTAAAGAAGTTATCTTTATAAGTTAGTGTTTTATGCCATTGAGAAGCACATAATGCATACTGAGAATTTTTACCATGTTGTTTTGATAATTTCGCAGCATCACAATGTGTCATTGCTAACATTGGAACATCAACTTTCATTTCAGCAATTTGTCTGATTGCAGTTAATGCACCTTTTGTGTGTCCTGATACCACAAGAACGTCTGGCTTCATTTGTTTTACTTTAACTAATGTTGCAGCCATATCGTTAAGCTCTTTTGGCAGCTTATCGTCGATTATAATTTCAGATCCAGTTTCTTTTGCTGCATCTAAAATCCCTAATCTTACGTCTTGTGAAAAAGCATCTTGTTCAAATGCTTGTGCAATTCTTACACCTTTTCCGCCATTTAACTCAACTGCTGTTCTAATAGCTACATCAAGATATAAGTTAGCTGGAGCTAAAACTGCAAATAGATATTTGTAACCTTTAGTAAACAAAGATCTAGAAGCACCATTTGCCTCCACCATTGGTACACCATATTTTTCTGTAACAGGTGCAATTGCTTTTGTTAAACCTGAACTATAAGGCCCAAGCATAAACTCAACACCATCTTGTGAGATTAATCTTTCTGCTAATTGAGCTGCTCTTTTTGGGTTTGATTCATCATCATAATAAATGATTTCAAACTTATAAGTTTTTCCACCAACTTTAACACCACCCATGCTATTAATTCTGTCAACAGCCATGTTATAACCGTTTTGCGTATGAACACCATTAGATGAATATTTTCCAGTCAATGAAATAGCAGCACCTAAAACAATTTTATCACCAACGACTTTTGCAAATGAAACAACCGAAGTTGAAAGTAAAATTGCTACTGCAGAAATAAAACTCAAGATTATCTTGTTTATTTTCATTTTATTTCCTTTTGTTATTAATTAATTAATACTTAATTAAATAAATAATTTTGTTTTATTGCAAGAGGCAAAAACAACTTTAGATAGGTTTAATATTGTTGTGTAACAATAATAATTAACGCAATAATTACTAAAACACTCGCTGAGATTGTATTAATTGTTTTTGGATTTGCTTTGATCCATGTAATTAATTTTTGTGCTAGCAAAGCATAACCAATCAAAGAAATAAAATCTAAAACAACATAAGTTGTTATTAAAATAAAGAATTGAACAATATAATTGGTACTAAAGTCAATAAACTGAGGAAATATTAAAGGAAAGAACAACCAAGCCTTAGGACTTGTTCCTGCAACCAAAAAACCATCTTTATAAAAAGAAAAAACACTTTTGGTGCTAATTATTTTTGAATTTACATCTTTTGGTGAAGATTTGTACACATCATAAGCTAAATACATTAAATAAATAACTCCAACCCACTTAAAAAAGTTTAAAAAGTTTGGATTATCCGACAAAAAAGTTCCTATAACAAAAATTACTAAGGTTGCTTGAAATAAATTCGCTGAAACATCACCCAGAGCTGTCCAAATACAATTTTTAACACCATAATTCATTGAATAAGAAATAATTACTATCCGAGGGGTACCCGGTGTGATGAATAGAAAAATTATGATCTGTAAAAAAAGGATAAAATCTAGGGGGAGCATAAAAAAAAAGATAGTCCTAAAAAACCGGGAGCTAAAGATGGCTAAGTAGGACTATCAAATCACAATATAACAGATCCTAAAAAAAATGCATTATTGATTTTTTTCAAATATAAAGGATTTATGAAAAAAAAAGGTCACAGGCCAGTTACCCGCGTCAAAAATCCAGAGCCAAATCATGAAGATCCAGATTGGGTAATCTGGGCAGCCTGGGCTGATAGGATCACTTTTGAAGATATCGAAAAAAAAACTGGCTACCGAGAATCGGATGTTATTAAGATAATGAGAAAATCTCTCAAACCATCCTCATTTAGATTGTGGAGAAAAAGAGTTCATCAAAAAAGTATCAAACACAGAAAAAAATTTGAATATTCAAGAAAACAAATTACTAGTAAAATTAAAAAAGGTGATTATCTATAACTTATGAAAAAAATTACAATTTATACAGGTCCCATGTGTAATTACTGTGAGGCGGCTAAAAGATTACTGACAAGAAACAATGCACCTTATGAAGAAATTGATGTTGCAAAGGTTGAGGGTGCAAAAGATGAAATGATTCAAAAAGCAAATGGTAAAAGAACAATTCCTCAAATATTTTTTGATGACCAACACATTGGTGGTTATGATGAAGTGAGAGCCTTAGAGAAAGAAAATAAACTTCAAGAACTTTTAAAATAATATTTTAAAAAACCTTCCTTAAATTCAAAGCAATTTCATCAAAGGTTTCAGGTCTCATTGCATTATTATTCAATAAATAAAAATCAACATCTAAACCATTAACATTTTTACTATAAATATATTTTGATTTTAAAACATCATCTCCTTCGATTTTAAAAACAAAATTAGAATTTTTTTGTGGTAGATAACCTATTGCTAGATGAATTTTATTTGTAACACCAACTCTATGTTTATAATTTTGTTCATAAATAAAAAATAAACTAAAGTTTTCATCATAAATAATATCAACACCTACTTCACCATTAATATTGTGTAATGCTCCAGAATTTAATTCGGTATCATATTTAATTGAGCTATCATTAATGTAGGAATACTTGATGTTAGATGAGCGATGTAAATTAGCTTGATATTCAATCTTACCATGTCTTTTCATTTTGTATTTTTTATTGTTAAGTTCTTCAACAGAAGCAATTGATAATCTTAAATTTCTTGATTGAATGCTTTGTTTATCAAATCTCATTGCAGTTTTTCCACTTTCTGAATAGCTACTCAACAATGTATAACCTAAATCAATTTGAGCAGCAGGAATTAAGGTAAGCTCATCTTTTTTAATTTCCTCTTTCAATTTTAAAGTTCCATAAATTTGTTTACCATTTCTATTTCCAATTAATTTATTTCCATCTAAAACACTTGAGATATCTGAATAAAGTGCACCAATACCAACAACCGCATCTAAAAATCTATTGTCATCTTTTACTGGAGTAGTTGAATAATAGGTTAAATTGTAAGTATCTGTATCTAACCTGCTTCCATCAATACCAACTTTCACGTCATTTTCACTATATCTAAACGCTAGCCCCTTAATCTCTCCATCATCAGTAAACTTGTCAGCACCAATGGTGATACCATCGGTATAGATTTTTTTCTTAGATGAAGTATCGGTTTCTCGAACTTTACCAAAAGCTAAACTTCCCTCAGACCAATAAAAGATATCTTTGTTTTTACTTTTTTCTTTAGGAGATGTTGAAACTTGAATAGCCTCAGCTAGAGAAGCTAACATTTCATTAGAAAAATTAAGTTTAATATTTCTAAAGCTTAAATCTTGAAGATCTTTATTTCGTCTAATCCATTTTAAACGATTGAGCGCTGTGTCTGTTGAGTGTTCAATTGTTCTGTTTGCAATATTAACTTGAGCTTCAGCCACTCCTCTTCTATCTCCTTCAGTGATCTCTGTACATTTTCCAGCAAAAAGATTGAACGGACAAGGTAAGTGATACTCTTTAACTAAATCATCAATTCCTGCAACATACATTCTTAACCCGGAGGGACTAAAGTCTATACTACTGGCGTCAGTCTCGGTATCCCTTGCACCACCATCAAAAGAAGCTGTCGCAATATTAAAACCCTCAGATAAAGTATATTGATTAACAGCATTTACTTGTGAGTCTACCATAAACAATCTTGTACCACTTTGATTGAACACTATACCATTATGTGTAGATCCATTCAAAAGTGTTGTCACTGCAGCAGATCTTATAAAATTAGCTCCACCCGAAAGATCAAAACTTTTGTTTAATGAATATTGATGCAAGCCAAACGCTTGCTCAGTAATAATCATAATTTTGCCATCAGGACTAAAAGTTAGACCATTTAAAAAGCTAGTAAGTTGCGGTGAAACATCAATAAAATTTCCAGTATACGTTACTGATGCCGATGATATATCGAAATTTGTAGAGAGCGAGTATTCAAATACTTTTCTTTCTCCTCTTCCAGCAATAAACATTTTTGATCCATCATTGTTAAACTTAACTTTAAAAGGTTTACTAGATTGACCACTAACTGATAGGCTTTGGACAAAAGAAGCTGTCGATATGTTGTAAGGTGTTGATAAAATATATTCAAATACACTTCTTGTTTGTTGTTCAACCGTAAACATTTTTTTTCCATCATTACTAAATGTAATATCTCTAGGATCGGTTGTTTGAGCTGAAGTATCGAATCTTCGTATTTCATAGTTGGAAGTAGAAAGTGTGTCACCACTTGCTATAAAATTCGCATACGCGTTTTGAGAAAAAAAATAAGTTATTAGAGTCAAAAAATTAAATAAAAATATGTAGATTTTATTTTTTTTCATAATCACTTTATAAAAAATATATTTGGAATTTGAAAATATTAAAATGTACCAGAAATTTCTAAATTTGCACCATAATCGGGGATTTTACTAAATAGACTATAATCAGTATCTATTTTTAGTTTAAAATTACCAAAGTTTTTTAAATAACTAATCTCAGTATTATTATTATTTGTAGGATCATAAATCACATCAAAATTAGCTTGATTAACTTGTTTTTTTCCTAATTTAAATAATAAACTATCTGAGTAAGCACTATTACTAAGACTTTGGAATCTTTCATAGTTTATTGCAAAAGTGTATCCATTTACATTCATATATTCGAACCCAATATTTCCCCTAATATTATGCAAAGAATGTTTTTTTATAGTTTTTCTTACTGTTGTATTGTCAATGTGATTTTTATAAAAATGATCAATATCTGGAGTTAAATCAAAAATATATTCTACAAAACCATTTCTGTTTAGAGTTTTATTATCTAGATATACAGTGTCATCAAACTTAAAACCCCCCGAAGCATTTCCAGTTTTAAAAGTCAGTCTTTCATGAACATCTACGCTGTTTGTGGCGGAAGTACCGAAATCCGTATACTCTGAAAGTTGGGTAATACCAATCTCAAATTTACCAAATGGAGTTAAATTATGTCTAGTATATTCGTTTTCATTTTCATAAATCATTGACGTAAAAATTTGTCTGCCGTATCTTTCTCCTGTAACTGTATTTTTAACTAATTGATCAATGCTTAAAAAGCTTGCACCAATTAGAGTATTAAGATTTGATTTTCCATCTAGAGGTAAACTTCCATACATATTTAAAGTATATGCTTGGGCGTCTAATTTACTTCCTAAACCAGTATCAATTTTGACATCATCATTACCATATCGAAAAGCTAAGCCAAAAATTTTATTATCAATTAATTTATCAGCTCCAAACATAATACCTCTTGTTCTAATGTCTTTTGGTTTAATGAAACCTTTTTCTCCTACTCTGCCAAATGAAATATCAACGTGAGACCAGTGAGACCAATTCCTCATATTCTTAAAAGGATTTTTATCTTTTAAGGATGCATGAATAAATTGATTATTATTAAGTGAGTTTTCTAAATTATGTTTTAAAGAGTTCTCTAACTTATGCTTAAATGAAGCTAAAATTGGATTATTGATATCTAGTTTAATATTATGACTGTTTAAATTTCTTTTTTCCTCATTTCTACGTAACCAATCGAATCTTTTGAAAATTGTATTTGAATTTTGATAAATTATATTTTTAGCAATTTCCGCTTGAGCCCCTATTGCTGTAGCAACATCTGCTTCACAAATTACAATTCCAAAAGGGCAACTTAGATCATACTCAAAAACTTTATTCTTTAAGGTACTAGCCCAAGTAACCTGATAAAATTTCATACCATTTTTCGCAAAACGCATACCTCCTGCTGATCCATCAGCTCCTGCAGCACTAAAAACATTCGCTACACTTCCAACGAAAGTTGCTGTTGAAGTATCAAAACCAGTACTTAACTTATAAACATAAATCTTATTATTTGTTGATGCTTCGTTTGACTCAATAACATACATTCTTGTACCATCATCATCAAAATCAAAATCTTGTATTGTTGCAGAATTTTCGGTTATTGCAAAAAAATTTCCAAAACTTGCTGAACCTGGCAAAAAGGGAGTGCTTAGATTAAATTCAGCAATACCAACTGTACCGTTGACATCCATCAAGAACATTTTTGTTCCATCGTTATTAAAACGTATACCATGAGACCTACGAGCACTATCCGAGCCACCTTCACCAGCTGCAAAGGTTGCCCAATCTACCCCATCATCTGCATCTTTTGAAAAATTAGATATATCATAAGGAGTCGATAAACTATGGACATTCATATTCCCAGCCATATCTATTGCATATAGTTTTGTACCATCGCTATTAAATGTGTGACCTTCCAATCGATTACTTACTAAAAAATCACCACTATCGCCACTATTTACATTTAAAGTAACTATTGAAGCAGTATCTATTGATGACACATTAAATGGAATACTTAAATCATACTGGGTTATAACAGGCGAAGTTCCATACTGAGAAAAGTGTATTCTGGTTCCATCTGGAGTTAAAGTTACTCCAATCGCTTGATTTACATTAGTAGTGTCTGCTGAGCGTACAAAAGTTGGTTTAACTTCTGCTTTCAAATGTGTAAATTGAAATACAAGTAAAAATAATATTAGACCATTTATTATTTTTTGCATAACTCATATTATAATTTAAAAAATATCAATAAAGTCAAAAGTTAAAAGTCTTTCTTTAAAAAAATATTAATTTCTATACCATAAAAATGATTATTTTTTTTTAAGTAATATTTTGGTTATTCGCTTTTAAACTAGAAAGTTCCAGAAATCTCTAGACTTGCCCCATAGTCTGGAATTTTATCAAATAAACTATAGTTAGAATTTAATTTTAAATTAAGATTACCAAGATTTTTATTGAAGCTGATATTGGCATAATTTTGACTGAGAGGATCAAAATCTAGGGCAAAATTATTTCCATCCATTTCTTTTGAACGACTAATTTTAATTATAAATCTCTCTGTAATACCTTTACTCTCATTTAATGATCCTTTAAGTGCAAATGTTTTTTCATACATAGGCGATAGAGTAAGACCGTCGGGATAAATCAGTTCAAAACCTAAACTGGTTCTTAAATTTGGTCTATGATATGCTCCATCAATTGTATCCGTATTAACTTGATTGGAACCTACTATGGAATAATTGTAGTCAATATCACGAGACATATCATAATAAAATTCCATTCCTCCCATCGGTTGAAAGGTTTTATCATTTATTGTTATCTGATCTGCCTCAAATAAAAATCCACTAGAAATTTGTCCAGTTGTAAACGTATCTTCATCGTATCTTATGTTTTGCGTAGGTGAATTGATTGCATCACTTAAAAAATCTGTATATTCACCTAATCTTGTAATTCCAAAAGTAAATTTAGTTGTAGGTGTTAGATTTAATTTACCATAGGTATTTTTGGTTCTAAAAT
Source organism: uncultured Pelagibacteraceae bacterium (assembly GCA_902616025.1). GTDB lineage: Bacteria > Pseudomonadota > Alphaproteobacteria > Pelagibacterales > Pelagibacteraceae > Pelagibacter. Next base: position 6,711 of record CACMRE010000011.1, on the reverse strand, counting down.
CTATAGCAGTAAACAATTGTTTACCGTATCTTTTTCCTGATTTTTTTCCTAAATAATGACTATCTATTTTGAGTGCACTTAGGCCTAAAACTGCATTTAAATAATTTTCTTTATCCTTTGGCATGATGCCATATAAATTTAAAGTTAAAGAGTCCATGTGAATATTTTGTTGAGAACGGGCAATGTTGGATCTGCCATTGCCATATCTTATTGCCCAACCAAAAAATTTATTATCACTGAATTTTCTATCAGCACCAAGTGTTATTCCTTCATTTCTGATATTTTTTTCATTTTCAAACCCTAGTTTATCAAAGTGACTTAACGATAAATCTGCCAAACTCCATAAAGACCATTTAGACTTTTTCTGATCTTTTTTTGGGGTACTTACAAGAGTAGCTATCTTTTTTTTAGCAACTGGTTCCAAACTCATTGCTAAACTCTTCAATAAAGGATTTGGATAATTTATGTTTATGTTGTGGCTGGTGAAGTTTTCTTCATCTCTATTTCTTTTGATCCATTCAAATCTGTAAAAAATTGAAGAGATATTCAAAGCAATATTTTGTTTAGCTAATTCAACCTGTGATCCAATACTTGCAGTTGGGTCTGATACACAAGCTACTAATCCATAAGGACACTCTAATTGATATGAATTTATTTGGTCTACACTGTTCATAGGAGGTGCTATATCTACAATAAACACCTTCATTCCATCATTCGAAAAAACAAATCCTACTGGATATCCTAACCCACTTGCTTTATTTCCAAAATTATTAACATCATAGTTCCCAACAAGTGTAGCTGTTGATACGTCAAATTTCTTTTCTAAAGTAAATTGATAAATATCAGATGTGTCAGTAGTGTTTCCCGCAGTGTTTTGAATCAAAACAAACATTGCATGACCAGACTTGCTAAATTCAATATCTCTTCCATAATTAGTACCAGCTGGTAATGTAACACCAATATCAGTTAAATCGACTTGATGTATTTGTGTGATAGAGCTAATGTCGTAAGGACCAGGTAATTGATAAGTTGTTACTAACGGAGTACTGTTAGTATAACGTATAGTAAAAAGTTTTTTACCATCATCACTAAATGCAAAATTATGTAATTCAGCGTTAGGAATAACACTATCAACAAATGTAGCTGTTTTAAATTCATTCGGTGTAGATAAATCAAATCTATAAATTTTTCCAACTGAACTGGCGAAAAAAAATTTTCTACCCTCATCAGCAACTACCATGGCACGTAATCTAGTATTCAATGCATCACCAGCCAAGACTCCTACTCTAAAAGAATCAATATTGTTACAATCCACATCTCCAAGAATCCTTCTTTTGGTTCTAGAAACATCAAACGGCGTAAAAAGTCTATTCATAGAAAGATTACCATAAGTACCCTTCGGATGATCTTCCATATCCCAGTTTGCTGTGAATACTTGTAATCCATCTGAGCTAAAAGCAACATCAAGAGGATCTTCTGTTGAGTCTTTTTCCATTACGAATTCTCCAGCAGAATTCTGACAACTTGAATTATGTACGGGTATTCTTCCATCTAACCAAGTAACTGTTAAAGCTGCTGCAAAAGCGAGAGTAGAAAAAAAAATTCCTAAAAGGATTAAGAATACATTTGTTTGTAGAGAACCTTTTAATACAGATTTTAAGATTTTTTTTGATTTTAATTCTCTCAAAACTTTCATTGAACAAATTTATATTTTGATTAACACACGAGTCAAAAAGATAATTTTGTGTAAAAAAGTAATAAAACTAGGATTTTATCTAAGAATACTGAGTGGGTCATAATAACAATCCATTTCTTCTATCGTTTCAAAAAATATATTGTTGATTTCTGCAGAGTGAAAAGTTGGACAAATTCTTTCAGCAGTTAAACTATTAGCAACATATTCTTTTTTAACTTCATTGATTGCTATTGATTTTGATAACGCGGTAGAGGCTTGGGCGAAACTTCCTGTATGTGCTAGTGTTAAGGCGGGGCTTACCATTGCGGAGTATTGAGTACAGTTACTCAAGAGTGGTAGCAAAAATAGTAATAATAAGATTCGTTTCACAACTGCAATTTACATAAAAATGATTAATTTTAAACAACCAATTTATTCATTTTGGGTTACAAATTATTTCTTCTTTATAAGTTCGGTATTATTAATGTTTATTGCCATACAAGTGATGTCATCCCTTAACTTTTCTGCACCCCAGTTAAGCTCTTTTTCGATAGCTTCAACTATAGACTTTGGTGTGACCTGTGACATTTCATTAATAATTTTTTGTACTCCTTCAGCCCCTAACTCTTCCCCATTTTTCATATACCCTTCAGTTACTCCATCCGTGTAAACGACAAAAGTTTTATCTTTAAGATTAATAGTATTTGATTTGACCATCGACTCTGTGAAATATTTAACAATACCTATTGGTGGCATTTCAGATTTAATATATTCATAATTTTTCTTTTCATCAAAAGTAAGAATACTTTCATGACCTGCATTAATAAACACTAATTCACCAGTTTTGATATTTAATTTACCAAAAACAGCAGTAACAAACATTCCTTTAAACTTTGCTTCTACTAACTCATTGTTGACACCAAAGACAACTTTTTCTAAAGGAAATTTCAGATTAGTTAGAGTTCTAAAGATTGAAGATGCTTTTGCCATATACATTCCAGCTTTAACCCCTTTGCCAGATACATCTGCTAAAGTAAAAAAATATTCCTCAGGTGTTGCTCTGACAACGTCAAAATAATCTCCCGAGACATCTCTTGCTGGAACGTTTTTTGCAAAAATAAAGTTTTCAAACTTTGAAATATCTGGGAATAAGCTTTTTTGAACTCCGGCAGCAAGTTCTCGTTCTTTTAAAAGTTTAGCCTCTTTTTGTAAGTTAGTTAAAGCCATTTTATTTTCTTCTATAAATCTAAAATATAATCCTGTTAAAAATGTTATTGTTACAATGAAAATTGGATAACTAAAATCTACCAACTCTGATCTAAATTTATAAATTGAAAAACCAATAATAATAATTGCTAAAATATTACCAAAGAAAATTGATAAACTATATTTCGGTTTAATTTTTTGAGATAAAATAAAAGTTAAAAGAGCAATGATAATAGAAAAGATTAGCTCAAATATATAAGTGTTTGGATTTCTAATTAAATATGATTGATCTAAAATATTTTCAATAACATTTGCATGAACCTCTACTCCAGGAATGGTAACACCGAGTGGGGTTTTTACTAAATCGAATAGACCTTGGGCTGATGCACCAATCAAAACATATTTATTTTCAAAAAAACCTTTTTCAAAATTTCCGTCATAAACATCACCAGCTGAGATATATTGTTTCTTTTGTGATTTTTTATATTTAATCCAAATAATGCCATTAGGATCAGACTCGATTTTATAAGGTCTAGCACTTATTCTTTGGACACCTACCTCATTTAATTCCACATAAATATTTTTTTGTTTTGATCCAACTCGAACCATTTCTAAGCCCATCGTTGGATATATCTTTTTATTAAATTGAACAATTAAAGGAAGAGATCTAATAATACCATCGAGCTGATCTAAAAAAGAAATGGATCCTAAACCTTGAACATTTTTTTCTAATTTTTCTAATGAACCTATTGAATAAGGATAGGCGTAAGTGAATTCCTCAGGCTTTCCTCCTTTAGATAGAAATCGTGCTTTTGCTTTTCTGTTATAGTTCGCATGAGAAGGCACATTGCTACCTAACACTGCAATAATTGATTTTGACTCTTTTAATTTTTCAGCAAATAAATCATCTGGACCTTTTAGATTTTGTAATTCAGAGACATCTGATGGAATTAAGTTATATGATTTAATAATTTCATCAGGTGACTGCTTATCTTTTTCAGTAAAAAATATATCAAACCCGATTGCTTTTGGATTTGAAGTATTTAATTGATCTAAAATTTTTGCAAACACTGTTCTGTTCCACGGAAATTGCCCAAACTTACCAAGGCTTTGTTCATCAATATCAATGATAACTACTTCACTCTCTTTTTCTTCAGCAAAAATTTTTTGATACAAATCAAAACTCAAATAAGAAACTGACTTAATAAATGCTGGATTTAAAATTTTAAGAAAAATTAATAAGGTTAGTACAATTAAGAAAACAAAATAATTTAAATTTTTTTGTACAAAAGCTTCCACAAAGTGAAATTTATATCTAATTTAAGCAATGTAAATGAAACTTATTAAGAACTAGCTAATTACTTCTTTTTTCTTCTTTTCTTCTTAGCTCTTTTCTTCTTAGCAGCTCTTTTCTTTTTAACGATCTTTCTTTTCTTCGCTACTTTTTTCTTAATTTTCTTTTTAGGTTTTTTCTTTTTGACTACTTTCTTTTTCTTCTTAACTTTTTTCTTAACTGCTTTCTTTTTCTTTTTAGCCGGTTTTTTCTTCACAGCTTTTTTCTTTTTAGTAGCTTTCTTTTTCACAGCTTTTTTCTTAGTAGCTTTTTTCTTTGTAGCTTTTTTCTTTTTACCTTCTTTTTTCTTAACAGCTTTTTTCTTTTTAGAACCTTTTTTAGTAGCTTTTTTCTTTTTACCTTTTTTCTTATCTACTTTTTTAGCTTTTTTCTTTTTATTTTTTTTCTTTTCTGCTTTGGCTTTTTTCTTTTTAGCTTTTTTCTTTTCAGCTCTCTCTTTTTTAATAGCTACTTTCTTCTCTTTATCTTTTTGAATATTTTCTTTAATGATTGATTTAATTTCTTCTTTTTCAAAACCCATAGACTTAAGCTCTTTTCTTAATTGCTTTTTCATTTCTTTTCTCTTACCTTTCTTCTCTTCTGGTGAGAGCTTAGCAACTCTTAGAGCTTTCATCTTTTTATTAAATTTCTTTAACTGGTTTTTAGTAATTTTTTTGGCTTGTCCAGGTGCTTTACCTTTCGTCATTGACGCCATGCTGTATGGATTATCAAGTAAAGTTGAACCTAAATTGTTTCCAACTAAAACTGCCCCTGGTCTCATACCTAAAGTATTATTTTTTCCTGGGCCAATTAATAAAGTATCAGTTTTACCTTTTGATACAATTGTTTGAAATTCTGTTCCTCGTGATCCAAGTGTTCCTTCCGGCACTTCTACTGTTAAACTATCAGGATTTTTTTTACTAATTAAACCAGAAATAACTTTTAAACTTCCTTGTTTTACACTTGCAACTATTTTTCCATCATTTGTCGCTGGATCAAATATAAAAGTATCCATCACAACTTCAGAGTCTTCACCTATAGTAAATGTCGATTGGTCTAAAAGTAAAATTTGTGTTCCAGATCCTGCACCAGCAACTATTGTTTCATTTAAATAAATTTTGTCACCAGCTTTTAATTCTCTTGTTTCAGTTTTAACAGTTCCCGAAATTGCACCAACAATTCCAACTAATTGTTTTTCAATGGTTAATTTTTCCTCAGCAAAAACACTTGTGCTGATCATAAAAATTAGACCTGTTACAACTGATAATAATTTTTTCATCAACGTAAAACTAACAAAAATATAAAAAAAATAAACTTTAAAAGCTCAAATTGAACGTCAAAAAAATCAATTAATAAGCGAAATTTGAAAAAAATTTGATTAATTTAGTTTTAAACCCTTAGAAAAACTTAAAGCAAAGGAATCGGCTAAATAGTCATAGTTCATTATATTTGCCTCTGAGAAAGTTTTTTCATAAGACAGGTTGATAAACAATGTTCTGTTAGGATCAATAAATGGAAAGATATCTCCTATCGCTTTTGTGATCATTAAATCTGTTGTTGTTGCATGATCAGATCTTAACTTGGTTGAGTCTACAGAAGAGTCTGCAACTTTATAGTCGTTGAAACTAGTTGAAGCACTCCATGCAATATAAGCCCATGGAAATGCAAAATTTAAACCCAAACCAAATTCATAAGTTTCGTAATCATTTCCAGCATCAACTTTTGCATCACTATCACTGTAACCTAAACTTAATGAGCTAGAAATTATTGGAGTTAAAATTAAATCATAACCAAAAGTATAACCATGTCCTATTGCATTAGTTTCATCGGCTGTTGTGTCTTCTGAATTTTGATTTGCCTTAGAGTCTGAATAAGAATACCCATAACTAAAGGAATGTCTTTCTCCAACTGTAAAAAATCCTCCTACTCCTAACATCAATGAAAAACTGTCTGCATCATGCTGTGCATCAGTTTTACTCATAATTATATATGGACTTAAACTTTGATTACCTAAAGTGGTATCCAAACCAATTGTTAAACCATAACTTTGAAAATCATCATCAGCTTCTTGATATTGATTAGATGTGGTATGACCAAAATTTAATAATAATGACGACTCTTCACCAACAGGTCTTGTTGCTGTAATACCAATCGAGGCACTTTCAGTTCTATCATGTTTTGGCGATGTAAAAGCTGCGATTGAACCTGAATCATATTTTAATCTTGTTTTAGATACACTATTTACGTTGTTGGAAAACGTTGCACCAAAACCAACATCGGCTGTAAAATTCCACAAACTTGGTTCACGATCTCTTAACTCTTCTTCAATTTCTTGTAATGTTTCTAAGTCCTCTGCTGAAAGATCTCTTCTTAATTTCATATCTTCAATAATAGTGTTAGCTTTTTCTGGAGAGTCGACTTGGACTAAAACAGATAATAAATATAATTTAATTTCAACATTGTCTGGATAAAGCATATTCAATCTCTCAAGTGTTGA
>CACMRE010000010.1:0-22193 GCA_902616025.1 uncultured Pelagibacteraceae bacterium | reverse complement strand
TAAATTCTTTCCATGGGCTTCCTAATTTTTTACATAAATATACTGAACCACCAAACATATTAGGATCTGGCACAATCATTGAACCTTTGGTTCCATAAAGTTCAATATGATTTCTTTGATGAGCTATAACATCAAAAGATAAAGTAAGTCTGATTATGCTTCCATTTTTAAATATGATTGTTGTAAAATATGTCGTTGGACATTCTACCTTAATTCTTTTTCCTTTTTTAGGACCAATACCAATTGTTCTAAATCGTGAACCTTTCATTAAACTTGCTGCTTTTACCTCTTTTGCCGGACCCAATAAATTTACTAATGCTGTGAGGTAATAAGGTCCCATATCAATTACTGGACCGCCTTCTTTTTTTGCAAACCATGGTTCTGGGTCTGGATGATAAGATTGAACCCCTGGAAAAGCAAAAATCGCATTACCTAAATTTACTTTACCGATACTTTTACCTTCTAATAATTCTTTAGATTTTTGATTACCTCCTCCGAGAAAAGTATCTGGGGCATTTCCTAAGTATAATTTCTTTTTTTTTGAGAGCTTAAGTAATTCTTTTCCGTCTTTTAGATTTATTGCTAGTGGTTTTTCTGAATACACATGTTTTCCATTTAACAAAGACTTTTTTGCAATTTGGTAATGAACTTTTGGAGGGGTTAGATTTAATATTATTTCAACCTGTTCATCTTTAAGTAAATTACTTACCGAAACTGCTTTAATTTTATAAATTTTAGCACATTTCTTAGCTGCTTTTTCTTTAACATCTGCACATTTAATGATTTTAAAATTTTTAAAATATTTGTGAGCTCTGAAATATGTTTCTGCGATATGACCACAACCAATTAAGCCCACTTTAAATACTTTGCTCATTAGGGTTATACTCCCTGTCTTTGTTTTGCTTTACCTTCTTTGTGTAATTTTAGAGCTTTTTCATTTTCTTTGGTTTTGGGAATTTCTAAAGTTGGACTTTCCCAATAAGCTGATCCTTCAAGCCATTGATATGAATGAGTTTTGATTGAAATAACGTAAGTAATTTTTGATTTCTTCGCTCTTTTGAAAGCTTCCTCTAATTCACTGATAGAACTTACCTCTTCAGACTTTGCCCCCATACTTTCTGCATGTTTTGCAAAATTTACTTTTACTAAATTTGAAACATTTGAACTCTCAAACAAACAATTAAATTCTTTTCCACCTTTAAATAATTGAAGTCTATTAATGACAGCGTGACCACCATTATCACAGACAATTACAATTAGTTTATTATTAGTTATTACAGATGAATATATATCTGAATTATAAAGTAAATATGATCCATCACCTACAAATGTGATAACTTCTTTGTTTGGATTGGCCATTTTAATTCCTAATGCTCCAGAAATTTCATAACTCATACAACTAAAGCCCCACTCTGTTTCATGAGTATTAAGTTCTCTTGGTCTCCAAATTTGAACAACTTCACCTACCAAACCTCCAGCTGCAGTGACAGCGATATCACTTGGATCAGAGTTTCTATAAATTGCACCAACTGCATGAGCGTAACTTGGGAGATTTTGATTAGTTGGCCCACTTTCTTTATCAACATATTCATTCCAAGATTTAAGTTCATCTCTAGATTTTTTATGCCATTCCTCGGATGCTTTCCAATCACCTAAGGCTTGCGATAGTTCATTTAAAGAAACTTTTGCATCTCCAATAATTGATTGTGCCATATGCTTACTAGCATCAAATCTTGCAACATTAATTGATACTAATGAAAAATTTGGATTTTCGAAATTGGACCATGACCCGGTTGTGAAATCTCCTAACTTAGTTCCAATAGCAATCGCTAAATCAGTTTTTTTTGCAAAGTTGTTTGCTGCTTTTCCTCCTAAACCTCCAATAGGTCCTAAAAAATGAGAATGATCTCTTTTCATAGAAGAATAACCCATTACAGTTTGGGTTACAGGTATATTGTGTTTAACTGCAAAAGTAGAAAGTTCCTCCATTGCATCTGAGTAAAAAACACCTCCGCCAGAAATTATGATTGGATTTTTTGATTTTTTAATTTTTTCAGCCGCCTCTTTAATTTGAAAATCATCAGGTCTTGGTCTTCGTATATTATGGATTTTTTCTTTAAAAAAATCCTCAGGATAATCAAAAATTTCTCCTTGTATATCCTGACATAAAGATATGCATACTGGACCACAATCAGCTGGGTCTAATAAAACTTGTACAGCTTGGGGAAATGTTTGTAAAATTTGTTCTGGTCTAGTTATTCTATCAAAATATTTTGTAACTGGTTTAAAAGCATCATTTTGAGTAATTCCTGGATTATTAAAATGTTCTACTTGTTGTAAAACTGGATCAGGCATCCTGTTTGCGTAAGTATCACCTGGAAGAAATAAAATTGGCAGTCTATTACTCATCGCAACTGCTGCAGCTGTTACCATATTTGTAGAACCAGGACCTACAGAACTTGTTGCTACAAATACTTGTTTTCTTCTTTTTGCTCTAGCGTAAGCAATTCCTGTTAAAGCCATGTTTTGCTCATGATGACCTCTATAAGTTGGAAGTTTATCTTTATTTTCCTCTAAAGCTTGTCCTAAACAAGCTACATTACCATGACCAAATATTCCAAAAGCACCAGCGAATAAAGGTTCTTTTTTACCATCGATAAGAATTTTTTGAGAAGTCAGGAACTTTACAATTGCATGAGCACATGTAAGCTTTATTTTTTTCATAATTGTAGATATATTCTCTTAAAATTTCGCTTAATTAACCATAAAATAAAAATTATGTATAGTAAATTTGGGCAGTTCATAGATGGTAAGTGGCAACAAGCGGAAAAAAAAGAAACTTACGATGTTATAAATCCTGCTACAGAAGAAATTATTGGCCAAGCGTCTAAAGCGTCTTCAGCAGATGTTCAAAAAGCTCTTAAATCTGCAGAGAAAGGTTTGGAAGTTTGGAAAAACACTTTACCTTGGCAGAGATCATATATTATTAGAAAAATTGCTGATCTTTTAAGAAAAAAACAAGATGTTTTAGCAAAATGGTTAACGATTGAAGTTGGAAAACCTTTAGCAGAGGGAATTGGCGAAACTGGCGGGGCTGCTGATATTTTTGAGTGGAATGCTGAAGAAACAAAAAGAATTTATGGACAAACAGTCGAAAGTCGATTTCCAGATACCAGAGTTCATGTTTATTATCAGCCAGTTGGAGTTGTAGCAGCTTTAGTGCCATGGAATTTTCCTTTAATTCTAGCAGCAAGAAAAATTTCAACAGCATTAGCTGCCGGATGTTCAGTAATTTGTAAGCCTGATGTAATTACTCCAGGAACAGTAATGGAGTTAGTAGATATTTGTAAAGAAGCGGGAGTCCCTCCTGGAGTTGTAAACTTATTATCAGGAGACCCTGAAAGTATTTCAAATGAGTTGTTAGAGTCTGATATTATTAAAAAGGTTTCTATTACTGGATCAACAAGAGTAGGTAAATTAATCTTAAAAAAGGCCGCAGACAAAGTTCAAAGAGTCACTATGGAGCTTAGTGGACACTCACCTTTTATAGTTTTTGATGATGTTGATATTAATAAAGTTGCAGATATGGCAATTACTGCAAAATTTAGAAATAATGGTCAAGTTTGTATTTCACCTAACAGATTTTATATACAAGAAAATAAAAAAGATGAATTCATTAATGCGTTTATTGAAAGAACAAAAAAATTAAAAATTGGTAATGGTTTAGATGAAGGAGTTCAGTTAGGTCCTCTAACAACTGCAAAAAGATTAGGAGAAATTGAAGAATTAGTTGAAACAACTAAAAAGGAAGGAGCAAAAGTTTTATTGGGTGGAAAAAGACCTCAAGGTTTTAACAAAGGATATTTTTATGAGCCAACAGTTTTTGACAATGTAAAGGACAATTTTACAATAATGAAACAAGAACCATTTGGTCCATTAGTTCCAATGTTGTCATTTAAAACTTTTGATGAAGTAGTTGAGAGAGCTAATGATAATGACTTAGGATTATGTAGTTATATTTATACAAATTCTATGGACAAAGCTCACAGAGCTTCAGAATTAATGGAAACTGGTACTGTAGCGGTTAATACTCCTGCAGTTGCGATAGCTGAGGCACCTTTTGGCGGAATTAAACAAACTGGATATGGACGTGAAGGTGGTTCAATGGCAATTAAAGATTATCTTAATATAAAGTACACTCACCTTGGTTTGAAATCTTAAAATGAGGCCAAATAGAATAAAAAAGATGATGAGAGATGGTGAGCAAATAATTAATGGCTGGTTACAAATTCCTAGCTCTTTTTCAGCGGAAGTAATGTCTCATCAAGGTTGGGACTCGCTTACAATTGATATGCAACATGGTGTTATAGATTATCCAAATGCATTACAAATGCTGCAATCAATTTCATCTACAGATGTTACTCCTCTAGCAAGAGTAAACTGGAATGAACCAGGACAAATAATGAAAATTTTAGATGCAGGGTGCTACGGCGTAATTTGTCCAATGGTGAGCAACAAATTTGAAGCTGAAAAATTTGTTCAAGCATGCATGTATCCCCCTAAAGGGTATAGAAGTTTTGGACCAATTAGAGGATTAATTTATGGAGGTTCAGATTATGGAGATTTTGCAAATGATGAGATTTTAAAAATGGCAATGATAGAGACAAAAGAAGCCTTAGATAAATTAGATGAAATTATGAGTACGCCTGGAATAGATGGAATTTATATTGGACCTGCTGATTTAAGTTTGGCTATAGGTCAAAAACCAGCTTTTGATAATCCTGAAGGAAGTCCAACTTATGAAAAGATTTTGAATATATTAGAACATGCAAAAAAAAATAAAATTTTTGCAGGTATTCATAATGCTAGTCCAGAGTATGCAAAAAAAATGCTTAATTTAGGATTTAATTTGGTAACCATTGGATCCGATCAAAGGTATATGAGTGCAGGTGCAAAAGATGCTGTATCTAAATTAAAATCAATCAAATCAAAAGAAGACTCTAAAGCTTACTAAATTTAAGTGTCAGATAAAAAAAAAATTTTGATAATTCAGCCTATTCATAAAGCGGGGATAGATCTCATAAAGAATAACCCAAATTATGATTATGAGATTATTGAAAATATAGATGACAAAGATATTAAACAGAAAATTTTGGAGTGTGATGGTCTATCAATTAGAACAGCAAATTTATCTAGCGAATTAATCAATATATCAAAAAAACTTAAGATTATATCTCGCCATGGCGTTGGGTACGACAATATTGATCTCAAGTCTTCTAAAGACAAAAATATCACCTTGGCAATTACGGCTACAGCAAATGCTGTTGCGGTGGCAGAACATGTTATGTTTATGTTGCTCAATATATCAAAGAGAAAAAACATGTATGATGAGGCTGTTAAAACAGGAAATTTTTCTAATAGAAACAAACTTCCAAAAAACAATTGAACTTTGGAAAAAAAATATTTTAATTGCTGGATTTGGTAGAATTGGTCAATCTTTAATTAGAAGATGCAAAGGATTTGAAATGAATGTTTTTGTTTATGATCCATTTGTTTCAAAAGATATTATTGAGGAATTGGGTGGAAAAAAAGTTGAAGATCTTACAGAAGCAGTAAAATCTATGGATGCCATTTCTTTACATATGCCTCTTAATGAAAAAACGAAAAATATTATTAATTATGACTTACTTAAAACAATGAGGAAAAATTGTATAATTATTAATGCTGCAAGAGGTGGAATGATTAATGAGAATGACTTAGATAAAGCATTAAATGAAAGTCTTATATTCGGTGCAGGTTTAGATGTTTTTGAAACAGAACCACCTAAAGAGGATAATCCTTTGCTAAAAAACAACAAAGTTTTTTTAAGTCCTCATACCGCTGCATTTACTGAGGAATGCATGATAAGAATGGGAAAAGAAACAATACAAAATATAATTGATTTTTTTGAAAAAAAATTAGACAAATCAAAAATTATTAAACTTTAATTATGCGAATAAATTTCAAAAATTTTGGACTATTAGAAGCATTAGTATTGTTGTCATTAGTATATGTGGTTGGGATGTTGATTTGGACCGCAAGCACAAGGCCCGCAGTTGAAGCAAAAGCTAACTTGGTCAAAGAAAATCATAAGAAAGTAGTCGATTTTATCAATGGAGAAATAAATAATTGCGGGAATAATGATGAAGGTAAATTGACTGTTTGGGGTGATCCGTGTAATGGCGAGTGGTCCTCATCCAAAGTTGTGAATTATATAAACAAAAATCTTAATATAGAGAACCCTTTTTCAGAGGATACTAAAGTAAAAACTGATCCTGATCCTAGAATTAAAGCAGAAGGTAAGGCGGGGCAATCAGTTGAGATGGGTGTTATATTTGTGATGTCATCAAATTTTTTACCTGATCCTGGATCTGAATGGGTTGTTGGTACTTGTTTTAAATCTCCATGTGTTGCTGCCGGAAATAATGAACTCACTTCACTCTATAGATAATCAATTTTTATAAATTTCAATTTCAGATTTTTTTAATGTATCTTTAAGATAATTATAACCAATTTTTGCATACTCTAACGGATTTGCTTTTGCCGGATCCTGCTCTGCCTCAACCACCAACCATCCTGAATAATTATTATTTTTTAATACATTAAATAAAGGTTGATAATCAATACAACCATCTCCTGGTACTGTAAACGCACCCTCTAAGAAAGCACCTCTAAAACTTAAGTCCTCTTTTAAAGATTTTTCAAGAACTTGTTTTCTTATATCTTTACAATGGACGTGCAAAATTCTCTCATGATAATTTTGTAATATGTATTTTGAGTCCCCTTTTGCAAATAACATGTGTCCTGTATCTAATGTTAATTTTACACTTTCATGAGTATTTTCTATAAGTCTTTCAGTATCTTTTTGAGTTTCAATTACTGTTCCCATGTGATGATGATATGCCAAAGGCATTCCTTCATCCTCTAAATATTTTCCTAGTTCAGAAATTTTTTCACAAAACTTCTGCCATTCATCCCTTTCCATTTGAGGCCGAGTTGATAATTTTCTATTAGGATCTCCTTGTATAGAGCCAGAAACTTCCGCGAAAACTATACAAGGTGCATCACAATCTTTAAATAAATCTAGTTGTTCTTGAATGGATTTTTTTTCTTCCTCAACAGAATTTTTTCTTAGATTAGCGCCATACCATCCTGAGCAAAGTTTAAGATTAAATTGATCTAATTTTGGAATCAATTCCGAAGATTTCTTTGGAAATTTTCCACCAGACTCTATGCCTATATAGCCTGCTTCATTGGCTTCTTTTAAACATTGCTCTAACGTAGTTTCACCACCTAACTCAGGCATGTCATCATTACTCCATGCAATGGGTGCAACTCCTAATTTTACTGACATAAGAAATTTTTTTAGTTAAGTTATTATTTTAATACAAATTTAGAATGATTGATATAGCTTTATTTGGACTTGGTAGAATTGGTATTATGCATGGAAAAAATTTAATGCGTAGTAAAGATTTCAATCTTAAATATATTTATGACATTGAACAAAAATTATCAAAAAAATATTCAAAAATATTAAAAACAAAAGCTATAAACAATCCATCTGTGGCTTATAAAGATAAAGATGTAAAAGCTATTTTTATTGCCTCAACAACATCGACACATATTAGATTTATTTTAGATGGTGTTAAAAATAGAAAAATTATCTTTTGTGAAAAACCACTGGATTTAAGTATTAAAAAAATTGAGTCCTGTAAAAAAAAAATTAATAAATTAAATCCAAAAATACAATTAGGTTTTAATAGACGATATGATCCAACACACAATAATTTAAGAAAACAATTACTTAGTGGAAAAATAGGTAAATTAGAAAAAATTATTATCACTAGTCGTGATCCTGCCCCACCAACTATGAAATATCTAAAAGAATCCGGTGGTATTTTTAGAGATATGATGATCCATGATTTTGATCTTGTTAGATTCTACCTTGGTAATGATGAGCCTGTAAAAATAATAGCTTCTGGTAGCAACATATCAGACAAAAGATTTGATAAAATAAAAGATTTTGAATTAGCATCTACCATAATTAGATCTAAAGCTGGTGTTCAGTGCATAATAACTAATTCCAGACATTGTAGTTTCGGTTATGATCAAAGAATAGAATTATTTGGATCAAAAGGTATGTTAATTTCAGAGAATAAAAGACAAAACGAGACATCTTTATATTCTGCACAATCAACTTCTAACAAATCTCCTTTGCTTAATTTTTTTATTGAGAGGTATAAAGATGCTTATAAAAATCAACTAAAGGATTTTGCAAAATTTATAAGAAAGAAAATTCAACCTCTTGCAGGTTTTGAAGAGGGAAGAAAAGCTCTGATAATTGCAAATGCAGCTCAAAAATCTTTACGATCAAAAAAGTTTGAAAAACTTAATCTTTAATTGAATCAACCCTAAGTAGAATAGAACCTGTCTGCTTTACAACTAAATAATATTTTGATTAGATTTTATTTTTAAAAGTTAACTTTAATTAGAGGAAAATAATGAAAACAATAAAAAACTTTATATTAGCTTTAGCTGCATGGGCAATGATGTCTGTATCTGCTTTAGCTGTAGATATAATTGTGGTTTCTCATGGTCAAGCAAACGATCCTTTCTGGTCAGTTGCTAAAAATGGAGTTGATGCTGGATGTAAAGACATGGGCGTGTCTTGCAAATACACAGCACCAGCTACTTTTGACATGGTAGAAATGGCAAAATTAATTGATAATGCTGTATCACAAAAACCGAAAGGTATTGTGATCACATTACCCGATGCTGCTGCTTTAGGAAAATCAGTTAAAGCTGCGATTGCTGCTGGTATTCCTGTAATATCAATGAACTCTGGATCTGATGATTATGCATCTTTAGGAATTAGTGCACACGTCGGACAAACTGAGTTTGAAGCAGGTGTAGGTGGTGGACAAAAAATGAAAGCCGCTGGTGGAAAAAAAGCATTATGTGTTAACCATGAGGTCGGAAACGTTGCACTTGATAGAAGATGTGCTGGTTTCAAAAAAGGTTTCGGTGGATCTGTTGATATTTTAGGTACTTCAAATGACCCAACAGAAATTCAAAAAGCTGTTGCTGCAAAATTAGGTGGTGGCTATGACACTATTCTAACTTTAGGTGCTGGATTATCTGGTGAAGCAGCTTTGAAAGCACTTGAGTCAGCTGGAAAAGTTGGTTCTGTAAGATTAGGAACATTTGATATGTCTCCAAATATGTTAAAAGCTGCTGCTGCAGGAAAAGTAGAGTTTTTAATTGACCAACAGCAATATCTACAAGGATATTTACCAATAGCTATCTTTGGACAATATATGAGATGGGGAACAATGCCAGCAGGTGTAGTAATGACTGGACCTGGGTTTGTTACTCCTGACAATGCGTCTAAAGTAATTAAGTGGGCAGCTCAAGGTTATAGATAAAAATATGAATTAAAGGCCTGACTAATGTTAGTCGGGCCTTTTTTTTAATCATCTTTAAATTATAATTTTTATATGTCTGTAAAATCAGAGAGTATTCAATCAAAAAAAGATAGTGGACAAGATGAAAGACTAAAAAAAATTTCACCTCTTAGAGTTTTATTAAACAGACCAGAGCTTGGTGCTTTGGGTGGCTCAATTTTAGTTTTTATTTTTTTTGGAATAGTTGCTGGTGACACTGGAATGTTTAGCGCTTATGGGACATTAAATTTTTTAGATGTTTCAGCTAATTTAGGAATTATTGCTATTGCTGCTGCAATGTTAATGATTGGTGGAGAGTTTGATTTATCAATTGGATCAATGATTGGTTTTGCAGGTATCTGTATCGCTATACCTGCAATTTATTGGGGCTGGCCTTTATGGACGAGTATTTTTTTTGCTTTTGCTATGGCAGTACTAATTGGTTATTTCAATGGTATAATGGTAGTAAAAACTGGTCTTCCATCCTTCATAGTAACTCTTGCAATGTTGTTCATTTTAAGAGGGGCAACTTTGGCTATTACGAGATTAATTACAGGGAGAACTCAAGTACCAGGATTAAGAGTTTTAATAGAGGATGATCCAATCGCTTGGTTATTTGCAACAGATACTTTTCAATGGTTATTCACATGGCTAGGATCGATGAAATTAATTGCACTGAGAACTGACGGCACACCATTAGCTACAGGTATTCCACCATCAGTAATATGGTTTATTGCTCTTACATTATTTGCAACTTGGATACTTATGAAAACTAGATATGGAAATTGGATATTTGCATCAGGTGGAGATAAAGTTGGTGCTACAAATGTTGGTGTACCTGTTGGAAGAGTAAAAATAAGTCTATTTATTGGAACAGCTGTAGCATCGACAATATTTGCTTGTATTCAAGTTTTAGATGCAGGTTCTGCAGATACTATGAGAGGAACTTTAAAAGAATTGGAAGCAATAGCAGCTGCCGTGGTTGGTGGTTGTCTTTTGACTGGAGGTTATGGCTCTGCCATCGGAGCAGCATTGGGCGCTATTATTTTTGGTACTGTATCTATGGGAATTTTTTATACAGACGTTGATACTGATTGGTTTAAGGTTTTTTTAGGTGCAATGATGTTAATCGCAGTTGTATTCAATAATTATATTAGAAAAAAAGTTACGGAGACTAAGTAATGTCTGAATATTTAGTTCAATTCAATAATATAAGTAAATTTTTTGGTAAAGTGATTGCTTTGAAAGACGTCACCATGAAACTAAAAAAAAGCGAAATAATGTGCTTACTTGGTGACAATGGAGCAGGAAAATCTACTTTGATAAAAACTTTAGCAGGAGTTCATAAGCCTGATGAAGGTGAAATTATTTTTGAAGATAAAAAAATAGTTTTTGACTCACCACGAGATGCTTTGGATATTGGGATAGGTACTGTTTATCAAGATCTAGCGTTGGTTTCCCTTATGAGTGTTACTAGAAATTTTTTTATGGGTAGAGAACCACAAAAAGGTTTACCTTTTTTTAAAACTTTTGATATTGAAAAAGCAAACACCATAGCCGCAGAAAGAATGGGTCAAATAGGTATTGATGTGAGAGACCCGTCACAAGCTGTCGGTACGATGTCTGGAGGTGAAAGACAATGTCTCGCTATTTCTAGAGCGATTTATTTTGGAGCAAAAGTTTTAGTATTAGATGAACCAACGTCAGCATTAGGTGTGCATCAAGCTTCAATGGTCCTTAAATATATTGTTAAAGCAGCATCGCAAGGTTTAGCTGTAATTTTAATAACACACAACGTTCATCATGCTTATCCTGTTGGAAATAGTTTTACAGTTTTAAATCGAGGAAAAAGTATGGGAACATTTCAAAAAAAAGATATATCAAGAGAAAAACTTTTAAGCATGATGGCAGGTGGCGAGGAATTAGATAAGTTAGAAGTCGAACTTAAAGAAATGGACCGAATAGAAAATAATTAGACAAATATACCACTTCTACATACATAAATTTTGCTGTAATATTTTTAAAATAAAAAAAGGGGTAACATATGAAAGCATATATAATGGGAAACTACACTGAAAAAGCTTTTCAAGGTTTTTTAAAAGATCCTAAAAGTGATAGAAAAGCAGTAGTTGAACAATTAACAAAAGCTATGGGTGGAACAATGCATAGTATGGATATAGTTAGAGGTCCATATGACTTTATTGTTGTTAATGAACTTACAACATTTGAAGACTTTGCAGCAGTAAAACTTGTAGTAGAAGCATCGGGAGCAGTTAAAAACTTAACAATGTTAGAAGCTATTGATTTTAATAAAGCTACTGTTAAAGCGAGTGAAGTTGCATCAGGTGCATACAAAGCGCCAGGACAATAAATAGATTATTACTTCCAGTACGCGGGCTGGAAGTAAATTTATTTACTTTTTCAATTTTGAGGAAAACTTAAGGTTTGTATTATCAAACTTTTCTTTATTGTTTTTAATATAATTATCCATAATTTCTAATTTATCTCCTTCGAATTCTGAGACTTTTCGATTATTTAAATCAACATATAATGCAAGGACTTCAATCGTTGATGCTAAATATTGCTTTTGCTTATGGATCATTTCCATCTTGTATTGCAACCTTTTTTTATCGTGATCAAAAAAAACTAAATTTACATCTACCTCATCATTCATCTTTAGTTCTTGATTATAGGTAATATGAGACTCAACAATCATTGTACTTTTTCCGGTAGTCCTTGCTGAATGCTCACCCATTTTGAATGTGTCATTTAATATATCTGCCCCATATTTATCAAAGATTAAAAGATAATAAGAAACATTCATATGATTGTTATAATCAATCCAATCCTTCACAATTTTTTGTGAACTTAAAAAAATCGGCATTGTCAAATAAATTTAATGATTTGGATTATCGTTATCCACTACGAGACATATTTCAGATTTAGTTAAAAATCTTCTTCCAGTTCCGTTATCAAGTGAGAACATTCCACCTATTCCTTTTACGGCATCTATTGTAAGATCAGTATGTTTCCATTTTTCATATTGATCACCATTCATATAGAATGGAACACCACCTATTTCTCCAAGTTTAATATCATTGTCTCCCAATGGAAATTCGCCCTCTTGGAAACACATAGGAGCACTCCCATCACAACATCCACCTGATTGATGAAACATTAATTTTTCACCATATTTTTCTTTAAGTTCAGATAATAAACTTAGTGCCGAATGTGTTGCAGATACTTTCATATTTTTTCTCTGGCCCATGATATCGAATCATGGACCAGTATATATTATTTGATTAAAAGAAGCCTAATTTTTTCTCAGCATAAGAAACATGAAGATTCTTATTCTGTCTGTAATGATTAAGCATCATTTTGTGAGTTTCTCTACCAACTCCAGATTGTTTGTATCCACCAAATGGTGAGTGAGCTGGGTAAGCATGATAACAATTAGTCCATACTATTCCTGCTTGTATCGCTCTACCCATTCTGTGAGCTATATTACCATTTCTAGTCCATACAGCTGCTCCTAAACCATAAAGAGTATCATTAGCAATTTTCAATGCCTCTGCTTCATCTTTAAATTTAATCACAGATACAACCGGTCCGAAGATCTCTTCTTGAGAAATTCGCATGTCATTTTTTGCCTCAAAAACAGTTGGCTGAATGTAATTACCTTTTTCCAGTCCGCTGTTAAGTTTAGCAACACTTCCACCTGTTAGAACTTTAGCACCTTCTTTTTTTCCAAGCTCAAGATAAGATTTAATCTTTTCCATCTGCTCTACTGATGCCTGTGCTCCAATCATGGTTTCCATTTTCAAAGGATTGTCTTGAACAACAGCTTTTGTTCTAGCTATAGCTCTTTCCATGAATTTATCATAGATAGACTCCTGAACTAAAGCTCTACTTGGACAAGTACAAACCTCACCTTGGTTTAGATTGAACATTACAAAACCTTCAATACATTTATCAAAGAAATCATCATCTTTATCCATGATATCTTCAAAGAAAATGTTTGGAGATTTTCCACCTAACTCCAAAGTAATTGGAATTATGTTTTGTGCAGCATACTGCATAATCAATCTTCCTGTTGTAGTTTCACCAGTAAATGCAACTTTAGCAACTCTTTTTGATGATGCTAAAGGCTTACCTGCTTCTAATCCAAAACCACTAACTATGTTGACAACTCCTGGAGGTAATAAATCTCCAATAAGTTCCATCATAACCATAATCGATGCAGGCGTTTGCTCTGCAGGTTTTAAAACTGAGCAATTTCCTGCTGCTAAAGCTGGAGCTAATTTCCATGTCGCCATTAATAATGGGAAATTCCACGGAACTATCTGACCAACTACACCTAATGGTTCATGAAAATTGTATGAGTATTGATTATTTGCTATTTCAGCGATTGAACCTTCTTCTGCTCTAATCACACCAGCAAAATATCTCCAATGATCAATAACCAAAGGCAAATCTGCTGCCATACACTCTCTTATTGGTTTTCCATTATCTAAACATTCAGCTGTAGCCAATAAATTTAGATTTTTTTCCAACACATCAGCGATTTTGTACAATATATTTGATCGCGTAGTGATATCTGTTTTTCCCCATTCAGGGAAAGCTGCGTGAGCCGCATCTAATGCTGCTTCTACGTCTTTTTCGTCTGATCGTGCAACTGAACAGATTTTCTCATTTGAGATCGGGCTAACATTATCAAAATACTTGCCTGATTTTGGTTCTACAAATTTTCCATTAATGTAGTTTCCATATTTTGCTTTGAACGGAAATTTAACCTTTAAATGAGAAGTATCTAATACAGATGACACTTTCATTGCTTCTGCACTCATTTTTTTCTCCTCTTGTTATTTATATAAATTAATTAAAGACCTTTTTAGGAATGATGTAAATGGGTCAATAATGTTTTCAACTAAAAATTGTATTAATTGACCTTTATTTTACTTATTTTATTGTCTGCTTTTCTGACAAAATAAATTCCTACTGATACAGCAATTAGAGATATCAGAACTTTAAAAGTGATCAATTCTTTCAGGAAAATATAACTCAAGATTGTTCCGAAAATTGGAATTAAATATGAAACTTGTGACTGAAATATCAGTCCATTATTAATTAAAATTCGAAATCTCAATAACCATGCAATTCCAGTGGAAACTAAGCCAAGATATATCACCGATATTGTAGAGTCTAACCTTGGCGAGACATTCCATGGTTTTTCAATAATACTTACAATAGGTATTAAAATCAAAACTGCCCAAACTAGTATTGAGCCGGTTACATTTTCATTTTTTTTCTTGCTAATTTTTAAGGTAAGAACACCACCTATTACATAACAAGTTGAACCTAATAGAATTAATATTGCAGAAAAAAAATTATTTTCATTAATCAAGATATTATCAGAAAATAAGTAAAGTATTCCAGAAAAACCTATCAAAATTCCCATGGTTTTGATTAAATTAAATTTCTCATTTTTTGTATAAAAATGACCAAGCACAGTTGAGCTTAATGGTGTAGTTGACATCAATATTGCTGCCAAATTACTTTGAACTGATTGTACACCGTAGGCAATTAAAAAAAAAGGAGCTACTAAATTTATAAATCCTATCATAGCAAACCAATGCCAATCCTTTGAAAAAGCTTCGATCTTTATTTTTTTATAATAACAAAGTAACAAAACTGGTATTGCTCCAAAAAACACTCTTAAAAATGCAATAGTAATTGGTCCAAATGAATAGGTTGCAATTTTGATATTAAAAAAAGCTGATGCCCATATCAAAGCTAACAAAATTAATAAAAGATAATCTAATAGTTTTGGTTGTCTCATTCAGTAATATCTTCAATTTTTCCTTTTGTAATTTTCTTTAAATCTGTGAAATTGATTTTAAATATACAATTTGGATGACCTGCAGCAGCAAATAAAAAATCAAACCTATTTAAAGAATTGTCTATATAAATATCAACATTTTCTAAATGGCCCACTGGTGAAACACCACCAATAGTATAACCGGTAATGTTTTTTACATTTTCAGCAGTGGCCATTGAAACATCATCAAATCTAATATTTTTTTTAATTTTTCTTAATGAAGCTTTCTTATCTCCAGCAACCAAAAATAAAGTAAACTTATTATCTGTCTTAAAAAGTAAGCTTTTAACAATTGCTCCTACCTCACATCCTAAAGAAGATGCGGCTTCTAAAGCAGTTCTAGCTGAAGTTTCTAAAACACTAACACTTAAATTTTTGTCAAATTCTTTAATAATTTTACTAACTCTTTGAACCGGTTCTTTATCAAGTAATGTCATTATTCAACTCTGAATTGTTAGTATTTTTAGTCTTTTAAATATACACTTATGTTAAAAATGCATAGGTGTTATTAAGTAAAAGAGGATTATTTATCAGTCTTTATTTGGTATCACAACCCACAAGATTACAGAGGAGATATAATGAGCGCAAAAAATGTATTAAAGGTTATAAAAGACAAAGAGATTGATTACGTTGATCTAAGATTCACTGACCCTAGAGGTAAACTTCAACACGTCACAATGGATACTAAGGTAGTCGACGAAGATATGTTAAATGATGGAATTTTCTTTGACGGCTCCTCAATTGCAGGTTGGAAAGCTATCAATGAATCTGACATGATATTAAAGCCTGATTTAAGCAGAACTGTAGTTGATCCATTTACATCTCATAATACATTAAACATTTTTTGCGATATTTTAGATGCGATAAAAAAAGATCCTTACGAAAGAGATCCTAGAGGAACAGCAAAAAAAGCTGAGGCTTATTTAAAAAAATCTGGAATTGGTGATAAAGCATTTTTTGGTCCAGAAGCTGAATTTTTTGTATTCGATGATGTAAGATTTAAAAATGACATGAATGAAACTGGATTCAAAATTGATAGTACTGAAGGCCCTTACAACACTGGAAAAAAATATGAAAATGGAAATATGGGACATAGACCTGGTATCAAAGGTGGTTATTTCCCAGTTCCTCCTGTTGATAGTGCGCAGGATATGAGAAGTGAGTATTTGAAAGCAATGAAAGACATGGGTATTAAAGTTGAGAAACATCACCATGAAGTTGCTCCAAGTCAGCACGAACTTGGAATGTATTTTGGAACTTTAGTTGATCAAGCAGATAACTTGCAACTATATAAGTACGCGGTTCATATGGTTTCACATTCATTTGGAAAAACTGCTACTTTTATGCCTAAACCAGTAAAAGGTGATAATGGATCAGGTATGCACGTGCACCAATCAATTTGGAAAGGAAATACAGCATTATTTTCAGGAGATAAATATGCTGGCTTATCCGATTTAGCTTTACACTATATTGGTGGAATTTTAAAACATGCAAAAGCTATAAACGCTTTTTCAAACGCAACAACCAATAGTTACAAAAGATTGATCCCAGGATTTGAAGCACCAGTGTTATTAGCGTACTCAGCAAGAAACAGGTCAGCTTCATGTAGGATCCCTATCACTCTAAGTAAAAAGGCTGCGAGATGTGAAATTAGATTTGGTGATGCAGCTGGAAACCCATACTTAACTTTTGCAGCAATGCTTATGGCTGGACTAGATGGTATTAAGAATAAAATTGATCCAGGTAAATCTTTCGATAAAGATCTTTATGCTTTATCTGAAAATGAAGTTAAAAAAATACCTACTGTTTGTGGCTCATTAAGAGAAGCAATGGAAAGTTTGGATAAGGACAGAGATTTTTTAAAACAAGGTAACGTTTTCACTGATGATCAGATAGATGCTTACATTGCTTTAAAATTTGAGGAAATACATAATTTCGAACACACACCACACCCAATAGAGTTCGACATGTATTATAGTTGTTAAAAATTATTGTCTAGTAGTGGCAATCTTATTTTTGCCAGGACCCTTTTTAACAACGTAATTTTGAGTTCCATTAGCTCCTGTTTCAACAGATTTGACTAAAGATCTTTGAAGGCTTTTTCTTTTTTCTTTTCTATCTTCAGACGCTAATAAATTTCTGAATTCAAAAACGTTCATGTAATAATTATATACTAGATATGCAATTTAAGCAATACAGCTATGCAACTTATGGGATACTAAATTTATCCTACTTTAAAAGACTCCCCGCAACCACATCTCTCTGTTTCATTGGGATTATTGAATACAAAAGTTGAGGAAAAATCCTCTTTTTTGTAATCCATTTCAGTACCTAATAAATAAATCACTGCAGCAGAATCTATAAAAACCTTAACTCCTTTGTCCTCAATTACCTCATCATTTGGATTAAGTTCTTTAGAATATTCCATTACATATGACATCCCTGCGCATCCTCCAGATTTAACTGAAACTCTCACTCCTAAAGCATCTTTTTCGGCACTAGACATGATTTCTTTAATTCTATTTGCTGCATTTTCACTTAATTTAATTATAGGATTCATTACAAATTTAACTCCAACTTAGCAGAATCTGACATCATATCTTTGTTCCAGGGTGGGTCCCAAACTAGTTGAAGATCAACATCGTCAATTTCCTCGACTTGCATAGCTCCATCTTTTACTTCTTTTGGTAAACTTTCTGCAACAGGACAATTTGGTGTGGTTAAGGTCATTTTAATTTCAGCTTTTTTTCCTTTTACTTGAATATCATAAATTAAACCAAGTTCATAAATATTAACTGGTAATTCAGGATCATAAATTTTTCTAATTTCATTTATAATTTTTTCTTTTATTTCCATAATATTAATCTTCTGTACTCACTTGCTTTCCATCATCTTCCATTGCAGAAATCAAAGTATGCCATGATAAAGTAGCACATTTTACTCTCATAGGATATTGTTTTACTCCTGATAGACACATTAGTTTTGTTTTATCATCTTCCTCTAAAATTGTAGACTTTAATTCAGGATTTTCTTTTATCATTCCAAGAAAATCATCTATGATCTCCTTTGCTTCATTGTCACTTTTGCCTTTAATCAAATCTGTCATTATTGAAGCTGAGGCCATTGATATTGCGCAACCACTTCCTTCAAAAGAAATATCTTCAACTTTTCTTTGATTATTTAATTTTAGATAAACATGCACATTGTCACCACATAAAGGATTATTCCCTTTAGCATCTTTATTAAAATTCTCGGTCTTCCTCAAATTCCTTGGATTTTTTCCATGTTCTAAGATTATCTCTTGATATAATTCTTTTAAATTCATTTTAAATCAAAAATTTTTTTACATTTATTTATAGACTCATTTAATTGATCAAAATCACTTTTAGTATTATAGACACCTACTGATGCTCTTGCACTTGCGGGTATCTCGAGTTTGTCGTGTAATATTTGACAGCAATGGTGTCCAGCTCTAATAGCTACTCCATCTTCGTCTAGTATTGTCGCAATGTCGTGTGGATGTACACCTTCAATCGTAAACGATATTACACCACCTTTATTTCTTGGATTACCAATTAATTTTACTGAATTATTCTTTTTTAAAATTTCTTGACCATATTCTATTAATTCTTTTTCATGTTTAATTATATTTTCAATTCCAATACTTTCTAAAAATTTGATAGACTTATCAAAAGCTATGACCTGTGCAGTGGCCATAGTGCCTGCTTCATACTTATTTGGAAGATCACCATAAGTAATACGATCTTTTTTAACTTCTTTAATCATTCCACCACCACCTTGATAAGGCGGTAATTCTTCAAGCCATTTTTTTTTTCCATACAAAATTCCAAGTCCAGTCGGTCCATACATTTTATGACAAGAAATTGCATAAAAATCACAGTCCAGATCTTGCATATCAAGTTTTAAATGTGGTGCACCTTGACATCCATCTACAACAACAATTATATCTTTTGCGTGAGCAAGCTCAGTAATCTCTTTAATTGGTAGGATTGCGCCAGTGACATTCGATAGATGATTAATGGCAATCACTTTTGTTTTTGGTGTAATCTTTTTTTCAATATTTTCAATTGGAATTTCTCCCTCTTCATTTATTTCAGCAAAATTAATCTTTATATTTTTTGATTTTCTCAAATAGTGCCATGGTACGTAATTTGAATGATGCTCTAACTCAGTGAGTAAAATTTCATCACCTTCATTCAAATACTTTTGGCCAAGTGTATTAGCAACTAAATTGAGAGCTTCAGTTGCACCCTTGGTAAATACAATCTCATTTTTATCTTTTGCATTAATATACTTTTGGACAGAAGATCGCGTATTTTCGTATAAATTGGTTGCTGCAACTGCTAAATAATGAATACTTCTGCCCACATTTGAAAATTCTTTAGTATAGAATTCGTTTATTCTATCAATAACAACTTTAGGTTTTTGAGAAGAATTAGCACTGTCTAAATAAACCAAATCATTGTTTTGTATCTTTTCATCAAAGATAGGAAACTCTTTTTTAATATTATCTATGTTCATTTTTTTAAACCAATCATTTTTTTTAATAAATCTTTAATTTCAGCATCAGTAATCTTTTCGATTACATCGAGCAAAAAACCATTTATCAATAGTCCTTTAGCTTGTTTGTAATTTAGTCCTCTAGACATTAAATAAAAAATTGAATTATCATCAAGACTACCAGATGCTGATCCGTGAGAACATTTAACATCATCAGCATAAATTTCTAATTCTGGTTTTGCATTAAACTCTGAGGTTTCATCTAACAATATTGCTTTACTTAATTGATATCCATCTGTTTTCTGAGCCTTTGAGTCTACATATATTCTTCCTTGATAAGCAGACTTTGTATTTTTTCCGAGCACACTCTTAATTAACTGATAGCTTTTTGTATTTTCAACCAAATGATTTATGGTAGTTCTTATTTCGTGCTGTTTATTATCATCTAGTGAAAAAATACCATTTATAAATGCTGAAGAATATTCACCAGTTAGATTACAATTTATCTCATTTTTGAAATAATCTGAACCTGCAGAAAAAACAAAAGTTTCAGAAATACTATTTTGTTTTTGATTTATATTATTAAATGAATATTTTAAATTTTTATTTAACGACTTATCAATTTTATAATTTTTAAGAATCGCATCTCTATCCAAATTAAAATTGTAAAAGATATTCATAAAATTTTTTTCACTATCATCACTGAAGAAATCTATTAATTTTAGTGAACTGTTTTGTTCAAGCTCAAAATCTAACCTTGAATTAATATTCTTTGATTTCATTGTCTCATTGGTCAAATGATAAATGATTAAGGGTTTTTTTAATGAGTAGTCTTTCTTAATTAAAATTTTAAAATGTTTATTACTTAATGCAATATTCAAATCAATTAATGAATTATTGTTTTCAGACTTATCAATTGTGTAAGAGTCCTCAATTATTTCAATCTGTTTTTTATCCTCATAACTAAAGTCAATTTTTTCAATTCTTCCATTAATAAAAATAACTTTATTATGTTCTAAATCATCTATAAAAATTGATGAATCAATCTTATTTTCAATTGAATAATCATTATAAAAACTCAAATCTGAAATATTATTACTAATTATTTGATTTATATCTAAAAACTTCCAATTTTCTTGTTTTCTATTTGGGAAACCATTTTCAATAAATTTATTTAGGTAAGACTTTTTTATCTCAATATCTCTATTAGAAAAATTAGAAACTTCTTGAATTTTGTCAAAATCTATTTTCAATTGTTCCTTCATCTAATTAAAACTCTCATATCCTTTTTTTTCTAATTCTTCTGCAAGTTCAGGTCCACCTGATTTAATAATCCTTCCATTCATTAAAACGTGAACGAAATCTGGCTTAATATAATCTAATAGTCTTTGATAATGAGTAATGATTAAAAAAGAATTTTCATTATTCCTTAATGTGTTTACACCATCTGCAACTATTTTTAGAGCATCTATATCTAAACCTGAGTCTGTTTCATCTAAAATTGAAAGTTTTGGCGCCAGCATTGACATTTGTAGAATTTCGTTTTTCTTTTTTTCTCCGCCAGAGAAGCCTACATTTAATTGTCTATTAAGTTTTTCTTCATCAAATTTAAGTTCCTTAGCTTTTTCTTTTACAAGTTTTAAAAACTCGATAGCATCAAGTTCTTTTTGTCCACGAGCTTTTCTAATTGCATTTAGAGAAGTCTTTAAAAAAATATTAGTATTTACCCCAGGAATTTCTAAAGGGTATTGGAAAGCTAAAAATATACCTTTGTGCGCTCTTTCCTCAGTTTCTAGTTCAAATAAATTTTTATTTTCAAATAATATTTCTCCAGATACCTCGTAACCTTTTTTTCCCGATAAGATATTAGATAAAGTACTTTTTCCAGAGCCATTAGGACCCATTATTGCATGAACTTCACCTGGGTTTATATTTAGTGAAAATCCTTTTAAAATTGACTTATTTTCAACATTTGCGTTTAAGTTATTAATTTTCAGCATTAACCCACGCTCCCTTCAAGACTAATTCCAACAAGTTTTTGTGCCTCTACAGCAAACTCCATTGGTAATTGCTGAAGAACTTCTTTGCAAAATCCATTAACGATTAACCCAACAGCTTCCTCAGGATTTAATCCTCTTTGTTGACAATAGTGCAATTGCTCTTCACTTATTTTTGACGTTGTTGCTTCATGAGCAACATTTGAGTCAAAATTTTTGTTCTTTATATAAGGAACAGTGTGTGCTCCACATTTATTTCCCATTAAAAGAGAGTCACATTGAGTATAGTTACTAGAATTTTTTGCTTTTGAATTT
>CACMRE010000009.1:0-26141 GCA_902616025.1 uncultured Pelagibacteraceae bacterium | reverse complement strand
TACTCGTCTCAGGATTGAATGTTTTTAAAAACTTTATTTCCTCATAAATGTCTACTGAAGTGATTATTTCATTTTCAATTTTAAACAAAATTTTATTTTCTAATCCATTAGAGCTTTGTGACTTTAAAAGTAGAAATATAAAAACAACAAATATTATTTTAAATTTTTTTGTAAAATACATATTGCTATTTAGAGAGCTTTTGCTCAACTGATGTAAATGGCACTAATTTTATACTAAACATAAAATCTTCTGTTGGCTCTAAATCTCTATCTTGATAGTAGGTTTTGTTATATTTAAGCCCAGCAATCAAACAATCATTTTTATACTCATAAATTAAATCGTAATATTCAGTTAAATCTAATTCTCTATTTTCTCTTGTTCTAAAAGTTATAAAGTTTTGTTCATCAAAATTAAAAGTTGTTACATTTTCCAAAATGTTTGAACTTCCGATTGCACCATCTTCTTCTATATAATTAAATGAAGTAACAAAATTATTTTTAGTAAACGTAGCTCCAAATAAGTTATATTGTACCTGATTTAGATCATTATTTATTGAAAATTCATAATTTAAATTTATATTCTCATTTAGATTATTTGTTATTTTACCAAAATAATTAGAATTTTTTTTATCAAGAGTACTATTTGATGGTACATTTTTGTTGTTTTTTGTTCTTAAAACTGTTCCAAGTTTTAACTCAAAGTATTTATTTATATCATTAATTTTTTCTTTTTTATAATCTAATCCTAAGGTTAAACTTTGACCTGACTCCAGTGTATCAATTAAACCTAACCTATTTATACTAAATATATTGTCATTGCTAATTTGTCTCTTCTCATTTTTATAACTTTTCATATCAGATGGATTTACTCTTAAAGACATTTTTGGATTTAAATAATCAATATAATTTTCATTTTCATTTATAAGTGGAAAACTTGATGTGAATTCAAAAATATTCATTAATTTTATATGTGGACTAGAGTCATATTCGACATTATTTTTTCCTGCAGTTATTGTATTCTTTAAAAAGTAATTTATGTTATTCTTCAATCCACCTTTTGAGAAAAAATCAAAACTTTGAACGTCAAGATTATTTATCATTCTTGATCTTAGACTATTTGTATCTTTTAAGATGTTGTCACCTTGAGATATAAAATTAAATGAAGCATAATTGTTGTTTTCGAATAAACTTCTCGAAAAATCAAAATAAGGTAAAACATATTGATAACGATCACTATTCAGTTTTGAAAGATTTTCATAGGCTGTAAACCCAGCGTTGAGAGAAAATTTTTCATTTTCAAGATTGAGGTCTATATCAGAGGTTAATGTATCAAAGTTATCGGGTTTAAGTTCTGTATCTACTATATTTGTATCAAAAATCTTCAGATAAGTATCATTATTTACTTTTTGAAATGAAAAATTTAGCGAACTTTCGATAAAATTATCAAAATTTAAATTCATTTTATATTTAGAGAATAAATGAGTTAAGGTTTTTGTTTTATTAGATTTTTTTGATTTATAACCATCTACAATATTTAAGTCGGTAATAAAAAATGAATCTTTATTTTGTTGTCTATATTCATTCTGAAACATTAAAATATCTTGATCAAATAATGTTGGTTTAAAAGTAAAGTCCTTATTTTGAGATAGAGCATAAAAATAGGGTATTTGAAGAGAATATCCTAAAACGTTTGAATTATTAATGTGAGGTACTAAAAAACCTGTTTGTCTTTTTACTGAGGGTCCTGGGTGAAAAAATTTTGGAAAATATAATACAGGAATATCATAAACTTTAACTAAAGCATTATCATAGTATATTTGTTTTTTATTCTCATCATACGTAATTTTATCAGCTTGAATAGACCAGGGGGGACAACTATCGTTTCTCTTACAATTAGTAAATATACCTTTATTTATAGTTGTGATACCATTTTCATTAGATGAAGAAAGCCCTTTAAATCTTGGATCATTTTCTTTATTACCAAAAAAATCTTTTCTAAATTCAATATTTATGTCTTGAGCAATATAGTTTTGATTTTTGAGATTAAAAACTGCACTTTTAAAAAAAAATTTATCACTAAATGGTTGATCATATTTTGTATTAATAAAGATTTTTTCACCTTTTAAAATTTCTTCTTTAAGCGAATAACTAAATTTACCAATTTCATATCTTGTCTGATTGTTATTATCTAAAATGGTTGCTCCTATATCAGAACTAATTATCATTTCATTTCTAAAAAAAATGATATTTTCAGTCTTAAAGTTATAATTGAGTCCAATCAAAGCTTCTGCTTTACCTTTTATCTCTATCCGTTCCTCATTTTTGTTGTAAAGAATTTTTTGTGCAGAGAAACTATAGTTATTGAACTTATCTTCAATTAGCACATTACCTTGTGCTTCAAGAATATTTTTAATTTTATCAAATTCAAATCTATTAGCATTGATGATAATACCGTTATTAGTTGTAATTGTACCTCTATTTTTACCAATAATCTTATCACCACCATCTAAAATCTCAACTTCTGTCACATCAAAATTAATTTGAGCATAACTATAAGTGTTAAAAATAAATAAGTTTGAGGCGATTAAAAAGAATATTATTGATAATTTATTTTTCATTAATATTTCTCAAAAATAAAGAATTAATTATCGTCAAAATTACCAAAGGAATTAATATAGAATTAATAACACTAATTTTTTCAGATGTCCCTAAAATATAAAAAAAGTTGTTCAAATAATAAATTATAACGGATAAAAATAGTCCTATGATTATTTTAAGACTTTTACTTTTGAAAGTTTTTGTATTCATCATAATTATTGCTGAAAAAATAAACATTAAAATGAAATAAAAAGGGAATGAAATTAATTTAAAGAGTTGAAGGTCAATCTCTGTTAGTGAATAATTAAGTTTTTTATAGTTTTGCCTCATTTCAAATAACTCAATAATTGACAGAGAAGACATATTTGAGAATAAATTTTGTATTAATTTATAGTCAAAATTGGTATTAAATTTTAGAGTTTTTAAGATTTTCTTGTCATTTTGAACATATATTTCTGCATCTTTAATTATCCACTCCTTATTTGTAATATCGACTTTTTTACTTTTTATGTTTCTTATTATTTCAAAGTTTTTGTCAAATTCAGATATATAAGTATCTATTAGTTCATTATTATTAAATGAGCTAGCGTTTATCATTAAAATATTTTCATTATATATGTCTTTGATCCATAAACCATTGTTAGTTATAACAGCAAGATATTTTTTATCCTCTGTATAATTTGATTTTAAGCCTAGATATAAATTTTTAAGATTAGATGATAAATTATAAAAAATTGAGATTATTAATATCCCGACAAAAAAAGTTGTTATTGTTAAAATAGAAAAAATTTTTGTGTTTTTAAGTCCAGAATATTTCAAAATATTCATCTCATTGTCAGTAAAAAGAGTATTAAAAAAGAACTGTGTTGCAATTAAAAAAATAAATGGAAACATTTCAAAAACAAACATTGGGGTGTTAATCAGCGATAAATAAAGTGGAAAATAAGTTTCCACATTTATCTGTTTAAAAAATTCTAATTCTGTAAGTAAATTCAAAATGTAAATTAAACAAAAAAAAATAAAAAAAACATTTAAGAAAGATGATAGATATGTTTTAACTAAAAATTTTGTATATGTGTTCATTTTAATTTTTTAATATCTCTAAATTTTACTAAGTAATTTGAATAAAGACTCAAAACTAAAATAATTGGTATTATAAAAAATTTTATGTTTTTTAGAAAATCCTGGTTTATCATTCTTATAGTCATTTCTGAGAGGATTATTGTAACAAAACCAACGAAAAAAATTACTATTCTATATCTTGGATAATTTATATTTTCTTTGGACCTAATAATCAAAAGTAATGAGATGAGTATTAAAACTGGGATGTACAATGGAATTATAATTCGTTTATATAATTCCTTTATTATATTACCAATATTATCAGTCCTGCAATTTTCAACTTCGAAATTTGCATCTATTTTAAGAAAATTAAAATTCATCAATTTATGATAACATTTTATAAGATTTAAAGTAGATACTTCTTGGGTTTTTTTATAAGTGGTGGTGTTGTCATCAAAATTACTTAAATTAAAATCAGTTTTTTTGAATTTAAAATTAGTAATCTTATCATTAATAACACTTATTGTTTCACCATAATTTAATTCTAAAAACTGATTATTTCCAATTTCTTTAAATCTTCCTTCCTTTGCAAATGTTATCTGAAAATTATTTCCAGATCCCCTTTTCAGATAAATTTCTTTTAGATTCCCTTCTTTATCTTTTGAATTACTATAAATTGTTAAACCTTTTACTGCATCATTGAATATCCTCGGTTTTATGAAATTTTCTAAATAATTTATTGACGAGGTTCTTAAAAAAGATCTTGCTAAGTCTTGACTTTTTGGAACAATCATAGCTGTAAGAATAATTTGAAATATTGTTATGAAAAATGAAAATTTTATAAAAAAATTAATAAGATCAATTTTATTAATTCCAAAATTCCAAAATATTATTAACTCATTATTTAGTTCATATTTTCCAATGACGTAAAGAAAACTAATAAAAAGTACAAAGGGGACTAATTTGCTTATTACTTTTGGAAAATTTAAAAGGGAGAAATTAAGATAAACTAGGTAATTTCTTCCATCTTCAACTATAATATCGAGGAAATTGACAGCTTGAAATACCCAAATAATTATACCTGTTGAAAAAAGGGTTATCAGAAAAAAAACTAAACAATCAAATAGTAATTTTCTAAATAATATTTTTTTCATTGAAATCCATCAAAATCTATTTATATATTTTCAACTATTAGTTTACAATTTAAATACAACTCAAAGTACATATATATAAAAAATGTCAATAAAAATAAGTGTTAAAAATAATATAAACTTAAAATCAGTAAAAAATCATGTTTTTTTTACTAATAAAAATTTTAAAATAAATGATCTAAGCAAACTTCCAATATCTAAATTTTCTAGTTTTATAAATCAGTCACTTAGCTCAAATGAATTAGGTGACAAGAATTTTTTGTCATTAGATATTAATGCTTCGCAAAAAGTTATTTTGATAAAAATTAAAGATAGTCAATCTCCATTTGACATTGAAAAAATTGGCGCTGAATTTTATGTGTATTTAAAATCAAATTTATACTTAAAAACAACTTTTTATGAACAAAATATAAGGAACACTTTTCCAAAAAATAAATTCTTTTTTGATCAATTTGCACAAGGCCTTCAATTAAAATCATACGAATTCAATAAATATAAATCCAAAAGTAAAGAAAAAAAATTCGATATAGAAATCTTAAATAAAAACAAAACTTTCCAATATAATAGAAATAAGAAATATAGATCTCTAATTGAAGGTACAAATTTAACAAAAGATCTCGTTTCAGAACCAGGAAATATTCTTCATCCAGATGAATATGCAAAAAGATTATTACAACTTAGAAAATTTGGTCTTAAAGTAAACGTATTTGATAAAAAGAAATTAAAAAAGCTTGGTATGAATGCACTTCTGGGCGTAGGACAAGGTAGTATAAGAGGGTCTTATCTTGTTACTTTAGAGTGGAAAGGTGTAAGAGCAAAAAAGAAACCTTTAGCATTTGTTGGAAAAGGAGTTTGTTTTGATACTGGTGGTATTTCTCTTAAGCCTGCAAAATTTATGGAAGATATGACTTATGATATGGCTGGTTCTGCCGTTGTTGTAGGTTTAATGAAAAATCTTGCTTTAAGGAAAGCCAAAATTAATGCAATTGGAGTTGTAGGTCTTGTTGAAAATATGCCAGGTGGTAATGCTCAAAGACCTGGTGATATAGTAAAATCTTATAGTGGAAAAACAATTGAAGTTTTAAATACTGACGCTGAAGGAAGATTAGTTTTAGCTGATGCACTCACATATACAGAAAAAAAATATAAACCCCAATTTATTGTTGATTTAGCGACTTTAACAGGAGCAATTATAGTTTCTTTAGGTTCAGAATTTGCAGGACTTTTTTCAAATAATGATAAGTTGTCTAAACAATTGTTTGATGCGGGTCAGAAAGTTGGTGAGAGGGTATGGAGAATGCCACTTGATAGAAATTATGATAAATTAATCAATTCTAAAAATGCTGATATGCAGAATATTAATTATGTTGGTGGAGCTGGCTCAACCACTGCAGCACAATTTTTACAGAGATTCATACTTAATAAAACTCCTTGGGCACATTTAGATATTGCGGGTATGGCATTTTCAAAATATGGAGGTGCTTTAAACTCTGAAGGCGCAACTGGATTTGGAGTTAGATTATTAAATCAATTAATTGAGGATCATTATGAGTAACATTGAACAAACTTTATCAATCATTAAACCAGATGCAGTAGAAAGAAACCTGGATAATGAAATTAAACAAATGTTCATAAAAAAGGGATTCAATATATTTAAAGAAAAAAAAATTCAGATAGAAAAATCTGAGGCTGAAAAGTTTTATAAAGTTCATGAGACAAAACCATTTTATAATGATTTATGTGAATATCTATCATCAGGCCCTATTGTTGCAATGATTCTTGAAAAAAAAAATGCCGTGGCTGACAATAGAAAATTAATGGGAGCAACTAATCCTAAAGATGCAGAGGATGGCACTATTAGGAAAAAGTATGGAATTTCAATAGATAAAAATTCAGTGCATGGCTCAGATAGTGTTGAAAATGCGAAAATTGAAATTGAGTTTTTCTTTAAAGATTAGCAAATAACTTATTGATAGCTCTTGGATATAAAATGTGTTCTTGTATTAAAATTTTTTTTTGAAGAGACGAGGGTGTCTCTTTTTTTGATAATTTGACCTTTTTTTGAAGAATTATTTTTCCTGAGTCAAGTTTTGAGTTTACTAAATGCACAGTACATCCTGAGTATTTCTCCTTATTTTTAATCACTCTTTCGTGTGTTTTTAATCCCTTATATTTTGGTAATAAAGAGGGATGTATATTCAAAATTTTTCCCCTAAACTTCCTTATAAAATCTTTAGATAAGATTTTCATAAACCCCGCTAAACATATTAGTTTAATATGATTTGACTTTAGATCTTTTAAAGTTTTTGTTTCAGATATTTTCTTTTTATTATAATTATAAATTTTCTTTTTAATTTTATATATTTTTGAATAATTTAGACCTTTTGCTTTTACATTATTTGAAATAATTAAAATTATTTCAATTGGAGATTTTTTTTTTAATGAAAATTTAATCAGATTTTTTAAGTTACTTCCTGTTCCAGAAATAAAAACTGCAGTTCTTATTTTTTTAGGACCAGTCGATTTTACCATTTAATTTAATTTTTTTTGAATTTTTTGATATTTTGCCAATCACATAAGTTTTATAATTTTTAGAAAAAAATTTATTAATTTTTTTTAAATTTCTTGGATTAATAATTAAACAAAAACCAACTCCACAATTAAAAGTTTTTAACATCTCGTAGTCATTTACATCATTTTTTTTTAACCATTTAAAAATTTTAAGGGGTTTTATCTTTTCTAACTCAATTTCTGCACAAAGATTATTTGGGATAACTCTTCTAATATTGTCTGGTAAACCTCCACCAGTAATATTTACACAACCATTTATTAGCTTATTATTTATGAGATTTAAAATTTCTTTAACATAAATCTTTGTTGGTTTTAGTAACTCTTTTTTTAAAAAAATATTTTTATTTATTCTTATTTTTTTTCTTTTAATAATATTCCTAACTAGTGAGTAACCATTTGAATGCAAGCCACTTGATGGAATAGCTAAAATAAGGTCATTTTTTTTGATATCATTTTTGTTTAAAATTTTTTTTTGTTCAACTAATCCAACCGCAAAACCGGCAATATCAAATTTATTTTTTTCATATGTACCAGGCATTTCGGCTGTTTCACCACCAACTAAATCACAACCAGATATATTACATCCTTTAACAATTCCTCTAATAATAGATTTTAGTTTTGGTAAATTAATTTTGTTTATCGAAATATAATCTAAGAAAAAAAGAGGGGTTGCACCTTGAACTATTAAATCATTTACACTCATCGCAACCAAATCAATACCAATAGTATCAAATTTTTTTAAAAGATTTGCTATTTCTATTTTAGTACCAACCCCATCTGTGCATGCTACAATTTTTGGATTTTTTAAATTGTTGGGAATGTTTGTTATAGAACCAAAACCACCTATATTATTAAACTTTTTTTTGCCCTTTTTTTTTGATGAAATTGAAGATATGAATTTTATAAATTTATCTGCAGCCTTAATATCAACTCCACTTTTTTTGTATGTTAATAGATTTTTATTCATTAATATAAAGTATGATAATTAGATTTAAAAATTATTCACATTTTTTATATATTTTTTTTGCATTTCTATCTTTAAATATATTTTTTTTTTCCACAGATAAAGTGGAGGCAAAATCTTTCGATGTAAATAATATTGAAATTTCAAAGCCCTTTGAAATAAATTTTGATAAAAACAAGGTTATAGATGATGGTTTTATTAAAGCTTTTTCTAGATTAATTTCAACTATTACAGTTTCCTCAGATCAAGGAATAATTAAAGGAATAAAATTAGCTGAGATAAAAGGAATGATTGAGTCTTTTTCTGTAAAAGAGGAAAAGTTTATTGATGAGACTTATTATGTAAATTTGGGTGTCGCTTTTAACAAAAAAAAAATTTTTGATTACTTAGAAAATAAAAATGTGTTCCCATCAGTTCCAAATAGAAAAAAATTCTTATTGTTTCCAATTATAATAGAGGAAAAAAATGACAATTTAATAGCTTTTTCAGAAAATAACTTATTTAACAATTGGAATAAGTATAATAAAAAATCACATCTTCTCAAGTATCTTTTGCCAACTGAAGACCTAGAAGATTTAAATCTCATAAAAAAAAATTACGAGACAATTGAAAAATATAATTTCGAGGAGATTACTAGGAAATATAATTTAGATGACTCAATTGTAACTTTAGTTTTTAAAAATAATAATAATGTAAGAATTTTATCAAGAATTACTATCGAGGATAAAGTAGTTTTAAAAAATCTCTCATTTTCTAATATAAATTTTGATGATGAGGACGAAATTAAAGATTTAATAGATAAATTAAAAATAATTTACGAAGATCACTGGAAAATCTTTAATAGAATTAATACCTCAATTAAACTGCCAATATTTGTCAAATTAGAATCTGATGATAATTTGAAAGTTTCAAATTTTGAAAGAATATTAAATGAAATAAATTTAGTATATGATTATTTTGTTTTAAAATTTGATAAAAAACATATCTATTATCAAATTATTTTTAATGGTACCCCAAATATATTTTTAAAATTAATGAAAGATAAAAATTTTGTTTTTAGCACTCAGAATAAGACATGGATTTTACAATGAAAGATTTAGATCAAGAAATTATCAAATTTAAATATGAAGGTAATTTTAAAGAAGATGATTTTTATGTATCAAAAAGTAATAAGCAAATATTTGATTTATTAAACAAATGGCCTAAATGGGAAAAAAATTTTCTCAATATTTGTGGTGAAAAATTTTCTGGAAAAACACATTTAATTAATATTTTTCTAAAAAAATATAAAGGAACCAAAATTGAAGCTAATTTATTATGTGATAATGATTTAAAAAAAATTAAAATCTTCCAAAATATTATTTTAGAAAATGTGTCTGAAAAGATAAATGAAAATTTATTTTTTACTCTGTGTAATATAGTTGAACAGGATAACAAATATTTAATAGTTACTTCTGAAAGTTCAATTGTAAATATTGATTTTAAGTTGAATGATTTAAAATCAAGATCAAAAAATTTTTTACTTCAAAATATTGATAAACCTGATGATGAACTTTTATTCGCTCTAATTTTAAAAAATTTATCTGATCGTCAAATATCAATAGATAAAAAATTAATTGACTATATTATTAAAAGAATTGATAGATCATATGGAAAAATAGTTGATTTTATATATAAAATCGACGAAGTAAGTTTAAAAAAAAAAAGATCTATAAATTTAAGTACTATTAAAGAGGTATTGGGAGAATAATTGAATAAATATAGAAGTCACAATTGTAACGAACTTAGAAAAAAAAATGTTGGGAGTAATATTTTACTTTCAGGTTGG
This sequence comes from uncultured Pelagibacteraceae bacterium, assembly GCA_902616025.1. Taxonomy (GTDB): domain Bacteria; phylum Pseudomonadota; class Alphaproteobacteria; order Pelagibacterales; family Pelagibacteraceae; genus Pelagibacter. Next base: position 15,967 of record CACMRE010000009.1, on the reverse strand, counting down.
ATTAATAAGAAGCGTGATCACGGAAATCTATTATTTTTAGATTTACGAGATAATTATGGCATCACGCAGTGTATCGTAGACAAAGAAAATAAAAACTTCAAAGATTTAGAAAAATTACAACTTGAAACAGTTATTAATGTAGAGGGTAAAGTAGTTGATAGATCAGCTGATACAATCAATAAAGAGATAGAAACAGGAGAGATTGAAGTCACTATCGAAAATTTTGTTATTTTGGGTAAGTGCAAAGAATTGCCAATGCCTATTTTTAGTGATCAGGAATATTCTGAAGAAATCAGATTAAAATATAGATATTTAGATTTAAGAAGAAAAAAAATTCATGAAAATATTATTTTGAGATCAAAAGTTATTTCATTTATCAGAAATGAAATGAATAAATTTGGTTTTTTAGAGTTCCAAACACCAATATTAACTTCTTCAAGTCCTGAGGGAGCCAGAGATTTTCTTGTGCCAAGTAGATTGAATCCAGGTAAGTTTTATGCTTTACCGCAGGCACCGCAACAATTTAAGCAACTCATAATGGTTTCAGGTTTTGATAAATATTTTCAAATCGCCCCATGTTTTAGAGATGAAGATGCTCGTGCTGATCGAAGCCCAGGAGAGTTTTATCAGTTAGATTTAGAGATGTCTTTTGTTGAGCAAGAGGATGTTTTCAAAGTCGTTGAACAATTATTAGTAAACACTTTTAAAAAATTCTCAAAAAAAAAAATTATATCAGAAAAATTTCCAAGAATTACCTATAGAGATGCTCTTTTAAATTATGGAAGTGATAAACCCGATCTTAGAAATCCATTGATAATTGAGGACATAACAGAAACTTTTACAAGAGAGGATGTATCTTTTGATATCTTTAAAAAACTCGTGAAGTCTGGCTCAAATGTAAGATGTATTGTTACTCAGAATACGAAAGATAAACCAAGAAGCTTCTTTGATAATATTGATAGATGGGCCAAAGATGAGGGAGCTTCTGGACTAGCTTATTTTACTATTGAAAATGGGATTTCTGCAAAAGGGCCAGTGGGTAAATTTTTTTCAAAAGAGTCTTTAGAGGATATCATGAAAAAAACAGGTGCAAAAGTTGGAGATAGTATATTTATGGCTTGTAGTAAAAAAAAGGATTTAGAGCGAATAACTAGTTTGGCTAGAGATAAAATTGCAAAAGACTTAAATTTAATAGATGATAATGTTTTTGCATTTTGTTGGGTAGTTGATTATCCAATGTTTGAAAAAAACGATCAAACAAATAAAATTGAATTTAGTCATAATCCTTTTTCGATGCCGCAAGGAGATATTAAAAAACTTAATTTTGAAAAACCTTTGGATATGTTAGCCTATCAGTACGATATAGTATGTAATGGGATTGAACTTTCATCTGGTGCTATAAGAAATCATATTCCTGAACTTATGTATAAATTACTTTGATCCGTTTTTGATGCTAGACGAATTTGGCTCTGAAAATAGTGATGATTATGTAGCTGGTTTCCCTCCACATCCTCACCGAGGAATTGAAACAGTAACTTACATGCTTGCAGGTGATTTTGAGCATAAAGACAGCACTGGTGGTGAAGGTAAAATGACCGCCGGCGATGTTCAATGGATGAAAACCGGAAGTGGTATTATCCACTCAGAGATGCCTGCAATGAAAGAGGGAAAGCTTCATGGATTTCAATTGTGGATCAATATGCCTGCAAAATTAAAAATGAGTAAACCTGAGTATATTTATATTGATGCAGATAAAATGAGTGTACATGAAGATAACGAAAAAAAAGTAAAAGTTATAGCTGGTAAGTTTGAAAAGGCAGAAGGTCCAGTCAAAGGTCACAATGTTGAGCCAATTTATTTTGATGTCGAACTAAATAAAGATAAGAATTTTAATTATCTTCTCCCATCTACACACAATAGTTTTATTTATTTAATAGATGGCGAAATAAAGATTGGTGAACAAAAACACGGAAATGTTAAAGATAGCACCTTAATATTACTTACAAGAGGTGAAAATTTGAAAGTGAAAGCTTTATCAAAGGCTAAATTTTTAGTTATTTCTGGAAAACCAATAAATGAAGAAATTGCAAGAGGTGGTCCGTTTGTAATGAACACTAAAGCAGAGATATTGCAGGCCGTTCAAGATTATCATAACGGCACATTTGTAAAATAAAAAATGAAATCAATACAGATAGAGAAATTTGGTGGACCAGAGGTTTTGGTTATTAAGGATATAGACATAGGAAAACCAGGTCCGAAAGAGGTCTTAATTAAAAACAAATCAATAGGTCTAAATTATATAGATATATATCACAGGACAGGACTCTACCCTATTCCATTACCAAGTGGAATCGGTCTTGAAGCGAGTGGTACAATTGAGGAGATAGGCTCTGAAGTAAAATTATTTAAAGTTGGCGATCGAGTTACACATGCATCAATGCCAATTGGAGCATATTCAGAAAAACAAATTATGCCTGAAGAAAAATTGATTTCTGTTCCAGATGGTATTTCTGATGAAGTGGCATCTTGTATAACTCTAAAAGGTATTACTGCAGAATATTTATTACACAGAGCTTATCCATTAAAAAAAGGAGATAAAGTGCTTTATCATGCTGCAGCTGGAGCTCTTGGTCAAATTTTATGTCCTTGGGCAAATTCTTTGGGTGCAGAAGTTATTGGGACAGTTGGTTCAAAAGCTAAAGAGGAAATTGCCAAAAAAAATGGTTGTCACCATGTAATTAATTATTCTGAAAAAAATTTCTCAGAAGAAGTTGAAAAAATTGTGGGAAAAAATGGTATTGATGTTGTTTATGATGGTGTTGGGATAAAAACATTTAAAGGTTCAATTGAAACATTAAAAGTAAGAGGAATGATGGTAGCATTTGGTAATGCATCTGGATACGTTGATACCATTGATGTAAAAAAAGATATTAATGCAAAAGGATTATTTTTTACTCGACCATCCATTGCACATTATACGATCAAAAGAGAAGAGTTAGTTGAGTCAGCAAAAAAAGTTTTTGATGCAATTTTATCTAATAAATTTAAGGTAGAAGTTTCAAAAAAATACTCTTTAACAGATGCTGCTCAAGCTCATAAGGATTTAGAGTCAAGATTATTAACCGGTCCAGCAGTAATTATTCCTTAAATTGAATATCCATATCAGAAAGATGAAGTCGAAGAGCTTTAGTTGAGATCTGGATTTCAATGATAAAAAATATGATTGAAATCATCATTGACAAACAACATGAGCCAAAGATTATTCTCGCAATAAAAAGTTCTTGTAAATAAAGACCAAAAACAGTGAGCATATTGAACAAAAATCCAAAAGCAGCAAATAAAATACTTAATTTTAAAACACCAATTCTTTTTTCTAAATTTATCAATTGGTCTTTCCATTCAGGCGGGGTATGTTTTTCAAATACGTACTCATCATGTATTTTTCTTATCAAAGAACTCAAAGTATGAAACCGATTAGAATACACTCCCATTATCAGTGGGATTGCTGGAAACATTAATGCGGTAACTGTGTAATCTATATTCATACGAATCAATTTGATTATCAATCTTGGCTTTGTTATTTACAAGTAAAATTTTATGAAGCAATTAAACTTATTTATAGATCTAACTAGGCTTAAAAAACCAATCGGTTACATGTTACTATTTTGGCCTTGTATATGGGGCTTAACACTAGTTTATGATTTCTCACAAAATAAAAATATTTATTTTGTCTACTTAATTTTATTTTTTCTCGGCGCAGTATTGATGAGATCTGCGGGTTGTATTGTTAATGATGTATTGGATAGAAGATTTGATAAACTAGTTGCAAGGACAAAAGGCAGACCAATTGCATCAGGAAAAATTTCCGTAAAATTAAGTTTATTTTATGCAGCTATACTTTGCTTATTAGCATTTATTGTTTTAATTAACTTTAATCTTTTTACAATTTTATTAGCACTAGCCTCAATGCCACTAGCTTTTACGTATCCATTGATGAAAAGGTATACTTATTGGCCACAACTATTTCTAGGAGTAACCTTTAACTATGGCTTAGTACTAGCTTGGACATCAATTTCAGGAAGTTTAAATCTTGTTCCATTAATATTTTATTTTGGAGCCATATTTTGGACACTAGGATACGACACAATTTACGGATACCAAGATATAAAAGATGATGAAATAATAGGACTAAAATCAACGTCAATTAAATTTAAAGGAACTGCAAAAATATTTTTAATTATATGTTACTCTATTTTAATATTTTCTCTTGTAGTAGGAGGTTACCTAATGGATTTTAGTTTGTATTATTTTTTATTTTTACTAATTCCATTTACACAATTATTTTTATATCAAATAAAGACTTTTGATATAAATGCTCCAAGCACATGTTTAAAAGTTTTTAAAAGTAACAATTTTTTTGGTTTTTTAGTTTTAATGAATATTTTGATAGGAAAAGTCTCATAATGAAAAAATCATCAACATTAAAAAGACTCTTTAATGAATATACAAAGAAATATATCAAAAAAATTGGGATAGCAGTATTTTTTTCTCTTTTAGTTGCTGCAAGTACTTCATCAATTGCTTGGCTACTCGATCCTGCGATTGAAAAAATATTTATTCAGAAAGATCAATCACTACTCATAATAATACCATTTTTGATAATCATTGCCTTTACAACAAAGGGGGTTTCTCTTTATTTAGCAAAGGTAATAATGATCAATGTTGGGGAAGATATAAAAAAGAAACTTCAATTTGATATGTTAAATACTTTAATAAGTGCTGACACCCAATCTATAGATGAAAAGCATACTGGAAAATTTATTTCAAACCTTACGTACGATGTATTACATATTACGCAGCTATTAAGTAATGGAATTCTAAATCTTTTTAAAGATAGTTTAACACTAATTGGACTACTTACTGTAATGTTCTTGCAAAATTGGAAACTTTCATTAATTGCAATTATTTTAATACCAATAGCAAGTACCGCAGCAAGAAGTTTGGGCAAAAGAATGGGTAAAGTAACAACTGAAGCTCAAGAAAAATCTAGTTTTTTAACAAAGTATTTGGTTGAATTATTTAAAAACCACCGACTTACAAAAATTTTTCAGAAAGAAAAGTATGAGTCAAATAGAGCAGACAACTATTTAAATCAACTTAAAGAAAAAAATAAAAAAATTGGACATGTAATAGTCAGAATTTCTCCAATAATGGAAGTATTAACTGGGGTAATGATAGCTATTCTAATTTTTTATTCAGGAAAATTAATTGCTGTGGGAGAGTTAAGTGTAAATAATTTTTTTTCATTTCTTGCAGCAATGATGTTAGCTTATCAACCAGTAAGATCTTTATCGACATTAAATGTAATTCTTAATCAAGGTCTCTCAGCAGCCTCAAGAATTTTATCTGTAATTGACACAAAAAATTTAATAAAAAATCCAGAAAATGCGAAAGAAATTAATGTAGAAAAAGCAAATATCAAATTTAAGGATGTGGTGTTTAGCTATAATAAATCTGACAATGAGGTTCTTAAAAATGTAAATCTTGAATTTGAAGGAGGTCAAATGACTTCTTTGGTTGGTCATAGTGGTTCAGGTAAATCAACCATTTTAAATTTAATACCTAGATTTTATGATTGCGGATCAGGTGATATTTCTGTTGATGACCAATCTATATATGATGTCACACTACATTCATTAAGAAAAAATATTTCCTTAGTCAGTCAAGAGACAACTCTTTTTGATGACACAATTAAAAATAACATAAAATATGCAAATTTAGATGCAAATGATGAAGAGATATTTAGAGCAGCAAAATTATCACATTGTGATGAATTTATAAATAATCTTCCAGAAAAATACGAAACCTTGATTGGTGAGGATGGTGTAAGGTTATCTGGAGGTGAAAAACAAAGGATTTCAATAGCTAGAGCTATGTTAAAAAAAAGCTCTATTATACTTTTGGACGAAGCTACATCATCTTTAGACTCTGAGACCGAAACAAAAATACAAGATGCATTAAAAATTTTAACAAAAGATAGAACTACTGTTGTTATTGCTCATAGACTTTCGACTATCTTAAACTCAAACAAAATATATGTAATAGACTCTGGAAAGATAATTGATAATGGTAAACATGAAGATTTATTAATTAATTCAAAAATTTATAAAAATTTTCATGATAAACAATTTCAGAGGTAATGATTTTTTTTATCTACCAATTTTTACTTTCAATCATAATATTGTTTTCCCCATTTGTAATTATCTTTAGAATTTTTAAAAATAAAGAGGATAAATATAGATTTAAAGAAAAATTTTGTTTTATTTCAAAAAAAAGAGGGACTGGAAAACTAATCTGGTTTCATGGATCTAGTGTTGGTGAAATATTAAGTGCTATCCCAATAATTAAAAAATATGACAATGACAAATCTATAAGTAGAATATTAATAACATCTAGTACATTAAGCTCATCAAAAATATTAGAAAAAATCAAATTCAAAAAAACTATTCACCAATTTTATCCTATTGATCACATATTATTTTCAAAAAAATTTTTGAATCATTGGAAACCAGATATAGCAATTTTTTTAGAATCAGAAATCTGGCCAAGTATGTTTCGATTTATCAAAAAAAGAGGTGTACATTTAATTCTGCTAAATGCTAGAATTACTAAAAAATCTTTCAATCGGTGGTCAATAATTAAGAAATTTTCTCACTCAACTTTTAGTTTAATTGATAAAGCCTACTCTCAAAACACTGAGACAAATTATTTTTTGAAAAAATTAAAAGTAAAAAAAATAACCTCTATTGGAAATTTAAAATTTATCGAACACGACAGTTTTGAGACTAATCAAGCAGATAAGAAATTATTTTCACAATTTAGAAAATATAAAACTTTTGTTGCAGCGAGTACACATAACACTGAGGAATTATTTGCAGCAAAAACACATATTTTATTAAAAAAAAAAATAAAGAATATCATTACAATTATAATACCAAGACATATTAATCGTATTGACCAGATTATTTCACAAATTAATGAACTTGGGTTAAATGCAATATCTCGTAGATCAAATAAAAAAAAATTAGATAATATTGATATTTACTTAGTTGATACCTTCGGAGAGTCTAAAAAGTTTTACAAATTTGCAACAACAGTTTTTTTAGGTGGGTCAATTATCAAAAGAGGTGGGCAAAATCCTTTAGAACCTGCTAGATTCGGTGCAAAAATATTACACGGACCCAATATTGATAATTTTAGAGATGTTTATAAATATTTAAATCAATTAAAAATATCATCCTCAATCAATTCTCCTCAACAATGTGCTAATTCAATAATTTTTAAAAAAAACATGAAAAAAGTAAAAAAAATGAAATATCTTGGTACAACAATACTTAAAAAAACCTTAAATGAGCTAGATAAATCAATTCATAATGAAATTTAAAAAACCCAAATTTTGGGATTACAATAAACCTAACATTTTTTCTTATTTATTTTTCCTTGTATCATTATTACTCACAATCCTTAAAACTCTCAAAAACTTAACAACAACAAAAAAGAAATATTCAAAAATTAAAACCATTTGTGTGGGAAATATTTATCTAGGTGGAACAGGCAAAACCTCTTTAAGCTTGAAAATTAATGAAATTTTAAAAGATAAAATAAAAACTTGTTTTATTAAAAAATATTATTCAGACCAAATTGATGAGCAAAAAATATTATCAAATCACGGAAAATTGTTTAAATCCAAAGATAGATCATCTGCTATTAAACAAGCAATCAATGAAAATTTTGAACTTGCAATTTTTGACGATGGTTTACAAGATCCATCAATAGATTATGATTATAGGATTGCTTGTTTTAATATTGATAATTGGATTGGAAATGGTCTTACTATTCCGGCTGGACCACTAAGAGAAAATATTAAAATTTTAAAAAAATATAAAAATGTTTTTCTAAATGGAAATAATGAAAATATTGATAATATTATAAAATTTATTCACAATTTAGATCCTAACATAAAAATTTATCAAGGAGAATATGTTCCGCTGAATATCAATGTGTTTGATAAAAGTGAAAAATATTTAGTTTTTTCAGGTATTGGAAATCATAAGACTTTTGTATCAATGTTAAGAAAAAATAACATAAACATTGTTAAGGAAATAGAATTTCCTGATCATTATAAATACTTGCAAAAAGAAATTGATGAAATCATTACAATTTCAGAAAAATTAAATTGTAAAATAATAACAACTGAAAAAGATTACGTGAGACTAAACAACAACGATAAAATTTTTTATATTAAATCAGAATTAAAGATTTTAAACCAAAAAACTTTTATTAATGATATTTCAAAGGTTTATGAAAATAATTAAATACTTAATACAATTTATCATAATTTGCTTTTTTTATGTGATATTCAAAATCATTGGGGTTAAACTCTCGTCTTTTATAAGCGGAAAATTATTTGAAATTATTGGTCCAATTTTTAGATCCAAAAAAATAGTCAATAATAATATAAAAAAAGCGTTCCCAGATTTTAATTCTAAAGAACTTAATAAAATTAAATCTTCAATGTGGAATAATTATGGGAGAGTTTTTGCAGAATATCTTTATATGAAAAATTTTAGAAATGGTAATCTTAGTAAAAATATTTCTATAGAAGGTGAAGATGTCCTTTTAAATATTAAAGATCAAAATCAAAAAGTCGTATTTATATCTGGGCATTTCAGTAACTTTGAGCTTATGGCAATGCAGATAGACAAAATAGGTATTAAAATTGGAGCAATCTATAGACCACTAAACAATATTTTTTTAAATAAATTCATGGAGCGAATAAGAAAAAAATATATCTGTACCAATCAAATTAAAAAAGGAATCGGCGGATTAAAAGAATTAATAAAACTTAATAACCAAGGTTTTTCAACAGCACTTATGATAGATCAAAGAGTTTCTCAGGGTATTAAATCAAATTTTTTTAATGAGAAAGCGTTTACCACTACAATTCCAGCACAATTGATTAAAAAATTTAATATGCCTGTTGTACCTATATTTATAGAAAGATATGAGGGAATTAAATTTAAAATGAAAGTTCATAAACCAATTCACTTCTCAAACGAGGATACTATTGAAAATATTACAAACGAATTAAATAAAATTCTTGAAAAAATGATACTTACTAATCCTAATAACTGGATATGGTCCCATAATCGCTGGAAATAATGCTATTTATTGTCTAATTCCTCTTTTTTTTTAGAAGCCTCAACATATGAATAATACGGCTCTTGAAGTTCAACGTTCCAGTAAGTCAAATTTTCAAGACTAATTGCTTTACCCGAAACTGCACAAATTACATGGTCACCTTTTTCAATCACTTGAAAATTATTTGGTAAATATTTTACTTTTGCTAATTTTTTATTCATTTATAGTTTATATGTTTATACATGATTGTAGGGATTATAGGAAGCGGGGGAAGAGAGCATGCCATTTGTCATGCATTAAATAAGTCAAAAAAAATTGATAAAATTTATTGTTTTCCTGGTAACGCTGGGACAGATGCAATAGCTGATAATATTAACTTAGATATAAATAAATTTGAGGAATTGAAAAATTTCATTCTTTCAAAAAAAATAAAATTAGTTGTTATAGGACCAGAAAAACCTTTGGTTGATGGACTAACAGATTACTTGGAAAGTTTTGATATCAAAGTTTTTGGACCTAGTAAAGTCGCTTCACAATTAGAGGGGTCTAAAATATTTACAAAAAACATCTGTAAAAAATATAATATTCCAACTGCGAATTTCGGTGTATTTAATGATATTAATCAAGCTAAAAATTTTCTAGATAAATCCAATTTTCCAATAGTCATTAAAGCAGATAATTTGGCTGCAGGTAAAGGTGTTTATATTTGTGAAAATAAAGAAGAGTCTTATCAAGCAGTTAAAGAAATATTTGATGGAAAGTTTGGTGCTGCTGAAAATGTTCTTATTGAAGAATTTTTAGAAGGTGAAGAAATGAGCTTTTTCATTTTAAGTGATGGTATTACTTACAAAAATTTTGGTACAGCTCAAGATCATAAAAGAGTTCAGGAAGGTGATAAAGGAAAAAATACTGGTGGTATGGGTGCTTATTCACCATCAAGATTAATAAATGAAGAGCTCGAAAAAAAAATTTTGAATAATATAATTGATCCAACTTTAAGAGCACTTAAAGATTTCAAATCATCATATAAAGGATTTTTATATGCAGGGCTCATGATAAAAAATAATGAACCTTATTTAATTGAATACAATGTGAGAATGGGTGATCCAGAATGTCAAACTATTCTTCCTAAGCTAAATACAGATTTCGGTGAAATTATTGACTCATGCTGTAATGGAAGATTAAATGAAATCAAAATTAATTGGAATGATAAAAAAAGTATATGTGTTGTCTTGTGCTCAAAAGGTTACCCTGAAACTTACCAAAAGAACATTGAAATCAAAAATATTAATAAAATTGAATTAAACACTCTTGATCACTTATTTCATGCTGGTACTATTAAAAGAGGCGATGTTACTTTAGCGGTGGGTGGACGAGTTTTAAATTTTGTTTCATTATCAGATAGTTTTGAAGAATCAAGAAATAGGATTCATGAACTTCTCAACAATCTAAATTGGTCAGATGGTTTTTTTAGAAAAGATATTGGTTATAAAGTAATAAAAAAATGAGAATAATTAGTGGAAAATTTAAAGGAAAAAAAATTTTACAACCAAAAGACAAAGAAACAAGACCCTTAAAGGACTTAGCAAAAGAATCTATTTTTAATATTATTAATCACTCAAATAAATTTAAGATTAATATTGAAAATTCGATAGTTTTAGATCTGTTTGCAGGTGTTGGCTCATTTGGTTTAGAGTGTCTCTCAAGAGGAGCTAAACATGTTACTTTTGTAGAAAAGTATAATGGTGTTTTACCAATTTTAAAAAGTAATCTAAATAATTTAAATATGAGAGAAAAATATGAGATTATTGAGGAAGACTTACTATCTAATTACTTTTTGAAAAAAATTCAGCTTAAATTCAATATCATATTTTTGGATCCTCCCTATAAAGAAAAAAGATTGTCAAATATTATTGATAATATTTTTCAAGAAAAAATTCTCAATAAAGATGGGGTGATTATTGTGCATAGGCATAAAAAAGAAAATGATGAGTTTTCAAAAAAATTTAGAATTCTAGATAAGAAGAAATATGGAATATCGAAAATTATATTTGGTGATTTAAACTAAAATTTTTTTAGTCTCTTTTTTAATTAACTCAACAGCAGGTTGATCGTAAGGGTTTATTTTCAAAGCTTTTCCAATTAAAATAGTCTCCAACATAAAAAAGCAAAATAACTCACCTAAAGTTTTTTCGTCCCTTTTTTTTATTTCAAAGCTTCTAAAGGGTATATTCTTTTTTGTAAAAACATTTTCCGTTGCTTTTTTTTGAGCGTAAGTAATATTTTGAATATTTTTGTTTTTAAGAAAATTTTGTGAGGGCAAAATAAATTTATTATCTATTTTGGAGGTATTATTTTCATCGACATAAAAAAATGTATAAAAATTATTTTTAAATCCATCCAAATAAAGCTGCATAACGCTATGATTATCTCTGGGCATGTTAGATACGACTGGCAATAAACCTTTTCCCTTTTTACCCAAACTTTCAGCTACTAGTTGTTGATACCATGAAAAAAAATTTTGAGATTTTTCATCATAATTTATGATAATTGAATTAAATTTTCTTTTTTTAATTAAATTTATTGTAGATCCCACATTAGATATGAGCGCATTTAAATATTTTTGATTTTTGATTAAATTATTAAATTGCCTAAAACTTTTTGAATTAAGACCCATTAATTCGGCGGGCAACATTCCAACTTCTGATAAAACTGAGTATCGACCACCTATAAAATTATTGTGATGAACAATCTCTGATTTTAGTTTATGTGCTAATGAATATAAATAATTTTTTTTATTTTCTGTGATAAAAATATTTTTATCACTTTTTTTGATAAGAATATTAGAATTAACTATTGTCTCTAAAGTATTGCCTGATTTAGAGATGATTAAATTTAAATGTTTTTTATTTCCAGGTTTTTTGTTGAAAGATGATAAATTATCATAAAATAATACATTCTTTTTAATTTTATCTATAAGAAAGCTATAAATAGTTTTCGTACCCAATGACGAACCACCAATTCCAATTATACGGATATCGTTGAATCTTTTAAAAATTGCCAAATTTTTGATCCTAAATTGGTCTTTATAATTTTTACTAAAAGATTGAAAGATTTGACTATTTTCTTTAATTAATTTTTTAAGATTTTTTTTTATTTTAGAATTTTGTTTACTACCCTTAAAATTTTTAAAAAAAATTCCTGATGTTATCATTAATTATTTTTAATTTTTTCTATAATGGAATTTTCAAAATTTGTGTTTTGATTAGTGTTTTGATTATCTAAATCTGAGTCCTTGTTGTCAGTCAGTAATGATTTGATATCAGTATTCTTTTCATTCTCAGTTGCTTGATTAGTTTGCTGTGGTAATGGTAATTCATTGAAGTCTGGAGGCATAACTAAAGGTGATTTCTTTTCAACCAAAAATTCATCTATGCTATTTTTTTTCTGTGAACTAAAACCTTCTTTAATAGTTCCACATGAATTTAAAGCTAAAATTGAAATTATAATTGTTGTTAGTTTAAATATTTTTCTCATCAATCTTATTTTTTTGATTATCAATTATTTCAAAAATAATCAAAAATAATACTCCTAATGAAATAAATATATCCGATACATTAAAAATAAACCAATGAAAATTTCCGATATGAAAATCAATAAAGTCTGGCACAGCCTTAAAAAAAATTCGATCATACAAATTACCTAGGGCTCCACCAAATATCATTAAAAGTGAATATTTTTTAAGACCACCACTTTTTAAAGTCATAAAAAAAATAATTAAAATTACAGCCGCAATTAAAATTGTTAAAATATTGTACATATGACTTTGATCAAATGATAACAAACCAAATGCTATTCCTTCATTATAAATTAAATTGATATTCAAAAATTTTGATACAAATAATTCAGACGACAAATTTTTTTCATTTTCAGAAATAACATAGACTTTGGTGAACCTATCGAGGCCAAAAATACTTAAAATTATAAAAAGGCTAACAATAAAACTTTTATTTAAATATTTAGACATTATTGAGGATGTCGCTCACAGGGCTCAACACTTATTTTCCAACACACAGGACATTTATCACCCAGGGCTTTCTTAGTTTCAACTAGAATATCTGAACCTTCATCAAAATTAATTTGTGTTTTTGATACTATGCAAAGCTCTGATAAATCAATTTTTGAGATTATATCTTTATATTTTTCATTTAATTTGATTTTAAGTTCTGCTTCTAAGCTTGAACCAATTTCTTTGTTAGCTCTTTTTTCCTCGATACTAATGTTACATATATCTCTAATTTTTATTAATTGAGACCATCTTTCTGTAAGCTGTTCATTTTTAAATTTATCTGGAAAAATAAGAAATTTTTCTAAATGGATGCTTTTACTATTCTTTGATATCAGTTGATGTATTTCCTCAGTTGTAAAAGACAATATTGGAGCGAACCATCTTAGTAAAGATTTTAATAAAACATTCAAAATTGTAACACAAGATTTTCTTTTCTCAGAATTAATTGGATCACAATATAAAGTATCCTTTCTTATATCAAAATAGAATGCTGACAAATCTGTTGTGCAAAAATTCAACAATTCTTTATAAAGATTGTGAAAATCATATTTTTTAAAATAATTTTCAAATTTGTTGTTAAGAGAATGAATCTTACTTAACATAAATTTCTCTAGCTCCGGCAAGCTTTCGACATCAATTTTATCAAAATTAATATCCTCATATTTATCATTTATATTTCCTAATAAATATCTAAATGTATTTCTAATTTTACGATAAGACTCAGAATGCTGGTCCAAAATAGAATAATCTATTCTTAAATCTTCAGCATAATTTGATGCAGCAACCCAAATTCTTAAAATATCAGCACCATATTTTTTCAAAATATCCTCAGGTGCAATTACATTTCCAAGAGATTTTGACATTTTAAGACCTTTTCCATCCACAACAAACCCATGAGATAATATAGACTCGAAAGGTGCCTTACCTCTTGTTCCACATGACTCTAATAAAGAGGAGTGAAACCAACCCCTATGTTGATCAGAACCCTCTAAATACATTGATGCAGGCCATTTAAGGTCTTTTCTCTTCTCCAATACAAAAGAGTGGGTTGATCCACTATCAAACCAAACTTCAACAATATCGCTAAGCTTTTCAAAATCTTCTGCTTTATATTTACTACCTAAAAATTTTTGAGGGTCATCTGAAAACCAACAATCAGAACCTTCTTTCTCATAAATTTTAGCAATATTTTCAAATACTCCATCGTCTATTAAAATTTCATTAGACTTTTTATTTACAAATATAGGAAGTGGTACACCCCAAACTCTTTGTCTTGACACACACCAATCTGGCCTTGTCTCGATCATTGATTTTAATCTTTCTTTACCTTTACTTGGATAAAAGATCGTATCATCTATTGCTTTTAAAGCCTTACTTCTCAGTTTATGACTTTCCATAGAAATAAACCATTGCGGTGTCGCTCTATGAACTAAGGGTGCTTTTGATCTCCACGAATGAGGATATGAATGAACCAATACACCATTTGAAAGAAGTTTATTTTGATCTTTCAATTTTTCGATCACAATTGGGTTAGCCTTAAAAATATGTAAACCTTCAAATAGAGAAACATTATTTGTATATTTTCCATCATCATCTACTGTCTCAATTGCCTTTATTCCGTTATTTAAACAAAGATTAAAATCGTCAGGTCCATGACTTGGTGCACAATGAACAATTCCTGTTCCTTGTTCAGTGGTTACAAAACGTGCTTCTAACATTGGAATATCGTAATCATACCCTAAATCAAAAAATGGATGCTTACAGATAGTATCTTTTAAATCTTTACCTTTAAATTTCTTAAGGTTTTCAAATTCTTTAATCTCACAATCTTTTAAAACAGAGTCTAGTAGTGCCTCAGCGATAACAATTTTTTTATTTTTAAAATTTCCCTCATCATTAATTTGAATTATTAAGTAATCTAAGCTTTCATTGTATGCTAAGGCTTTGTTTGCTGGTATCGTCCAAGGGGTGGTTGTCCATATAACAATATCACAATCATTAAGTTCTTTTATTTTTGATGATTTAACTGGAAAACAAGCATAGATCGTATCAGATTTATGGTCTTGATATTCAACCTCGGCATCAGCTAAGGCAGTTTTTTCTACAGTTGACCATAAAACTGGTTTAAATCCTCTGTAAAGACTTCCTTCTTTTAAAAATTTTCCAAGTTCTCTTACAATTTGTGCCTCTGCATCATAACTCATTGTTGAATAATAGTTTTCCCAATCACCAACAACACCTAATCTTTTAAATTGGTCTTTGTGAACCTCTATCCATTTTTCAGCAAAAGTTCGGCATTCTTTTCTAAATTCTACAATCGGAACATCGTTCTTATTTTTTTTATTTTTTTTGTATTGTTCCTCAATTTTCCATTCGATAGGTAAACCATGACAATCCCAACCTGGAACATAAACAGAGTCTTTACCATCCATTTGATGAAACTTTACGATAATATCTTTTAATATTTTATTTAAAGCTGTACCCATATGTATATTTCCATTTGCATACGGGGGACCATCGTGGAGAACAAATTTTTCCTCTCCTTTTCTTGAATTCCTTAACTCTTTATAAAGATCAATTTTTTTCCAAAGTTTTAAAATTTCTGGCTCTCTAATTGGTAAATTAGCTTTCATTGAAAAAGCTGTTTTGGGTAAATTAATTTGGTTTTTACTCATTTTGTTTTTTTTGCAGTTACTA